>JAYUHM010000060.1:0-16341 GCA_043766985.1 Polaromonas sp.
CGTCATCTTTGAGCTTGAAGCCGCGAAAAGCATGTGGATGCGGATGGGCAACCCGTCGAAGTGGGTGGAACATCCCGTGGGAAAGGGCGAGATATTCCATGTCGAGGTCAAGACAGTTGATCCCAAATCCAAGACGCGCATCCCTTATGCCGACGTGAAATTCAGCGCCCTCAATCGCGACAACAAGAAAAAAGTATCCGGCACGCTGCACCCGATGTGGGGCGGCAGCGGCTTGCACTACGCGGTGAACAGCCCGCTCGCTGGCGATGGCACGTATGAAGCGACGATCTCGGTCGGCGTGCCCGAAGTCGGGCGCGCGTCCGCGGACAAGGACTTGTGGATGAAACCAGTCACCACCAAATTCCACTTCAAGCTCGCCAGCGGAAAACTTGTCGAAGTCACGGAGCCCGCGCCCGAGCCGAAGTGATCGACCTCATGGGCGATGTCAACCAAATGCCTTTCGCATTGATTTCTCAAGTCGAGCTGCCCGCACTATCACCGGCAACCGTTCGGCACCTTGTTCATTTTCACCACCCTAGGAGTTTTTTATGACCCGCTTTCGCTTCCTCCCCCTGAGCGCCGCCATGTTGGTGGCCAGCACCCTGGTCGCCTGCAACACCACCCCTGGCATGCCGATGGGCAGTGCCACCGCGCAAGGCATGCCAATGTCTGACCAAAACGCCAAAATGGACATGGGCAAGATGGACGCGCAAATGAACAAGATGCGCGAGATGCACGAAAAAATGATGGCCTCCAAGACACCCGAAGAGCGCAGCAGGATGATGGCCGACCACATGAAAACCATGCAGGACAGCATGCAGATGATGGGCTCCATGAGCGGCATGCACGGAGCTGGCATGGGGGCTATGGGCGGCAACATGGGCACGCATAGCCAAATGATGGACAAGCGCATGGCCATGATGGAGTCCATGATGCAGATGATGATGGACCGCATGCCAGCCACACCGCCTAAATAACGGCGCCGCCGCCATACCTCGTCTTCGTACAGGCTTCGCGCGGGCCAGCACCGTTGGGGTGCCTTATTCCCTGTGCGCTGGTACAACTGAATGACGCGTTAATCATCCCTCGAATCGAAAGCATGTATGTTGCAAAGAAGACAATTGTTTCAGTTTGCTGGCGTTGCAGCCTTGGCGGGTGTCGGCGGGGCGGCGTGGATGTATTACGGCTCGCGCCATTCCACAAGTATGGCAGCGGAACCATTTCGATCCTATCCCTTCGACCCCGTTGCGCCTGCAAACTTTCAACAGAAGCTGTTCATCCCAGTTGCCAGCGGACCTTTTGGCGTGCTGGATGTTGTTGCTCCATTGAAGATACGTGCAACAGCCGCAAGCTTCCCCCTATTGCCCGCGAAGGAATCACCATTCTTGCTCTACCAGACCGAACATGCGGGCAAAGCCTTTCAGAACCCGATCCTGCGCATTGAGAGTGGTGCGCGGTTCACCGCCAGCCTGGACAACGCGTTGACTGAACCCACCATCATCCACTGGCACGGTCTGCACACGCCCGCCAACATGGACGGCCATCCTGACAACACGATGGCACCCGGTGCGAAATATGACTACGACTTTACCGTGCGCAACCGGGGCGGCACCTACTGGTACCACACGCATGCGCATGGGTTAACCGCAAAGCAGGCCTACAACGGCCTGGCCAGCTTCTTCCTGGTGGAGGACGATGACCAGCGACAACTGGCCAAAGCGCTGGATCTGCAACTCGGTGTGACCGACCTGCCGCTGGTGATTCAAGACAAGCAGTTTGACGTGCGAGGTCGCCTGCGCTACCAGCCCAACGGACATGAGGCGATGATGGGCTGGCTGGGCGACGTCATTCTTGCCAACCTGACCCCCAACGCCTTCCAGACCGTCACGCCGCGCACCTACCGCTTGAGGCTGCTCAATGGCTCCAATGCCCGCATTTATCGGCTGGCATTCATGAAGGGCAGCACAGCGCTGAATTTCACCGTGATCGGCACCGATGGAGGCCTGATCGAGCGGCCTGAAACCGTGACCGAGGCTTTTTTGGCACCCGGGGAGCGACTGGACGTTCTTTTTGACGCTGGGCAGGCGCAAGCGGGTGACGATATTTTCCTGAAGAGCCTGGCGTTTGATCCCATGGAGAACGAGGGATCAGGCGGCATGGGGGGTATGAACATGAACATGGGTGGGGGTCAGACGATGGGCAACATGGGTTCATCCCGGTTGCCACTGGGTATGGCTTTCAACATCCTCAAACTCAGCGTGGTGGCCGGAGACCGCGTCATTGCCAAACCGCCCGAAACGCTGTCGAAAATCAAACCGATGGGCCTTGAGGGCGCGGCCGAACGAAAGATTGAACTGTCCATGGCGCATATGCGCTTTCTCATCAACGGACTCACCTTTCGCATGGATGAGATTGCGTTTGAGGTCAAGCGTGGTGCAGTGGAAATCTGGCGCATCAGTAACCCGACGGTCGGCATGCCGCACCCTATGCACCTGCACGGATTTTCCTTTCAAGTGATTGAAAGGCTCAACAGTCCACCCCCGCTGGCAGCCTCGGCGCGTTTTAGCAAAGGCCGAACCGTAAGCGACCTCGGCTGGAAAGACACTGTATTGGTGTGGCCTGGCGAAACGGTGCGTATTGCGATTGACTTTACCCACGACTTTCCCGGCAGCCAAACCTACCTGTTCCACTGCCACAACCTCGAACATGAAGACGCTGGAATGATGGTCAACTATCGGGTGCACGCATGAACGCGAGTCTATCTGCACCGCCGGGTGCCAAAACTTGAGAACAAGTATGAAAACCAATGCCCCGTTTACGGGTTGTGGTTGCTCGTCTTTTTAAATTCGGCCATCTTCACGAGTTCGCCGAGTGCAGTCTGGCCATGCTGATGGTCAACGGCCTGCCGTTTTTTTCTCGGGGCTGCTGGAGAAGCGTTCTTCGCGGGTGCTGATCGCTATGGGACTGCTATGGGCAATGTCCGGCGTGGCCGTGATGGCCTACTTCATGCCCTGCTCTTTGCGCTGGTTCATGCGCTGCTTCCAGTTTGGCACACGGGCGGTCATCAGGCGTTCAACATTTTCTTTGCTGCGTTGGCGCATCTCGTCGGTCATGGCGGGGGCGGCTTTGCCAGTGCCTTGCACGGCCAGTGCGGGCATGTTGGATTCTTCTTCTTCTACTTGACGGGTAACGGCAGCGGAGTCATTGGCCGCGCCACGCAATATAGGCGCTAATGCCAGATGCGAGTAAACGTCGTTGCGGTTGGCGGTACCGGGGTCGTTGGTGGTTTTAACGAAGAAGGGGACAAATATTGGCCCGATGCTGACCAGGCCTTGGTAGTCACCCACAAACAGGCCGCGTGCCTCTGGCGCTTTGGCCATGTCAAACGGCTTTGAGATGCGGCTTTCGCGCCAGGTGACGCCGTCGCGTGAGCGGGTAAGCCACACATCGGTCAGCAGCGTTGCGGGGTCTGCGGTGTTGCTGCGCAGGTCGTAGTAGCTAACGCCCACCGTACCGTCTTTGCGCACGTGCACGCTGGGCAAAAAGGCCTGCACCGTCGGGTCGCGGTTAATCTGCACCGGCGCGCTCCAGGTGTTGCCGCCGTCGCTGGACTGCGACACCACAACGCCTTCCAGCGTGTTGCCGGGGGAGAAGCGTGCGTCTTGCCACACCACGGTAATCACGCCTTTGCGGCTGATGGCCAGTTGCGCAAGAATGGAGCCGTCGCGAATGGCAGCGCCCGTCTCGGGATCTCTCGCACCAAAGGTGATGGCATCGGCCACCTTGATGGGCGCTGACCACGTAGTGCCTTTGTCTTTGGACAACAGCACGTACAAGATGGATGCGTTGGTGTTCAGGTCAATCTGCGTAAACAGGTTTACCAAATCGCCGTTGGGCAGCACCTCAATGCGCGCGCCAATGGTTTGGGTGTCTAACCCCGGGTCGTAGATGATGCGTGTGGGCTCCCAGCTCACACCGTTGTCTACGCTGCGCGCAAACAAAATGGGCCCCGCGCCCTCGCCGGGTACAAAGCTAAGGCGGTCCCACACACCGTAGACATAGCTCGAGTCGGTGGGGTCGGCGGTCATGGCGTTTTTGTCGTTAAAGCGCTCTTCGGTGTCGGCTATCAGTACGATGGATTTGCTCCAGGTGCGCCCGCCGTCGGTAGAGCGGCTGGCCAGCAAGGCGCTGGCGGGTTTGCCAGGGATGATGGTGTCGTCAAACGACAGCGCCATCTGGTGCGCTACGCCATTGGGCGAGAAAGACACCCATGGGTCAGTGGCGCGTTCGTAGTCGCCGTTGTTAGCGGCGTTGCCGCCTGCGCAGACCGAGAACGGTGGGTACACGCGCTTCCACGTAATGCCGCCGTCGAACGAATAGCCCGTACCCAGCCCGCGCGAGCCGCCGTTAGACCAGCGGTCTTGCTGCCATACGCCCACCAAGTTAAGTGGGTTGCGCGGGTTGGCTGCCGCAAAGGGCTCTACCTCGGCCCCAGCATACAAAGTGCCCGTATCGGGCACGCCGCTGCAACCTGCAGCGTAGGGCGACGGGCCGCTGGCTTTAAAGGTGAATAGGTCGGTGTTAACTGAGCGAGGCCGGTCAGCCTGGGCTGTGGGCAAGCCCACCGCCATACCGATACCAACCGCCAGCAGGCCGCGATAAAAACGCACGAATGTGGGGCGCGAGGGTGCACCAGTGAGAATTGATTTCATAATAATCTCTCAAAATGAATACCCCTAGAACCGCTTGCTTGCAAGGCCCGGCAATCACATGGCAGGCGCTGCACTGGCACTAGGGGCGCTGACGGTAACAGCTTTCTTAGGGGCTGGGTAGTGGGTAGCCAGCGCCATACGCCAATGATTACCAGGCTTACACAAAGTGCCATGAACGAACCATCTGTCACGCAACCCATGCGGGGAAGTGGCCACGCCAATACACTACATATTTGATAGCGTGTTGTGCTATATTCTGTTGGGCTAGGGGCCTAAATGGCATAAAATTACCAGTCCATGCCACGCAGCCCCACCCAGCACCTTCCATATGCAGCCGGCGCCGCTAACGCGCCGTCTCGCCTCATACGATTTAACAAACCTTACGGCGTGCTCAGCCAGTTCACGCCTGAGGGGCGCTGGCGCGGGCTAAAAGACTTTATTGACCTGCCGGGCGTGTATGTGGCGGGCCGCCTGGACGCTGACAGCGAAGGCCTGCTGCTGCTGACCAACGACGGCCAACTACAGGCCCGCATAGCTGACCCGCGCTACAAGATGGAGAAAACCTACTGGGTGCAGGTAGAAGGCGCGCCCGATGAACCTGCGCTAGAGGCGCTGCGGCGCGGTGTAGTGCTGAACGATGGCCCAACACGCCCCGCCAAAGCGCGGCTAATCGACCCGCCGCCTGGCCTGTGGCCGCGCGACCCGCCCATACGCGTGCGCCCTAGCAAGCCCACTGCCTGGCTAGAGCTGTGCATTACCGAAGGACGCAACCGCCAAGTGCGCCGCATGACGGCCGCAATAGGCTTGCCCACCCTGCGGCTGATTCGCGCCGCCATTGGCCCACACACGCTGCAAGGGTTGGCGCCGGGCAGCTACCAAGGCTAGCCCATTGCAGAGAGCCGCAGATTTACTGCGACAGAATAATTTGCAGGATGACCCCGGTAGCGATGGCCACCAGTACGTAATCGGCGCCCGTTTGCACCCAGTGGTAGCCGCGCGGCGGGGCGCTCAAGCGGTGGCCGCGCCAGTCGTTGACGACGTAGGTGCTACCGCGGTAGTAGCTGGGCAAGCGTTCGCCACGGTAGTAGTTGTGGTAGGGGCCTGCCCCGCGCCCACCGTGATTGCCACGCGCACCTTGCTGGGCTTGCGGCGGGCCGCCGTACTGCGACCCACGCTCGTAGCCCCGTTCATAGCCCCGCTCGTAGCCCCGTTGGGCACCTCGTCGTAAGCCAGGTCCACCGCGTTGCTGCCCGCCGTCGTTGTCACTCCATTCGCGGTCATTGCGGCGTCGGCCATCATCTTTATCCTTATCTTTGGCAAGGCCAAGGCCACTAAAGGTAAGTAAGGTTGCGGTGAATGCAGCTAAAAATTTACGGGTATTCATATCAATTCCTAGGGTCGATGTAGTAATACCATTGTGGCCCTGCGCTGTCCCAGCGCATGTAGGACAACCGCACTTTCCAACTGCCAAAAACACACCAGTATTTGATGGCGCCCCTTACCCGCAACCGCATAAAGCAATTAATGCTATAACTTAAATAGCAGGTTGTGCTATGTTCTGTTGGGCTAGAGGCAGTTCTCTAGCCCGGTAGGTCGCCTTCACTAGGGAAACTTCGGACAATCACCCTACCGAACCAACCTTGAAGGAAACACCATGAGCGCCAAGAAATTGTCCACCGTAGCTACCGACGTGATCGAGTCCACTGGCAACACCGCTAAAAACGTCATCAACGCTTACCGCGTGGGGGGCGAGCGCGTGGTGGGCTTGCTGGAGCAGCGCTGGAACCGCGCCCTGCAAGAGTCGCGCGCCCAGCTGACGGCTGAAACCGCAAAAAACGCTGCCGCCGCGCAGCAAGCCTTTAGCGGCTACACCACCAAAGGCCTGACCGTCACCACCAATAGTGCGCAGGGCGTAGTTAAGCAGATGGTGAAGCTGGCCGAAGCCGGTGTACAGCGCGCGGCCGCCAACGCCAACCTGTTTGAAGAGAAAACCGGCGTTACCGCCCTGAACGCGTTGGCACAGGCTAGCCTGCCAGGCGCAGTGGTGCTGCACACGCTGACCGCGCAGCTAGAGCAAAAATCTGCCGCCTTGGCACGCAAAGTAAAGGGCGACAGCGCGCTGCACTTAGCCAAGCGCGCATCGGCCTTGCGCAAAACGCGCGTTGCCAAAGCAGCGTAAAACCCTCCCGGCGCCGCAGGTCGCCGACCAAGCAATGTAGCCTGCGCGCGGAACGCCACCCGCGCGCAGGCTTTTTGTCTTTACACTTGGGCTTTCGCACAGCATCGTCTTGCCGGCCCACCAGCAAAACGATGGAACCGCCGCAGCGGTTTTCAGTCATACCTGCAGTGCCTTAACTACGGAGCCCATCATGTTCAAACCCCTGTTAGCCAGCGTTGGCGTGGCCTTGGCCCTGCTGGGCTGCGCGGTAGAAAAAGTGCCGCTGGGCACGGCGCAGAGCGACGTGGTTGCCAAATACGGTGCGCCAACACGGGTGGTACCCATTGCCACTGGCACACGGCTGCAGTATTCACGCCAACCTGCCGGGCAAACCGCAGTGATGGTGGACCTTGACGCGGCGGGCCGGGTAGCAGCGGTGCGCCAGGTGCTCAACGAAACCGACTTTGCACGCATAGTGGTGGGCCAGTGGACGCGTGAGATAGCCGAGCGTGAGTTTGGCAGGCCGTCGTTTGTCAACCATGTGGCCTCCTGGAAGGGCGACATCTTGACCTACCGCTGGCTAGACGCGGGCAGAACCGACATGTTTTACTATATTTACCTTGACTCCAGCAACACCGTGCAGCAGGTGGGCCAAGGGATGGAGTTTAGAGAAGTGAGAGAACCCAGAGATGACAAATAAAACCACTACCGCTGCCGTCCTGGCACTGACACTACTGGCGTTGTCTGCCTGCTCCAGGCAAGACGCGCCTGCTAAGCCGGCAGCCGCCAGCACCCAGCCCAACACGGCCCAAGCCACTGCGGCTGCGCCCGCGCAGGCCGCCCCTCCCGGGCAACCCTACGAGGCCGTAGCAGCGCAAGGCAAGGGCTTTAGCGTAGGCGCCGTCATGAGTGCCAACACCGTTTACGTGCTGTTTGACCCGCAATGCCCGCACTGCGGCCATTTGTGGGAGGCCTCACAGCCACTGCACAGCAAAGCCAAGTTTGTGTGGATCCCGGTTGCGCTGATGAACGGCCAAAGCGCAGCGCAGGGCGCCGCGTTGCTGACCGCAGGCAACCCCGCCGAGACGATGGCAGCACACGAAAAGTCCATATTGGCAGGCTCGGGCGGCATGGCTGCAACGGCCACCATACCCGCCGACGTGGCGCAAACCATCAAGAAAAATACCGAGTTGCTCAACAGCCTGGGCGCTGACTCGGTGCCCTACATCGTCGCCAAAAACATGCGCACGGGCCAGGTGATCACCAAAAGCGGGGCTATGGACACTGCGGCGCTGACGACCTTCTTAGGGATTAACCCGCCCTAACAGGCGTTCATCGCCGCTCTACAACACGGCAGCTAGTCCTATTTGAGTAGATCGGCATGCCAGAAGTATTCGTTAGTACTCTCGCTATCCCGCCGACCTGCTTGCGCCTCATTTTTTTCACGTTGGCGTCGCCCTGCCAGCGCCTGCTAAGCGTGGGCAAACCGTAAAATCTGCGAATGAAAAAAACCAACCTTGGTCGCTACGCTTGCACCGGAATTTTAAGTTTTACGCTGTCGATGTTCGTGCCAGAGCTGAGCGCGTTTGAAATGCCGCCAGGGGCACCCAAAGGCGCCGTGGTACTGACGGTCAACGGCAAGATTAGCGTGAAAAATACCCCCGACGCGGCGGTGTTTGATGCGGCGCTGCTAGACGCCCTGCCGCAAAAAACTTTTGTCACCAAAACGCCGTGGTTTAAGGAGCCGGTCAAGTTTACAGGCCCCTTGCTGAGGGACGTGTTGCAAGCTCTGAAAGCCGATGGCAAAACGGTCAATGCCACTGCGCTGAATGACTATAAAGTTGCCATCCCCATGTCGGATGTACTTCAATACGATGTGCTTTTGGCGCGGCAAATCAACGGGCGCGTTATCACGGTGCGCGAAAAGGGGCCGGTTTTTATTATTTACCCCTTTGACAGTTTTCCGGAACTCAGAAACCTGACTTACTACAGCCGCAGTATTTGGCAGGTTAAAGCGCTTAGCGTTGAATAGCGGCCAAGCCACAAGCACGCAACATCGATGCCACACCAGCTCCGGCCCAGGCACAAGCCCGGGTTCATGCCCCGTCTGAAGATCAACGCAGCTTCGCTTGCTGTGTTGGCGGTTTTTTCACTTTTTCTGGCGCTGGTGCCGGTGTTGATGATCCAGTTCCAGAAGTCGCGGGTGGTGCAGCTGGAGTCGCAAAGCCGGGTCGATTCGGTGATGTGGATTGCCTACCAGTTTGAGCGCGAGCACAGCCGCATGCGCAGGGCCTTGCGTGACATGCTGGACGACCCCACCGCCGCCGCGCAACACGAGATGCTTTTACGGTACGATATTTTTTTCAGCCGCTTTGATTTGATGAAGTCCAGCCCGTCAATGGATTATTTGCGCCAATCAAAAGAATACCGCGCCATGCTGGCGACGTTTGAGGCGTTTATTAAAACCGCTGACCCCGTGGTCGCGCTACTAAGCACGCTGCAGGCCAATGACGCCCAGATCAAAGCCCTGCTAAAGCAAGCCAATGTCGACGAAGAGACCTTGCGTGACCTGACGAATTTGGCCACCAACACCGTCAGTAAAGACTTTGACGCGCGCAATGCCACGATTCAACGGCAAGGCTTGTGGATATTTTGGCTGGCAGGCCTGCAATGGCTTATCTTATTAGGCTCTTTGGTTGGGTTTATTTTGTATGTGCGCAAGCAACGCCTGCACAATCTGGAGCTCAGCAAGTTCACCCGCCGCTTGCACCAGGCCAGCCGCAAAGCCGACAGCGCCAACCAGGCCAAGAGCGTATTTTTGGCCAACATGAGCCACGAGCTGCGCACGCCTTTTCAGGGCCTGCTGGGCATGCTGAACCTGTTGACCGACACGTCGCTTACCAGCACGCAGCAAGAGTATGCCAACACGGCTCTGGCGTCTGCCCGCCATTTGCTGGGCATTTTGAACGACATTCTGGACATATCCACCATCGAATCGGGTGCCATGAAGCTGCGCCTGGCGCCGGTGCATTTGGGCAATTTGATCAGCGAAGTGGAAGCGCTGATGCGGGTGGCCGCTGACGCCAAACATTTAGAGCTGAAGATTTTGCTGGACCCGCAATTGCCTGTGTGGATAACAGCCGATGCAACCCGCGTAAGCCAAATACTGTTTAACTTGCTGAGCAACGCCATAAAGTTTACCGACGCTGGGACGGTGGATGTGCAGCTTTCGCTGTTGCCCGCCACCACAGCTGGCGGGGAGCCGAGCATGCAAATCCGCGTACGGGACACGGGGGTGGGTATCGACGCGAGCACGCTGGCGGGCTTGTTTTCGCGCTTTCACCAAGCGGACCAGTCTGTGCAACGGCGCCACGGCGGCACTGGGCTAGGTTTGGAAATTTCGCGCAACCTGGCGCGCATGATGGGTGGCCGCATTAGCGTGGACAGCACTTTGGGTGCGGGTACTACATTTACGGTAACTTTGCCGGTGCGTGCCGCCAGCGCGCCCCAAGCTGCGCGCCCGGCGCTGCAAGCGCCCTTGCATGTGGTGGGCTTACGCATACTGGTAGCCGACGACCACCCCGTCAATAGCCAGTACCTCAGCATATTGCTGACGCAAATGGGGCATGTGGCCAGCACCTGTGAGAATGGTTTGCAGGCCGTGCAGCGCCTGCAAACCGACACCTTTGACATGATTTTGATGGACCTGCACATGCCCGTGATGGACGGCATCAGTGCCACGCGCGCCGTGCGGCAGCTAAACGGCAGCGCCGCAACCACCAAAATCATCATGGTCAGTGCCGACATTTTGAACGACACGCGCCAAAGCGCCCTAGAGGCGGGGGTAGATGGGTTTATTGCCAAGCCGGTACAGGAAGACGCGCTGCGCAAAGCCCTGGCACTCTGTCACCCGGCGCTGACAACGCGCCCTGGCGACTTGGCACCGATGATGGATACACCCAGCGCTGGCTCCCCCAGCCTCGCCAGCACATGGGTCAACCTGGAGACGTATCTGGACTTTGTCGACCTGATGCCGCCAGAGACCGTCAGGCAGCAACTGCTGACCCTCTTTGGTAACGAGCACAACGACATTACCGCCATAGGCGCCGCGCTGTCCGCACACAACCGCAGAGAGGCGGGCCGACTGGCCCACCAGCTCAAAGGGGTATGCATGCTGATGGGCCTGACGGCGCTAACCCGCATTTTGGCCACTGTGGAAAAAGCCGCGCTGGCCACCCATGAGGCAGTTGACCCGGCCTTGCTGGAGCAGCTGGTGCAGGATGCAGCTGCCACTGGGATGGCGTTGCAGACCGCAGGTTCAGAGCTTAAAACTGACGGTTGATAGCGGCCAAACGATCTGTAAGAAGCTGTGCGTACACGCGACTAGCTCTCATCATGGATTTTTGTTCTCACCGCTCTTCTTTATCAATCCGTTTTCGGCGATGGGCGCTGTGGGTCGGCGTCGTCTCTGTAGCGGGTTCGGCCTCAGCCATGGGTTTGATGGTAGAGCCGTCGCTGGTGGCGCAGTGCGGCGTGGCATCGGTGGCGCCGCCCACCCCACCTGCCGCCGCCGCCAAGCGGCTAGAAGGCAGCCAAGTGGTGCGTGGACAAAAAGACATCGTGTGGGCGTGGCTGGGCACGCCCACCATGCGCTACCCGCACAAGGCGTTGGGATCAGCCACGCACGCGGCCACCTTGCATGCACTGGTCGCATCGCCTCAAGGCACCCTGCAAGAGCTGGTGTACCGCCTGCCGTTTAACCGCGTGTTCGAAGACCTCACCGTGCGCCTGGTCGACCTGGATGCCGATGGCCGGGACGAGATGGTGGTGATTGAGAGCGACGCCCTGCAAGGCTCGTCGGTGGTAGTGCTGGGGCTACGTTCGCCGCTACCCACCAAAGCCGGTGCCAAGCCCAACAGCGCCGCGCTTATTGCCGAGATAGCCCGCAGTGCGCCCACAGGCGGTACCTTCTATTGGCTGAACCCCGTAGGCGTGGCCGACTTTGACGGCGACGGCCGGCTGGATATTGCCAGTGTGACGACCCCGCACGTCGGCGGCACGCTTACCCTGTACCATTACCGCCCGCCGCTGCTGGAGCCCTTTGCCAAGGTCATGGACATATCCAACCACCGCATGGGCGACCCAGAGCAGGACCTGGCGGTGATTGTGCAACTGCCGGGCGTGCGGCCCACCGTGATCGTGCCCGACATGAGCCTAAAAGCCCTGCACGCGTTGCGCTGGGAAGCCACTGAGCTAAAAGGCAGCACAGGCCGCTGGAAAGAACTGGCCGACGTGATGCCCCTGCCCGCCCGCGTACAGCGTATGTTGCCCCTGCCCGGCGGTGCCTGCGTGCTACTGGCCGACAACACGTGGCTGCGGGTCACGCTGTCGAAGTAACTGTCGGCCGCTTTGCATTTTTTAGTGCGGCGTAAAAGGTTTGACAGGCCTCGGTATTTGCTTGAACCGAATCTTGCGGTCCAGCTCAATCGCGTCTTTCTTCACCTGCCGCTTGGCATCCTGCACTTCACCCGCCGCCAGCCAAACGGCGTATTCCTCAGGCGTTTCCAGCGTGATGCGGCCCAGCACGGAGCCGCGAAAGTCATAGATCAAGGCCTCTGAGGCTTTTTGCATATCGAACTTGCCACCGGCCTGTGCGCCACGTTTGCGGCCCACTTCTATCAGCAGCTCTTCGTCTGTCATCTCGGCCACGCCCTTGAGCTTGTAGCGCGCCTCAACTTGGCTCGGGTAGTTGGCCTGCAAATACGCAGCCAGCTCGATGGCCACTTCTTGCTCATCAAACGCATTGCGGCCAATGGCGCCACTGGCCGCCAGGTTGTAGCCACTTTGCGGCACGATGATGCGCGGCCACAGCACGCCGGGGGTGTCATACAGATAAAAATCGTCAGCCAGGGTGATGCGCTGCTCCAGCTTGGTAATGCCCGCTTCGTCACCCGTTTTGGCGTGCTTTTTGCCGGTAAGGGTGTTAATAAGCGTGGACTTGCCCACGTTGGGTATGCCGCAAATCAGCACCCGCATGGGTTTAACCACGCCGCCGCGCTTGGGCGCCAGCTCGTGGCAGGCGGCGATCAGCGCTTTGGCGGGGGCCTTCATGCTGGCGTCCAGGCCTAGTGCACGCGTACCGGGCATGGCGTTGTAATGCGCCAGCCATAGCGCAGTGCGTTCGGGGTCGGCCAGGTCTTGCTTGTTCAGCACCTTCAGCGCGGGTTTGCCAGCCGTCAGCTCAGCAATCATCGGGCTGGCGCTGGAGCCGGGCAGGCGCGCGTCCAGCAGCTCAATGACCACGTCAATGGCCTTGACGCGCTCGGCGATGGCTTTTTGGGTGGCATTCATATGCCCTGGGAACCACTGGATAGCCATGTTTTTCTCTTTACTGCGAAGGCCCGCCAATTAGGGGCCGATACCCGTATTGTCCCCTGTGCGGCAAGCGCGGGCCAAGGCATCCCCTAAACTAGCCAATTAATTGCCATTTTTGAGGTTTTTTTATGATCACGCTGTGCGGCTTTCCTGTCTCCAACTACTACAACAAAGTCAAGCTGGCTTTGCTGGAAAAAAACGTGCCCTTTACCGAAGAAACGGTGATGACCAAGAGCGCCGACCCGGCCGTGCTGGCCGCCTCGCCATTGGCCAAAGTGCCGTTTATTCGCACACCCCAGGGCGGCATGTGCGAAAGCCAGGCCATCATGGAATACATTGAAGCGGCCTACCCTAGCCCGGCCCTGTTGCCCGCTGACCCGTTTGCCGCCGCGAAGGTGCGCGAGCTGATTATTTTTATGGAGCTGCACCTGGAGCTGGTGGTGCGCGACCTGTACGCCCAGGCGTTTTTTGGCGGCACGGTCAGCGACAGCACCAAGGCGCGCGTACGCACCCAGCTGGACAAAAACATCCCCGCCTTCAAACAGCTGGCCAAGTTTGCGCCCTTTGTGGCGGGCAGCACCTTTACCCAGGCCGACTGTTCGGCCTACGCCGTGCTGCCTGCCTTGGGCATGGCTACCAAGTCAGTGTTCGGTGAAGACCTGCTGACCACTGCAGGGGTGGACTACAAACCGTATTTGAAAATGATGGGCGAGCGCCCCAGCGTGCAAAAGGTGGCCGCTGACCGCAAGGCGGCCGGTACGCCCACTTGAATGCGCTTGCAGATTTGAACTTATCGCCTGCGGCATAGACATCGCACGCTTAACACATCACTGCGCTTTCAAACCACATCATCCGGGGCTGCTGCGGGTTTGCGCCCATGCAGCATGGCGGCCACCAGGTTCTCGCGGTGCCGCCACGAGGTAAAAACAGCCCCCGCTACGTGCAGCAGTAGCAGCGGCGGCAAGGCTTCGCCCAGCACGCCGTGCAGGTCTGCCACCCAAGCTACACCCCAAAAGTGGTCGGTAGTAGACAGCCAACCCGTCAGGCCAGTGCCTATCGCGTCGGCCAGCATTGCCAGTACCATCCAGCCGCCCAAAGGGTTATGGCCCAGGTAGCGCCGCTCTTTGTGCTGCCGTACGCTGCGGGCATAGGCCAGCGTAGGCTTAAGCCCGCGCACAAACTGGCTAAAGCGCCAGTAGCCTCTGGCAGCAAAGCCCAGCAGCACGCGCAGGCTGGCCGCTGCCAATGCTACGTAGCCCGACCATTCATGCACTTTGCCCACTTGCTCGTGGGTGACAAAACTGGTAACCATCGCGCCCGCCAAGGTCCAGTGCAGCAGGCGCACGCCAACGCTCCACACGGCTTGGGTGGCGGCTGGTGGTGGGCTGGGGGGCGTCATGCAGCCAGTGTAGCCAAGCGCAGGCTTTTGCGGGTGCTATCCGAGTGATCAGGACAGATCAGCGGCGATTGATCGGCACGGGCGCCAGTGTGACAGGGTGAAAATACAGTTCGGCGCGTTCGCCTTTGTCGCTCAGGGCATACACCTCGTAGCAGCCACCATCTTCTTTGATGCGGCGTACGGTGTAGCCTTTGTCTTTGAGCAGTTGCTCGAGTTTTTCTACCGGTTGCCAGCCAGATTTGGGGCCAGAGTCACAGGTAGTCAAGCCAGTGGCCCGGGCGCTGGCACCGGCTAGGCACAAAGCTACGCCAGCCAGCCACAAATAAGAAAATCTACGCATAGCAATGTCCCCACAAAGCAAACAAACACAGGGGCATTGTGGCCCCTGTTTGTCAACCCCGTGTGAACGGTTGTAATGGTGCGCCTTGGCCAACGCGGCCAGGCGGGGCGGAGCCCCAAACGGGCCCAAGTGGCCAGAGCTTAGCGGCGCGGCGCAGGGCCAGGACGGCCGGCGATGTGGCGGAACATGATGCGGCCTTTGGTCAAGTCGTAAGGCGACAGCTCAAGCGACACGGCATCACCCGCGATGATGCGGATATGGTTCTTGCGCATTTTTCCGCCGGTATAAGCGATGAGCTCATGACCGTTCTCCAAGGTGACGCGAAAACGCGAATCAGGCAACACTTCGGTTACCTTGCCCTGCATTTCAATTAGATCTTCTTTTGCCATTGAGTCTGGTGCTTAAGTCTGGTGGGGTGTGGGCGCGAACGCCCGGGGTTATTTGATGCCCCAGGGGGGCAACCCTGTATTGTACTTGTTGCCACCCAATGGCGCCGGATAACCCGGCTTGGCGTTTTAAGGCTTAAGCTAGCACCCGGTTCAGCCACTGGCTCAAATCGGCAATCTCCTCCATGCACACCGAGTGCTCCATCGGGTAGGTGTGCCAGTCGACCGTGTAGCCCAGCGCCACCAGCGCGTCGCGCGAGGCGGTGGCGCGGGGCAGTTGCACCACGCCGTCGCGCGTGCCGTGGCCCAGGAAGATCGGCACGTCGCGGTTGGCGGCGCTGGCTTCGGCGGCGGTGGTGGTGGCCAGCGGCAGGTAGCCCGACAGGCCGACGATGCCGGCCAGGCGCTCGGCGTGGCGCAGGCCGGTCATCAGCGCCATGGCGCAGCCTTGGGAGAAGCCGGCCACCACGATTCGGTTGGCGGCGATGCCGCGTGCCTTCTCGTTGGCGATCAGCGCCTCGATGCTGGCCGCCGAACGGCGCAGGCCGGCCTCGTCTTCGCGCCTTACGAGGTCGGGGCCGAAGATGTCGTACCAGGCCGGCATGGCGTAGCCGCCGTTGATGGTGACCGGCATCACGGGCGCGTTGGGGAACACGAAGCGCACCGGTCCGACGCTGCCCAGGTCGAGCTCGTTGCAGATCGGCACGTCGCGGTTGGCGCCGCTGCGCTCGGCGGCGAGCGTCGCGGCGAGCGGCAGGTAGCCCGACAGGCCGACGATGCCGCCGAGCCGCTCGCCGTGCCGCAGGCCGGTCTGCAGCGCCATCGCGCAGCCCTGCGAAAAGCCGGCCAGCACGATGCGCGAGGCCGGTATGCCGCGTGCCTTTTCATTGGCGATCAGCGCCTCGATGCTGGCGACCGAGCGGCGCATGCCGGCCTCGTCTTCGCGCCTTACGAGGTCGGGGCCGAAGATG
>JAYUHM010000061.1:0-16281 GCA_043766985.1 Polaromonas sp.
CCGTTCCATAGAAAACGCGGGACGCGCGCAGTAGCGCAGCAGTCGCTCCAGGCCAGCGCGGTCGTGCGCCTCGATGCGCACGCTGGTATCCACCGAGAAGCCGCTGTGTTTGTAGCCCAGCATCTCTTTAGCCTCAAAGCTCTCCAGCAGGCCCCGGCCCACGAAGGCGCGCAGGATGCGAGTGCGCAAGGTGGCCTGCACTTGGGCCACGGCGGTCTCATCGATGCCGCTGGCCGGGTGGAAAATCACTTTGCTGGGTGCGGATTGAGCGTCGGCATCAGCTTGGGTGTCGGTGTCAACGCCAGCATCCGCGCCGCCCGCCAATGCCTCAAACATTCCATCAACCACACAGACGTGGAAATGCACATGTTCGTTCAGACTGGAGCCGAAGCGGTGGATGAAGGCGACAGCGCTAGCAAAACAGCCAGAACTGTTACCAGTTACCAGAGCGCATTGCGCCCGCCTACAATCCCCCTGTGAACGCCATCCTATCTACCCCCACACCCCGCAGCATCCGCGAGCTGCCTGACGAGCTGATCAGCCAGATTGCTGCAGGCGAGGTGGTGGAGCGCCCGGCTTCGGTGGTGCGCGAGCTGCTGGACAATGCGCTGGACGCGGGGGCCAAGCAGATTACCCTGCGCCTGCTGGCCGGTGGCGTGCGGGCCATTGTGGTGGAGGACGATGGCGTGGGCATACCGCGTGACCAGCTCAGCATGGCCCTCAAGCGCCATGCCACTAGCAAGATTGCATCGCTTGCCGATTTGGAGTCGGTAGGCACCATGGGCTTTCGGGGTGAGGCACTGGCTGCTATTAACTCCATAGCTGACTGTGCTATTCTTTCAAGGGCTGGCGGGCAAAATGATGCTCAAAATGCCTCGGCGTGGATGCTGCACGGCCAAACTGGCGAGCTCAGCCCTGCAGCCCGTGCGCAGGGCACTACGGTCGAGGTGAAAGAGCTGTTTTTTGCCACGCCTGCGCGGCGCAAGTTTCTCAAAACCGATGCCACCGAACTGGCGCATTGCCTAGAGTCGGTACGCCGCCACGCGCTGGCCCGCCCCGACGTGGGCTTTGCGGTGTGGAATGAAGGCAAGCTGCTGGAGCAGTGGCGCGCAGGCAGCACCGAGCAGCGCATTAACGATGTGCTGGGTGACGACTTTATTGCCCAGGCTGTGAAGGTGCAGTACACGGGCAGCAGTGGAGTTACCGTGCAAGGCTACGCAGGCATCCCCGACGCCGCCCGAAGCCGGGGCGACCAGCAGTTTGCCTATGTAAACGGCCGCTACGTGCGCGACAAGGTGCTGACGCACGCGGCCCGCAGTGCCTATGAAGACGTGCTGCACGGCGGCCGACAGCCGGTGTATGTGCTGTTTATGCAGATTGACCCGACGCGGGTAGACGTGAACGTGCACCCCACCAAGATAGAGGTGCGCTTTAGGGATAGCCGCGAGGTGCACCAGGCGGTGCGCCACGCTGTAGGCAACACGCTGGCCGTGCCGCGCTCTGCCGCAGGCGCAGCACTGGGCCTTGGCACCGGCGCGGATGGCGCGCCCTTGGGCGAAGCAGGCTCCACCAGCCCGTTCAATAGCGTTGAGGCCCCATTTATCAAGACAAATCAGCCCTCAGCCCAATGGAACATAGCACAAGCTGCTATTAATTTCAGAGCGTATGACACGGCGTACCAAGTGGGTAACCGCGTGTCGGATGTGTCGGTACTGTGGGGTGGTACGCAATCAGACGCTGTGCCAGACGCGCAGCAAATGGCCATGCAGTCGAGTTTGCAAAGTGGATCCGTAGGCAACGTGGATAACGAAAACGCCTGGCCACTGGGCCGCGACACTAACGCAAACGCTTGGCCACTAGGCCGCGCGTTGGCCCAGCTTCAAGGCATCTATATCCTGGCCGAAAACACCCAAGGCCTGGTCATCGTCGACATGCACGCCGCGCACGAGCGCATTGTGTATGAGCGGCTTAAGGCGCAAATGGAGCTCAAACAAAATCTGGAAGGCACAGCGCAAATCGCCTCTCAGCCCCTGCTGATTCCTGCCACCTTTTCTGCCACCCCTACCGAGGTAGCCACGGCCGAGGCCAGCACGGCCGTGCTGCAAACCTTGGGCCTGGACATCACCGCCTTCTCCCCCAAAACCCTGGCCGTGCGCGCCGTGCCCACGTCTCTTGCGCAAGGCGACCCGGTGGAGCTGGCCCGCAGTGTGCTGGCCGAGCTGGCCCAGCACGACGCCAGCACCGTCATAGAGCGCGCCCAACACGAGATCCTCAGCACCATGGCCTGCCACGGCGCTGTGCGCGCCAACCGCCGCCTCACGGTGGACGAGATGAACGGCCTGCTGCGCCAGATGGAAGCCACGGAGCGCTCCGACCAATGCAACCACGGCCGCCCTACTTGGCGCCAGGTCAGCATCAAAGAGCTGGATACGCTGTTTTTACGTGGGCGCTAACCCGCGGGCGAGCACGCTGGCATGCATATCCGCGAAGCCCAATTCCCCGCTGACCAAGCCGCCCTCGTCGCGCTGATCTGCGAATACACGGCTTGGCTCAACATCGACATGAGTTTTCAGAATTTTGACGATGAAATGGTGCATATTGACAGCAAGTACAGCTTGCCTCGCGGCATGTTTTGGGTGGTAGAAGACGCTGGGCGTTTGGTAGCTGGCGTGGGGTTTAAACACTTTGACAACACCACCGCAGAGGTAAAACGCCTGTACGTGCAACCCGCTTTTCGCGGCCAGCATTTGGGCGAACAACTGATGCAGGTGCTGACCGACACCACACGCCAGCTGGGCTACCAGCGGCTGGTGCTGGACACGGTGCCGCAAACCGCGTTTGCCCAGACCCTTTACCAGCGTATGGGCTTTACGCCCGTTTCACCCTACTACGATGGCCCTACGCTGGCCACGCAGTTTTTTGAGCTACCGCTTCACCCGCGCTAAAGCTTTGAATCTGACGCACTAACTCTGACGTTCTGCGCGGTGCAGTGCCAACATCTCAAGGCTTGTTCACGCTGCGCGCAAACCGCGTCTTGTCGTAACCCAGCGCCGCCGCCTTGTCCAGTATGGCGCTGTAAGTGGCGTCGTCCAGCTGCTTGGCACGCGACAGCACCCAGCCGTTCTCGCGCGCGGGCTCGCCCACCAAAACCCATTGGTAGTCTGGGTCAAGCGCCAGCACCCAGTAGTCGCCATAAAACGGCCTGAAAAAGCTCACCTTCAGCTTGGCGTTGTTACTGCCCTCCACCACTTTGGCCACGCCTTTGGCTTCTACGGGTTTGCCATCGGCATCCGTGCAGCGGTTGGTCACGCTCAGGCCGTCGCCATCGCGTGCGTAGGTAGCCGTCGTGTCGCTGACGCACATTTTTTGAAACTTGTTGGGCACCAGTGCCTGCTGCACCCATATGCCCAGGTAGCGCTGCACGTCTACGCTGGCTACCGTGGGCAACGGGGGCTGGGCGGCCTTGTCGGCCGTGTTGCAGGCCACCAGAGCAAACACAGCACTGGCGGCAAGCCCCATACGGGCTAAAAACGGGTGGTTTTTCATCGCCTCAATGTAAGGGCAAACGCAACCACCTTTGTGGCGCTGGGGTATTTTCCCTGCAGGCACAGCCCTGGGCGGCTTGCGCAAAAGCCGTTAGACACGTTTTTAGGGGAACCACTGGGGTAAAGGGCGGTCATAGGCGGTTAAGCTCGCTTTTACCACCCTACCCACCCGACCTAAAAAATGATCTTCAAATTTTCTTGGCGCATGTTTGGTGCCGCTTTTTTAAGCATTTCCGTTTTGGCGGGCTGCGCCTCGCTCGACACCAAGCAGGGCCAGTGGATTTTTAACCCGTCTGAGCGAACTTGGGGCGACAACGCCTTGGTGACCAGCAACATGCAAGACGCGTGGATTGACTATGAGTCTGCGATCACGGGCAAACCCGTCAAGCTGCATGCGGTGGTCAGCGCAGCCGACGATGCCAACGCCCCCGTCATGCTGTACCTGCACGGCGCCCGCTGGAACGTCACCGGCAGCGCCCAGCGTATAGCACGCATGCAAGAGCTGGGCTTTACCGTGGTGGCCGTGGACTACCGGGGTTTTGGCAAAACCTCGGCCGAAACCCCGTCGGAAGGCATGGCCTACGAAGACGCCTTTGCCACCTGGCAGTGGATCGCCAAAACCTACCCCGACCGGCCGCGCTACATTTTTGGCCATTCGCTGGGCGGCGCCATCGCTATCGAGCTGGCCAGCAAGGTAACGGACGAAAAAGGCACCATCGTAGAAGGCACCTTTACCTCCATCCCCGACGTCGCCTCCACCATGGCCTGGGGCTGGCTGCCCGTGGGCCCTTTAATTAGCCAACGTTTTGAGTCGCTTAAAAAAGTAGCCAGCATCGGCTCGCCGCTATTGGTAGTGCATGGCACCAACGACAACATCATCAAACCCGCGCTGGGCCGCAAGCTGTTTGAAGCAGCTGCCGAGCCTAAAAAGTTTGTACTGGTAGAAGGTGGCTCGCACCACAACACCAACTCGGTAGGCCAGGCCTCCTACCGGCAGGCGTTGGCCGAGATGTTTGGCATACCCACCCGACTGGCGCTCGTTGGCCAGTAGGCACTATTGATTTAGTAGCTGCTCAGGCTATGCTCTGTTGGGCTTGTGGGCTAAAAGGCTTATAAAGTCGCAATTTTCTTGGGGTTAGGCGGTTTGCATGCATCGCGCCGCTGTGTGCATGTACTTCGTGGGCGATAGTGCGTAGTGCCCCTTCATAGAAGCGGACCTGAATCTGCTACGCTAGCCGCATCTATGCAGCCACGCCACGTCGTACTTTTACTCACC
Source organism: Polaromonas sp. (assembly GCA_043766985.1). GTDB lineage: Bacteria > Pseudomonadota > Gammaproteobacteria > Burkholderiales > Burkholderiaceae_C > JAAFIP01. The sequence continues at coordinate 4,822 of JAYUHM010000061.1, forward strand.
CTCTTGCTGGGCGTCCAGCCCGTCACTACCGACCTTTACTTGCCCGCCCTGCCCGCGATAGCTGACGGCTTTGGGGCCACCATGGGGCAGACGCAGCTCACACTAACCGCGCTACTGCTCGCGTTTGGCATATCCCAGCTGGTGTGGGGGCCGCTGAGCGACCGCTTTGGCAGAAAACCCATTTTGGTTATTGGCATGCTGGCCTACGCTTGCGCGTCGATGGGCAGCGTGTTTGCCTCGAGCATTGACACGCTTATCCTGTGGCGCGCGGTGCAGGGGGTGGCGATGGGCGCAGCGGTAATGTGCGCGCGCGCCATGACGCGCGACCTGTACGCGCCGGTAGAGGGCGCCAGGGTGATGAGCAAGGGCTTGACCGGCTTGGGGGTGATAGCCTGCCTCAGCGCGCCGCTGGGCGGGCTGCTGAGCGACCAGTTTGGCTGGCGCATGGCGATGGTGTCGCTGTCGGTGTTTGGCGCGGTAACGTTGGCCGTGGTGGTGGGGTGGTTTGAAGAAACGCTCAAGCAGCGCAACCCGCTGGCCCTGCAACCTGCCACCCTCGTGCGCACCTGGGCCACCATTGTGCGCAACCCCACTTTTTGGGCCTATGCGCTGTTGGCTACCTGCTCGTATGGCGGCTTGTTCACATTTTTGGCAACATCGTCTTTTGTATTTATCAAGGTACTGGGTTTGTCTAAAACGCAGTACGGTTTGGTGATGGCCAGCATGTCTTTCTCCTACATTCTTGGCACCTTCATGTGCCGCGGTTTGCTGGTGCGCTACGGCGTGCAGCGCACGGTTTGGCTGGGTGGGTGGGTAACGCTGGTGGCGGGTACCTTGCTGGTAGCGTTGGCAGCCAGCGGGTTCCAGGCGGTGTGGAGCATCATGGGGCCGTTTTACATCTTCATGCTGGGGCATGGGGTGCACCAGTCGTGCGGGCAGTCGGGCGCTACGGGGCCGTTTCCGCAAGCGGCGGGGGCGGCGTCTGCACTGGCGGGCTTTTTTATGATGGTGGCGGCCTTTGCCATGGGCGGCTGGATTGGCACGCATATGGACGGCACCGTCAAGCCGCTGGCCTATGGTGTGGCGTTTTGGGCGGGGCTGATTGTGCTGACCGCCTGGGTACTGGTGCAGCGCTATGGTGAACAACCCAAGCACTAAGTTGGCCGAGCGGCCCGCCTACATTGGCCTGGCTGGCCCCACGGCCAGTGGCAAGAGCGCTGCGTCGCTGCTGATAGCGCAGCACTTCCCGCTAGAGATCATCAGCGTGGACTCGGCCTTGGTCTACCAAGGCATGGACATTGGCACCGCCAAGCCCACGCCTGCCGAGCTGGCCAGCGTGCCGCACCATTTGATTGACATTTTGGACCCGACGCAGAGCTACAGCGCGGCCCAGTTTGTGCAGGACGCCACCCGGCTGATCGGCGAGATTACCGCGCGCGGCAAGCTGCCGCTGCTGGTGGGCGGCACCATGCTGTACTTCAAGGCGCTGCAAGACGGCCTGGACGCCATGCCGCCCGCTAACCCCGCCATCCGCGCGCAGCTAGACGCGCAGGCCAGCGCGCAGGGCTGGCCCGCCATGCACGCGCAGTTGGCGCAGGTAGACGCAGTAACCGCCGCACGCTTGTCGCCTAACGACTCGCAGCGTATTCAAAGGGCGCTGGAAGTCTATCTTTCTACAGGAAAACCGCTTTCAGCCCACCATTTAATAGCACAAGCTGCTACTAAAAATGTAGCTTCTGCGCCCTTGATAAGCCTGGAGCCTACCGACCGCGCCTGGCTGCACGCGCGCATAGCGCAGCGCTTTGACGTAATGCTGCAAGGCGGCTTGGTAGCCGAAGTGCAGGCCCTGCGTGCACGCGGCGACCTGCACCTGGACCTGCCCTCTATGCGCTGCGTGGGCTACCGCCAAACCTGGGAAATGCTAGACGGCGTGTTCCCGGCCAAAGAGTTGCAAGAGCGCTGCGTAGCCGCCACCCGCCAGTTGGCCAAGCGGCAAATTACCTGGCTGCGCAGCATGCCCCAGCGCCATGTGGTGCCCTGTGATCAACCCCAAGCTGCGCAGGCCGTGCTGGACTTGGTAAAGTCGTGGCTATGAAAAATTCAAGCCCTGGCATAAGCATCGGCACCTGCATCGGCACCTGCATCGGCACACGCATCGGTATCGCAGCATGCTAAGCATTGCATCTTTGGCCAAACGCTACGGCGACGTGGCCGTGTTTGCCAATGTGTCGCTACGAGTGCAGGCAGGCGAGTTTGTCGCCATCGTGGGCGAGTCGGGCGTGGGTAAGTCCACCCTGCTCAACTGCATGGCCGGGCTGGACAGCTGGGACGCAGGCAGCGTGCAGGTGGGCGCGGCCCAGCTGGACAGCATGAACGCCGAGCAACTGGCCGTGTGGCGCCGAGCCGGCGTGGGCTTTGTCTTCCAGGCCTTCCATGTGCTGCCGCATCTAGACGTAGCGCAAAACATTGGCCTGCCGCTGATGCTGCTGTCCCAACCCAAAGCATTGATCAACGAGCGCGTGGCGCAAATGCTGGCCGCCGTAGGGCTTGAGGGCCTGGGTGCACGGCTACCGCAACAGTTATCGGGCGGCCAGCTACAGCGCGTGGCCATCGCCCGCGCCATGGTGCACCGCCCGCCGCTGGTACTGGCCGACGAGCCCACCGGCAACCTCGACCCCACCACCGCCGCCCGCACCATGGACGCGCTGGTAGCGCAAACCCGCGAACACGGCGCCGCGCTGGTGCTGGTTACCCATTCCGAGGCCGCAGCAGCGCGGGCTGACCGGGTGCTGCACTTGACAGCCGATGGTATTGGCTAGCAATGCTGGCGATTCAGTACCCACATACAGGTTGCCGTTTAAAACAAGCTTGTCATAATAGTGCTTTAGCACCTTCAATACACGGAACACGCCATGAACAGAATTACTTTAGAGCCTGGCAAACGCGGCGGTAAACCGTGCATTCGTGGCCTACGCATTACCGTATACGACGTACTTTCCATGCTGTCTACTGGCATGACGCAGGCCGACATCATTGACGACTTTCCCGAACTGGAAAGCGCAGATATTCTTGCCGCCCTGGCTTTTGCAGCCGACCGTGAGCACCGCGTTGCCACGCTGATTGCCGCATGAAGCTGCTGCTGGATGAAAACCTCTCGCGCCGGATAGTGCCTTTTCTGCAAGAGGCATATCCTGACAGTACGCAAGTTGCACTGATCGCCTTAGAGGCCGCAACCGATTTGACGATATGGGGGTTTGCCAAAACAAACAACTTCGTCATCGTTACCCGCGATGCAGATTTTTTAGACCTCTCGTTAGTCAAAGGCCAACCGCCGAAAATCATCCGTCTTCGCACACCCAACCAAACGCGCGCAAAAGTGCTCAGCGTCTTGTTGGTTAACCAAGCTGTCATTGAGGAATCTTTACTCAAAAACGATGGGGCGTGTATTGAAATACTTGACGCTAAAGACAACTCGTTTTTATCTTGAAGCATGAAGCCACCTATTTACCTTTCCCCAAATCATGACAAACGAGACCCCTTGCATTGTGAGCTTTGCTGCTTCTGTGCGAGATCAGGTCGGCGGCGCACTCAGCTACGCGGCTGTCCTCCGTGTCGGCCTAGGGCCGACTACTCCCCCTTTATGCCGCTACGCTGAGTGCACCGCCGACCTGATCTTGCCAGCGGGGCGGGTGTTCTACTGCTGCAGAACTGCTTCTAACCGGATAGCGTGTCTTGCTGGCCCGACCCACCAATATCGCTGCCCTTGCGCTTGGTTTGGACGGCGTAGCGGCATAAAGGAGGAGTCGTCGGCCCTAGGCCAACACGGGGGACAGCCGCTTAGCCGTCCAAGCCAAGCGCAAGGGCGTACCAACACCTGGAGTCCAATGACTGGTTTTCAAACCTCAAGCAGACCGCAGGCTAGTCCGTGCCCGTCGGTGACATGAACTTGGCAATATTCAATAGCAGCGTGTCGCAGTGCAACAGCTAAATCTCCTACGTACCTTCTCATGGCGCGAAGTGCTGCACCACCCGTGGCGCAGCGTTGCAGCCATTGTGGCCATCATGCTGGGGGTAGCGTTGGCCTTTGCCGTGCATTTGATCAACGCCAGCGCCCTGAGTGAATTCTCCAGCGCTGTACGCTCCATCAACGGCCAGCCCGATTTGGAGTTGCGCGCGGCCAGCGGCAATTTGGACGAAACCCTGTACGCCCGGGTAGCGCAGCACCCTGGGATAGAAGTAGCCAGCCCGGTGCTAGAGGTGAGCACCTATGAGCTGGATGTTGATGGCGAGAAGCAGCCCATCAAGGTGCTGGGCCTGGACGCCTTGGTGGCCGCCCGCGTGTCCCCGGCGCTGCTGCCCATGCCCGACGACAAGGCGCGTGCTGACGATGCGCGCTTTGCCCTTTTTGCGCCCGACGCGGTGTACCTTAACGCAGCGGCCAGCAAACTGAAACGCTTGTACCCCAAAGACCCGCTCAAACCCTTCACCGTCAGCCTCCTTACCGGCCTGCGCACGGCGCCATTGACCGCCGTGGGCACCGTTGCGGCAGGCGGTGGCGCGCTGGCGGTGATGGACATTGGTGCGGCGCAAGACCTGTTTGGCCTGCAAGGGCAGATCACCCGCATTGACCTGCGCCTGGCGCCTGGGGCCGACAAAGCCGCCCTGCTGCAGGGCCTGGCCCTGCCCGCTAGCGTGCAGGCGCTGGCCCCGGGCGATGCCGAGCAGCGCATAGGCAACCTGTCGCGCGCCTACCGGGTAAACATGACGGTGCTGGCGTTGGTAGCGCTATTTACCGGGGCGTTTTTGGTGTTCTCGGTGCTGTCGCTTAGCGTTACCAAGCGGGCGCAGCAAATGGCGCTGCTGGGCGTGCTGGGGCTGACGGCGCGCCAGCGGCTGCACCTGGTGCTGCTGGAGGCCACCGCACTAGGCGTTGTTGGCAGCGCGCTGGGCATCGCCATGGGCACGGGCTTGGCCGCGCTGGCCATGCACCTGCTGGGCGGTGACCTGGGCGGCGGCTACTTTGCCGGCGCGGCGCCCACCCTGCAATGGCGCTGGCCCGCCGCTGTGGTGTACGGCGCGCTGGGCATAGCCGCTGCCGTAGTGGGTGCCTGGTGGCCCGCGCGGGCGGCGCAGGGCTTGCCGTTGGCACAAACCTTAAAGGGCTTGGGGGCCCCGGTACAGCGTGGCAAGGGCGTGCTGATTGCTCTTTTTTTAGTAGCTGCTGGTGCTATATTTATATGGGCTCCGCCCGTTTTTGGTATTCCACTAGGGGCGTACATCGCCATTGCTTTGCTGCTGGTGGGCGGCATTGGCCTGCTGCCGCCGCTGGTAGCGCTGGCGTATGACCGCATTGCGCCACTGGTAGCCACCCGGGCCCTGCCCATGCTGGCCATCGAGCGGGCCCGCCGCGTGCGCGAGACGGCCGCGGTAGCCGTAAGCGGCGTGGTGGCGGCGCTAAGCCTGGCTGTGGCGCTCACCATCATGGTGGCCAGCTTTCGCGGCTCGGTCATGCAGTGGCTAGACGTGGTGCTGCCCGCGCCGCTGTATGTGCGCACCGCCACCACCAGCGCTGCAGGGCAAGTGCTTAATTTTTCTGCCGCGCAGGTGCTGGCCATTGCGCAGTTGCCCGGCGTGGCAAGGGTTACCGGCCTGCGCACCGTGCCCATGCAACTCAACCCTGCTCTGCCCAGCGTGATGCTGGTAGCCCGTACCATCGACGACCCGGCTAAAGACCTGCCCTTGGTAGGCAGCCCGGTAGCAGCCGCCAGCGGCGTGCCCACAGGCGCCGTACCGCTGTTTGTAAGCGAGGCAGTGGTTGACCTTTACGGGGCCCAGCCAGGCCAATTATTCCAGCCAAATCTGCCCTTAGCCCAACAGGGCATAGCACAAGCCGCTACTATATCTATAGCATCGCCCACGTACTACGTGGCTGGTGTATGGCGCGACTACGCCCGCCAGTTTGGTGCTATCGCCATAGACCAGCGGGCGTATGTGCGCATTACCGGCGACGCCAAAGTTAACGACCTGGCCGTGTGGCCCAGCAGCGGCGCTAACGCGCGCGACGTGCAAGAGGGCATTCGCGCGTATGTGGCCAGCCAGTTTGCTGCAAACGCCGGGCCTGATGGCGCACAGGGCGATACAGCCAACATCAGCAAGCTGGTGGAGTTTGCCAGCGCTGACGAGATACGCGCCACCTCACTCAAAATATTTGACCGCAGCTTTGCCGTCACCTACTGGTTGCAGGCGGTAGCCATTGGCATTGGCCTGTTTGGCGTAGCCGCCAGCTTTAGCGCGCAGGTGCTGGCGCGGCGCAAAGAGTTTGGCCTGCTGGCGCATCTTGGCCTTACGCGCCGGCAGATATTGCAAGTAGTGGCCAGCGAGGGAGCCGCCTGGACTGCTATTGGTTCTGTAGCTGGCTGCGCCCTAGGCTTGGTGGTTTCTGTGGTATTGGTGCATATTGTTAACCCGCAAAGTTTTCACTGGACGATGGATTTGACCGTCCCTTGGCCGCGCCTGGCCCTGCTGTGCGCCGCTGTGGTGGCAGCCGGCACTGTAACCGCCTGGCTGGCCGGGCGCGCCGCTGCGGGCAAAGACGCCGTACTGGCGGTGAAGGAGGATTGGTGATGGCCTGGGCTCCTCTCACGCTCGGCCTGTCCAAGCGCTCATTCACCCAGCTAGGCCTTGTCGCAGGCGGGCTGGCGCTGTTACCCCACGCCCACGCCCTACCCGAGCGCGCCTTGGTCTTCCCACGCGACTTTGGCGCGCACCCCGACACGCGCACCGAGTGGTGGTACATCACTGGCCATGCCAAAAATGCCGCTGGCCGGGAGTTTGGTTTCCAGGTCACGTTCTTTCGCTCTCGTGTGCCCAATACCCAAAGCATGCGGTCGGCCTTTGCTGCCAAGCAGCTCATTTTTGCCCACTGCGCCGTCACCGACGTGCAAGGCAAAAAACTGTGGCATGACCAGCGCATAGCGCGGCAAGGCTTTGGCATTGCCCAGGCCAGCGAGCAAGACACCGACGTGAAGCTGCAGGGCTGGACACTCAAGCGCATGGCAGCCACGCCACAAGGCCAGACCGCGCAAACTGCTGATGCCTTATCCACCTACGAGACCCGTGTAGCCGCCAAAGACTTTGCGATAGACTTAAATTTCACCCAAACCCAGCCTCTGCTACTGCAAGGCAACCAAGGCCTGTCGCGCAAAGGCCCCGACGAAGAGCAGGCCAGCTACTACTACAGCAAGCCGCACCTGGCCGCAGGCGGCAGCATCAGCCTGCAAGGCCAGCGCTTCGAGGTGCAAGGCAGCGCCTGGCTGGACCACGAATGGAGCGACGCCCTGCTGCACGAGGGCGCCGTAGGCTGGGACTGGGTCGGCATGAACCTGTTTGACGGCAGCGCACTTACCGCCTTTCAGCTACGCACCAAAGACGGCAGCGCGCTATGGTCAGGCGGGTCATACCGCGCCCCGCCCGCCAGCGGCCTTGCCCCCTTCATCGCCAAACCGGGCGAGGTCAAGTTTCTAGCCATCAAAAGCTGGACCAGCCCCATCACCAAGGCCAAATACCCCATCGAATGGATCGTGCGCACACCAGCCGACTACTACACCGTTAAAGCCGTCATCCCCAACCAAGAGCTGGACAGCCGCAGCTCTACCGGCACCATCTATTGGGAAGGCCTGAGCAACCTGTTTGACAGCAACGACAAGCATGTAGGCCAAGGCTATTTGGAGATGACAGGCTATACCGGGGCGCTGAAGATTTAGCCATCGCCCGCAGGTTGCCGCATTAGTTGCGACACTGGCCGCAGCCGCAGCCGCAGCCGCAGCCGCATCCCCTACACGGGTCGCCCGCCCTCGTGCCCTGCTGTTTTCCCCAAGTGCCAAGAGCACAAACTGCGCTAACATAAATTGCGTGTGCCATCGTTTGCATAGTTTTTAGAAATTCAAAAATGAACCCCTACAAAAATACCAACCCGCGGGCAGCACACATTTTTATCGGCACCTTGCTACTGACCGTAGCCCACACTGCGATAGCCGCTGACAGACCGTTTTTAGAAACCGACACCGCCATCGTCGAAGACGACGATGAGCGTACGTTTGAATTCTCTGCTTGGCTCGTCAAACTCAAACAAGAACGTACCCTGCAAACCGCGCTGGAATACAACTTCAACCCCACACTGAGCGCCGAGCTAGAGCTGGGCTGGGCTAAAAACAAAGAAGACGGTAGCCAAGAGCGCAGCGTGGAACTAGGCCTGCGCAAAGTCTGGATCGACCCCGCCCGCGCAGGCTGGGGGCTGGGCAGCAACATCAACCTGGGCTGGGCGCGCAACGATGAGCACGGCTGGAAATACGGGTCTTTGCGCGCCGTGATGACCTACTCTCTGCCCCTGCTAGAGAACCAAATCTGGCTGCACGCCAACGCGGGCGTGCTGCGCGAGCAAGACGAGCAAAAGACCTACGGTATCTGGTCGTTGGCCGCCCAGGCGCGCTTGCGAAAAGACATCACCCTGTTTTCAGAATACGCACACCAAGTGCAAAAAAACACCTTAGTACAAGGCGGCGTACGCTGGTGGGCCAAGAAAGACAAAATCGTGCTGGATTTTGCCGTAGGCAAGCAAAAACCACAGGACGCAGACAGACAAAACTTTGTCACTGTAGGCCTGAGCTTTTACGATCTGGACTACAAATAGAGCGCAATGAGGCGTGATACCTGGCAGCTGCGATCAACGCTTGCGCAGCATCATCACAATCAGCAGCAGGGCAACGCTTAACAGCCACGCCTCCATCGCACCCATGGTGGCCAGTGTGGCCGCGCTGGCCAGCCCCAGCGCCAAGGCGGTAACGGCATTAGCCCACCACCAGATGCGCGCCAAGGTGGTCAGTGGCGCGGCGCACAGCAGCCAGCCCAGCAGCGCCAGCACTGCGCGGCAACCAGCGGCCAGCGTTTACCCAAGGCCAGCGCCAGAGCGACAGCCGCCGGTAGGCACGCGGCGAGAACATCAAAAAGTCCGTCGGCCGGTAGGTCCACCATTCGCTCATTGGGCGCTGCCCAGGCTGGTTTGGCGCATGGTGGCACTACAGCGCCGCTACTTCGCCGGCCATGCGCTTGCGCAGCGCCGGGTCCGGCATCGGTCCTCGCACAGCGCCCAGGTTCTGCTGCACATGGGCTACCTGGCTGGTGGCGGGAATAGCGCAGGTCACGGCCGGGTGACTGACGATGACTGCGATACCACGCTCCTGCGCCAGGGGCAGCAGCCGGGTTTCGGCTTCGCGGTCGAGCAGGTTGTAGCTGAGCTGCACAAAGTCGATAGGCTGCGTGCGCATCACCTGCTCAATGTCGGCGTCGCGGCGGCCCTCAGACGTGGTGATGCCGACATAGCGCAGTTGCCCAGCAGCTTTGCGCTCCAGCAGGCGCGGCAAATGCTCGCGCCAGGCCAGCAGGTTGTGAGCCTGTACCAGATCAAAGCGCGGCACGCCCCAGAAAGTGCGCGAGGCTTCCAACTGCGCCACGCCTTGGCCAGCGTCGCCTATCCATACCTTCGCGGCCGAAAACAGCGCCTTGGGCTGCCCCAGCTTGGCCAGGGCGTACCCGATGGTAGGCTGCGATGAGCCATACATCGGTGAGCTGTCGATCAGGCGCCCGCCACCAGCGAAGAAGGCGCGCACCACCTCGGTGCTGGCGTCCCGGGCGACGCTGTCATTGCCAACGTTGAAAGTAATCCAGCTGCCAATGCACTGCGCGTGTCTTTTTTCAACCCACTTGTGTTCTGCGTCACGCCATCGCGCGCAGGGGCAGTGGTCACGTTCAGTTTCCTCATGAGGATTCCTATTCTTATGGCTTCAGCAAAATTATGCGCATATTGTGCTGGGCCACGGGTTCACGGTTCAATTCTCACCAAAACCTCCAGGTTATCCGGCCTGGTGCCAAAGCAGTCCTGGTCCGGGGCTCGCTTTACCTCGTCCATTTACCTCGTCCATTTACCTCTCTGTGCTGCATGTGGGCGTGCTTCCAGAGTTTATGATAACATCGCCGATGATATGAAGACTATCCGCAAAATCATCCTCGACACCAATGTCCTTGTGAGTGCTTTGCGCAGCAGCTTAGGGCCGTCATTTGCTTTAGTGCAGGCCATTCGTGCAGGCAAAATACGCACCTGCTGTAGCCCGGCACTGTTTTTGGAATACGAAGATGTCTTAAAACGCCCCGCGCAGTTAGCCGCCTTTGGCTTGACGATGGGCGATGTGGATGCCATCTTGGCCGACTTGGCGGGCCACATCGCGCCTGTCAGCACGCACTACCAGTGGCGGCCCCAGCTGCGTGACCCGTCCGACGAAATGGTGCTGGAGGCTGCAGTCAACGCCAGCGCAGAGGCTATCGTTACCTATAATTTGCGCGACTTCGCGCCCGCTAAAAACTTTGGTATTTTGGTACTCAACCCCGAACAAACTTTTCGCCGTTTTCAGCTTCCTACCCCCACCCAGAAAGGAACCACACCATGAGCAGCTACGCCCTTCGCCTCCCCGAGTCTCTCAAGCAGGCCTCCAAGCGCATCGCCGCAGCGGACGACACCACCATGAACCAGTTTTTTGTAATCGCCATCGCCGAGAAAATCAGCGCCATGGAAACCGCCGACTTCTTTGCGCGGCGCAGCGCAACCGCATCTAAATCCAAGGCTGATAAAGCCTGGGCAAAGGTAGGCAGCAAGCCGCCCGTAGCAGAGGATCGCTGGACAGGAAAATAAGGGCAGTTGAATATTTCTCAAAACGGTCAAAACGGTCAAAACGGTCAAAATGATCATTTCAACTATAATGACCATATTAACCGGAGATATCCATGCTAACCCTGACTGCCACCGATGCCAAAACCCGCTTCGGCCAAGTGCTGCAAAGCGCCATGGTCGAACCCGTCGCCATTGAAAAAAATGGCCGCGAGCTGGCCTATGTCGTCTCGTCCACCGAATACCACCGCCTGAACGAGGCCATCCAGCTCAACCGCATAGACTTCGATGCCTTTCTAACCGCCATCGACGCACCCAGCAAACCCAACGCCGCTCTGCGCCGCGCCAAGCAGCGCCATACCAAGATGCTCAAAACTGCCGCATGACAGCGCTGCACATTCGCGCGCTGGACAAGCAGGCCGACACCGCCGGCTTCAGTTGCGGCCAAAGCGCGCTGGACGGCTACATAGCGCTCTACGCATCCCAAGACGTGCGCCGCAACGTCGCCCGCGTTTTCATCGCCTGCCCGCAAGGCGTGCCACACACCTTGGCAGGCTACTACACCCTGAGCGCGTCCAACGTGCAATGCAGCGATCTGCCCGCCGCCATCTCCCGCAAGCTGCCCCAGTACCCCATCCCGGTAGCCCTGCTAGGAGTCTGGGCGGCAGAAGCCAGCACAACCGAGTCCACCAGCGGTGAGGGTAGAGCGTTATAGATAGATGACTGCAAGCTACATCGCCTAC
>JAYUHM010000062.1:0-2274 GCA_043766985.1 Polaromonas sp.
GCCTGCATGCGCGCAGCGCGAAGGCGCTCGGAAATGTCGTGCGGCAACTGCTTGGATGCATCGGACAGGCGGGCCGCGATGCCAAGGCCAAAGCGGTCCTGCGCCAGCTCTTTGACCAGTTGACCCTGGTATTCCTGGCGAAATCCGTTGAGTTCAAGTGTGTTTTTAGTGATCATGGTTGTATTCCCTTTGCTTTCAATGCCTTGCTGAGGGCTTGAACAGCCCTGGAACAGTGCGTTTTCACACTGCCCTCGGAACAGCCCATGGCCGCCGCAGTCTCTGCGACGTCAAGCTCCTCCCAGTAACGCATGAGAAACGCTTCTCGTTGACGGCCGGGCAGTTCCTGGATTTCGATTTCTATCTCTCGCAAGATCTGCGCCCGCGCCGTGGTGTTCTCGGCACTTTCCGTTTGCTCTGAGCTGCTTTGGACATTTAAAGTTTCCAGCAAATCGAATTCCCCGTCTTCACCGGGGGATTCAAAGTCACTCATGTTGGAAAACAGGGCACCACGCGTTTTTTGGCGTCGAAACCAGTCCAAAGTGCAATTGGACAAAATGCGCTGAAACAGCATCGGCAGCTCGGCCGGGGGCTTGTGGCCGTAGTTTTCGGCCAGTTTCATCATGCTGTCCTGCACGATGTCCAGCGCAGATTCGTCATTGCGCACGTGGTAAACCGAGCGTTTGAAAGCGCGTTTTTCGACGCTTTTCAAAAAATCGGAAAGTTCTTGTTCGGTTGCCAAGTGACGTGCGCCTGTGGAGCCTCGGGTGAGCCTGTATGGGAAGCTGTATGCGAGGAGTCTCTGTTTTGATGCTCCCAGACGGGTTTGAGAGCGCTATTTGCGCAAATTATGGCATTTGGGCAGGCCTGGTTTGCTGACAAATTTCAATTTTGGGCCTGTTCAGACAGATTTGGATTTGGACGGTGCGATAATTCACGTTGCGAATCAAAAGGCAAACGGGTCATGGTCCGGCGCAGCACTTATTGCGCCTATGGCTTTGACCTTAAGTCCCGACATGGCTCCACAAGAGTTCGTGAAGGGGCACCCAAGGTTTTTCGTCAGAGAAATTCACAAAGGTTCATCATGGAAATATCGAAAGCTGAAATCGCTTCGGCCGCCGCCGCCTCTCTCAATGCTGCTGGCGCCACTGCTTCTGCGTCGGCCACCGCCGCCATCAAAAACCCGTCTGCCAACGTCCAGGAACTCCGCGGTGCCGAGATTCTGGTCAAGGCGCTGCAAGCTGAAAACGTCAAGTACGTCTGGGGCTACCCCGGGGGTGCGGTTTTGCACATTTACGACGCGTTTTACAAACAAGACAGCATCCAGCACATTTTGGTGCGCCATGAGCAGGCCGCCGTGCACGCGGCCGACGGCTATGCGCGCGCCACGGGCGAGGTGGGCGTGGCGCTGGTCACCTCTGGCCCGGGCGTCACCAATGCCGTCACCGGCATTGCCACGGCTTACATGGACAGCATTCCGATGGTGATCATCACCGGCCAGGTGCCCACGCACGCGATTGGGCAGGACGCCTTCCAGGAGTGCGACACCGTGGGCATCACACGCCCCATCGTCAAGCACAACTTCTTGGTCAAAGACGCCAAAGACATGGCCGAGGTCATGAAGAAGGCGTTTCACATTGCCCGCACGGGCCGGCCCGGCCCGGTGGTGGTGGACATCCCCAAAGACGTGTCTTTCAAGAAGGTGCCTTACGAGGGCTACCCCACTTCGGTTGAAATGCGTTCCTACAACCCGGTGCGCAAAGGCCATGGCGGGCAAATCCGCAAGGCGCTGCAACTGCTGCTGGCGGCCAAGCGGCCCTACATCTACACCGGCGGCGGCGTGTTGCTGAGCAATGCCTCCGCCGAGCTGCGCACGCTGGTGGACATGCTGGGCTGCCCGTGCACCAACACCCTGATGGGCTTGGGCGCCTACCCGGCCAGCGACCGCAAGTTTTTGGGCATGTTGGGCATGCACGGCACGGTGGAAGCCAACAACACCATGCAACACTGCGACGTGTTGCTGGCGGTGGGCGCCCGGTTTGACGACCGGGTGATTGGCAACCCCAAGCACTTCGCCCAGAACGAACGCAAGATCATCCACATCGATATCGACCCGTCGAGCATCTCCAAACGTGTCAAGGTGGACATTCCCATCGTTGGCGACGTCAAGGACGTGCTGACCGAGCTGATCGCCATGATCAAGGAGTCCGGCCTCAAGCCCGACGCCAATGCTCTGGGCGGCTGGTGGGAAACCATTGAAGACTGGCGCAAGCGCGA
>JAYUHM010000063.1:0-16161 GCA_043766985.1 Polaromonas sp.
GGCCTGGGATCAGGTGTATGGCGGCACGGGAGACGATGTCTTCTATGTCAGCCAAGAAGTCGACTACGTCTTTGAGTTTGCCGGTGAAGGCCATGACACGGTGTACTCCAGAAGCTCCAATGGCTTTTACCTGTATGCCGAGATAGAAGACCTGATCTTGCTGGACACCAGCCCCTTTGGCGTAGGCAACACCTTGGCCAACAAGATCACCGGCAACGCCATTGGCAACACCTTGCTGGGTGGCGATGGCAATGACACGCTGGACGGCGGGGCCGGTACCGATATCTTGTGGGGCCAGGCCGGGGCCGATACCTTCTTGATCAAGGCCGGTACCAATCTGGACATCATTGCCGACTTTACGCTGGGCACCGACAAACTGGACATCTCTGCCTTTGCCTTTGGCAACCTGGCCAACGCCAAGTCGCACATGCTGCAGGTGGGTGGGGATATCAGTGTGGACTTGGGCGGTGGAGATGCGCTGATCTTGATTGGCGTGAACCTGAACAATATGGCGGCGACTGACTTGTTGTTGGGGTGACCGATGTGACTTTTTATTGACTGATATATGGCAACTGTTCTTGATACCCAGATAGCGCACTACTCCAACACTAGCGTTGCAATTGATGCATTGTTGAATGTGGGGCCAGGCTGGAATTATTTGTCTGCGCCGTATGCGGTCAATACTTTGGCATATACCTTTGATATCACTGGAATTCCCAGCCAGGGTGCGGGACTAACGGCATTTAACCCGGCACAACAGGCTGCCGTCGTATCTATTCTTGCTGATGTTACGAAGATAACAGGAATTAAATTCGTAGCAGTTGCATCTGACGCGCAGGCGGATGTTCATTTTGGAGCAGTTGACTTGGCATCCAATATTGCGGGGTTATGCCAAACTTCATGGAGTTACTCAGCCGAGGGTTTGGTAGAAACCAGCACGCTGCTGAGTTACTCTGCAGATGCCTATGTATATTTGGACAACGTGGAGTTTCTCTTCGGTAATGGAGTGCCGACACAGGGCGGATCAGGCTACGAAGTCTTGTTGCATGAAATCGGCCACGCTATGGGTTTGCAGCACCCATTTGATGGCCCCATAGTGTTGCCAGAGGCGGAAGACAACACAAACTACACTGTTATGTCTTATTCGCATTATGGGTATAAGTCTACATTTCAAGCTTATGATTTACTGGCGTTGCAGTGGATTTATGGTACCGATGGATTGCAGGGCTCATATGGGCTGAATTCCACCAATGGGCCCACATTCAACGCTGCATACTGGGGCACCAGTGCAAACGACGTACTGTTTGGTAGCAATGCTAACGACACGTTGGATGGAGCTGGCGGTGCAGATCTGCTCTATGGTGGGCTAGGAGACGACACCTATCTGGTAGACACCCAAGGCGACCTGATCTTTGAAGGCATAGCCCAAGGCACCGACACCGCCGTCGCGACTACCAGCTTCTACCTGTACGACAATATAGAGAACCTTGCCCTGGCCAGCGGTGCAGGCAACATCTTTGGTTCTGCCAACGCCCTAGACAACACCGTCACAGGCAACGAGGGCGACAACTTACTGCTAGGGTGGGACGGCAATGACACCGTGGTGGGCAACGCAGGGGTCGACATCCTGTACGGCGTAGAAGGCAACGATGTTTTGTCGGGCGGCGCAGGCATAGACGTGCTGGTAGGCGGCAATGGGCAAGATACCCTGGACGGGGGCAGCGAGTCAGACGCATTGTATGGAGAAGACGGCAACGACCTACTCTATGGGGGCACCGGCTTCGCTACCGACATTATGGTGGGCGGCGCTGGTAACGACAACCTGGACGGCTCGGCCTCGGTGGCCAGTGGCCAAACCCGTAACCAGGGCGACTACGACCTGATGGATGGCGGCGCGGGCGACGACACCTACTATGTAGACACCCCTGCCGACCTGACGTTTGAGGCTCTGGCGGGTGGCACCGACACCGTGATTGCCGATATCAATGGCGGCGGCTATTACCTGTATGCCAACGTAGAAAACCTCACCCTGACGGGTAACACGCCGTTTGGCGTAGGCAATGACCTGAACAACGTGATGATGGGCAGCGCGCTGGCCAACTGGCTGCTGGGCGGTGCGGGCAATGACACCCTGAACGGCAAAGGCGGCAACGATGTGCTGTTTGGCCAAGCCGGGGCCGATACCTTTGTATTTGAGCGCGGTACGGGTGGCGACGTAATCGGCGACTACCAAGCCGGGCTAGACCATATCCGCCTGAGCGGTATTGGCTACACCAGCTTTGCCCAAGTGCAGGCGCACATGGTGCAGAACGGTGGCAGCACAGCCATTGACTTGGGCCATGGGGACCTGGTAGTGTTGGTGGGTATACCTATAGCTACATTGACTGCTGCAGATTTCTTGTTGCTCTGAGCAGCGCTTATACAACCTGCCCTACTCGCTAGAGCAGTCTGGCGTATAGGTCATTCAGTCTTCTTTGGTAGGCCAGTTCATCGAATAGCTTTGCCTGCTTTAGCCCCTTGGCGCTCAGCTCAGCTCTAAGTGCTGGGTTGGAATCCATGGCACGGATAGCCTCTGCTATCGCGTGAGTATCATATGGATTAACGAGGCAGGCTGCATCGCCAGCAACCTCAGGAATAGAGCTGATGTTGGCACTGATAACTGGCGTACCCAGCAGCATGGACTCCAGCACAGGCAGACCGAACCCTTCATACAGGGAAGGGAACGTAGTGGCCTTGGCACCTCGTATAAGGCTTACCAGCAATGGAAAAGGCGCGTAGTCCAGTTGAATGACCCTGCGCTTCACGCGGGTCTCGGCACCTACTTGAATGAGCGACCGGATATGGTCATCAAACAGCAGCTTAAGCTCTTGCTCAGACTTCCAGGCTTGGGCGCCCACAATCACCAAAGGCGTGTCCACTCCGCTGCCCAGATAAGCCTCGATCAAGCGGCCAATATTCTTTTTTGGCTCGATGGAACCAAAGAATAAAAAATACTCTTTGAATTTCAAACCAAATGTACCCTCAACTTCACGCTTCACAATATCCAAGGGCTTGTTTGCGTACTTGTCTGGGATGGTCACCGCCTGGTAGGTATTGGTAACTTTGTCTGGCGAAACGCCCAGCAAATTGATGATGTCGTTGCGCGATGTTTCTGACACGGTAATGATATGGTCAGCTTTGGTCGCCACCCGATCACACAGCCTCAGGTATCTTCGTTTGTTGTCCAGCGTCGTGTATGGCAGACGCAGCGGCACCATATCGTGGAGCGTGTAAACGTTTTTTGCACCTTTGATGTAGAGAGACAAAGGATAAGTCCAGTGTGCAATGTCTGGCTTGAAGGACGTATAAACCCTCCCCATGCGACGCCAATAGCCGAAAGCGTTGTGGGAGCGTCGAAACAGATCGCGTGAATTCCAGATGGAGTCGTAATAAGGCATGCGAGAACGAAACGTATCGGCAATCACTGCGCCAGTGATGGGTACTTTAGTGGCCTCGTAGCCGAAGGGGGCCATAAAAGATTCGCGAAAGGCTCGGAAATCTCGCAACCATTTGGGGATGTCGCCCGCGTTACTATCGAAGAAGGCGATTTCTTTAAGCAGGTTACTCATGCCAGGGGCAGAGGGGCCACCATAAATTACGCCTACTTCGTGCCCTAGGGCGTTGACACAGTAGCTGAGGTTACGCGCATAGGTTGCAACGCCGGTACCTTTTTCCAGGCCAAGATTAAAGCCATCAATAGATATTTTCAAGTGGTGCCTTTAACCCAACCGGGTAAGAGTAATGTTGGAAAGTTGCATATTTACCGCCTCGCCGGCGGAGCGGCCTACCACTTCAAATTGGGTCAAATCGCGGTGTGCTACAAAATTGAAACCAGTGGAGGTATTGGTGATGAGGGCTGTTTCTACGGTGTAGCCAAATTTTTCGGCAACGGCTAGGCTGAACTTGCCTTCAAGTTTGCCCACTACATCCAAACGGTAACTGCCGCGCGGCAAGTACCAATATGGCCCATGAAAGAGCACTGTGCCTGCTGGCAAATTGGCCTGGTTGACCAACTCGCCCTGCTCTATTTTCCCATTCAGACCGAACATATCTTGCGGGTAAATTTGTACAAAATTTCTATCCAGCTGGTTATTGATAGTCTTGCTGGATGCCGCGATGAAATAAGCTTGTGATTGCTTAAACTCATCGATAGTTACTGGCACCAAACGAATACCGTCAATCCTGTAGAGATTCAAGCCGTGCCCGTTGAGGAGCGCTAGCAAATCAGCTTCAATACCCGAGTCCACCCCTAATTTTTCAAATATCAATACTGCATCTGGTGAGCCTGCTAGCGTGTTGTGCATACCGCGCAACGCATGGAGCTCATGTCCCTCGACATCAATTTTTGCAATGTCAAAGCGCAAATTGGGAAGCGCGCTGTCCAGCGTTTTGACATCTATATGCGTAGTGGCACCCAGCGTTGCGTCTGAGACCACACTGCCGCCACCCGCATGACCATCTGGAACGTTAAAGGTCAGCGTTTGGTTTTTATCCGACAAGCCAAATCCATGGATTTGCACCTGACTGCCGATGCCGTTGAGATGGACACTGCGCTCCAGAAGCTGACGTATTTTGGGGTTAGGTTCAAAAGCGTGGATGGTGCCAGTGCGCATCATGGGTGCCAAGCGCAGTGAGAAAACCCCCAAATTGGCACCAATATCCAAAAATACAGAATTGGGCTTTTTGAAAGATGCCAGTACTGCGAAGTACTCCTCCTCGTAACGGCCACCATTAATGAAATTCGCTGGCCCGCCAAAATCATTGCTATTGATGTAGATAGGCGTTTCATCAATTAGATTGGTTAGCCCTACCCCTTGCCCCAAATAGGAGGATGCATGATTTTTGATGAAGTCGAGGTCGTTTTGCAGACGATCCAATCGGCGAATTTGCTCTGGATCCACTCCAGTGGTAGTTATGACATTGGTGCGACGAAGTGATGCCGGGAGATTTTTGTTTTCTTGCTCAATCGCTTGCAGTGAGGCGAGAGAGGTTTTATGGTCCGATTCGATTGTCTGTAGCTTCAAAGCTGTAGCTTGCGTAGTCTTGGCATGTACATCGCTGAATTTTCTTAAATCTAACTTTATTTTGCGCAAAGTTAACATTAAATAAATCAAAATGAAAAGGAACAGAACACCAATTGCGATGGTCAAACCTGTAAGTACGGTATCAATTTGCATGATTGAAAGTTTTATGTAGATTTTGGCGATGGCAGCGCGCAGGCAGCACAGTGCGTTGCGCACTCATACCAAACTACTTCTATGCCTCAATGGCTGAGCGAAAAATGCTCAACATTTGATTGTCTGACTAAATGTATCAAATGTAAAAACTTCCATCAATCAACATCGAAATATGCTGGAAATTTTCAAGCACCGTTGTGACGCTGCAACTCATGCGTACCATACCGCGCGGCGTTGATGCGACCAACGGTTTTTTAATAGCTCCGGGCTCGAAGCCCGCGGTTCAGGCGATCACTCAGTGCTCACCGCCTAGTGCCCAGTTGATATGTTCCGCAACAAGCGGCGTGACGCCACACGGAGGACGCCTCAGCGAATTACGAATTTCGTCTGCATAGGCTGGCGCAGCACTAACCCCCTGGCTGGCACGCAGCGCATTGCCCATCGCCACCGCAATATTCCTCTGCCAGCGCTCATGACCGATGCGCCGGATGGGGCTACCTTCAGTAAACTTTAAAAACTCGTCCTCAGTCCAGGCAAACAAGGTGACGAGTTGCTGGCCCGTCAAACCAGCGCGCTCGTCAAAGTCTGGCAAGGCGCTGCGCTGGGCAAACTTGTTCCATGGGCACACCAGCTGGCAGTCGTCGCAGCCGTAAATGCGGTTGCCCATCAGCGGGCGCAGCTCCAGGGGGATGGGGCCTGCGTGCTCGATGGTGAGGTAGGAGATGCAGCGGCGCGCGTCCAGCTTGTAGGGGGCGATTATGGCTTGGGTGGGGCATACGTCGATGCATGAAGTGCAGGTGCCGCAGTGGTCGCTGGTGGCCTCGCTCATCGGCAGCGCCAAGTCTACATAAATTTCACCTAAAAAGAAGGTGCTACCGGCCTCGCGCGACAGGGTGAGCGTGTGTTTGCCGCGCCAGCCCAGGCCGCTGCGGGTGGCCAGCTCTACCTCCAGCACGGGGGCAGAGTCGGTGAAGGCGCGGTGGCCAAACTCTCCTATTTCCATAGCAATATGGTCGGCCAGCTTTTGCAATCGGTTGCGCAACACTTTGTGATAGTCGCGGCCGCGTGCATAGATTGACACAATAGCCTCCGAAGGATGGTTTAATCTGTCAAATTCGATAGCTTGCCAGCCTTGTGGGGTGCTGCTTGGGAGATAATCCATACGTGCGGTGATAACGCTCGCCGTGCCGGGCACCAGCTCGGCCGGGCGGGCGCGGCGCATACCGTGGGCTGCCATGCAGGCCATGTCGCCATGAAAGCCGTTATCTAACCAAGCCTGTAAGCCGGGCTCGGCTGTGCTCAAATCGATAGGGGCCACGCCAATTTGCGAAAATCCCAGTTCTAGCGCCCATTGGCGAATTTTGGAGAGAAGTTGAACACTGTCAGTCATGGTGACCCGATTGTAGAAACCTTAAGCTGGCCCAACGAGGCGGCCACGCAGGTGTGGGCGCAAGCCTTGGCGCAAAAACCAGCGCTTCGCAACGCCATTATCGAGCTGCACGGCGAGCTGGGTGCTGGCAAAACTACGCTGGTGCGCCATGTGCTGCGGGCGCTGGGTGTGCAAGGCCGCATTAAAAGCCCCAGCTACGCGGTGGTAGAGCCGCATGTAGCCAGCAGCGCAGCAGGTGATTTGGCTATTTCGCATTTTGATTTGTACCGCTTTACCGACCCGCGCGAATGGGAAGACGCCGGCTTTCGGGACATTTTTACTGCGCCTGGCCTGAAACTCATTGAATGGGCCGACAACGCCCGCGCCGCACTGCCCGTGCCCGATCTGGCTCTGCACATCACCGTACAGGACGACGACAGCCGCAGCGTGCAACTGCGCGCCTACACGCCCACTGGCGAGGAGCTTGCCGCATGAAGCGCCAAGACAACGCCACCGCTGTATCTGCAAGCCGCGCCATCACCCGTCGGCAAGCCGTCGGCGCTGGTGCGTTGGCCCTGCTGCTTACCCGCGCCGACATTGCCTGGGGCGCCAGTATTGTGGCCGTGCGCGTGTGGCCTGCCGACGACTACACCCGCGTGACGATTGAAAGCGATGGCAAACTCAACACCAAACAGTTTTTTGTTACCACCCCGCCGCGGATGGCGGTAGACATTGAAGGCATTGAGCTGAGCCCCGAGCTGCGCGAGCTGGTGGGCCGCGTGGCGCCCAATGACCCGTACATCAGCGGCATACGCGTAGGCCAAAACGCGCCGGGTGTGGTGCGCCTGGTGATAGACCTCAAGCAGCACGCCCTGCCCCAGGTGTTTAACCTGCCCCCGGTAGCGGCCTACCAGCACCGCTTGGTGCTGGACCTGTACCCCACGCTGGCCATTGACCCGCTGGAGGCCCTGATTACCGAGCGTATGAACGACACCCGGCCCACAGCGCCGCTGGGCCACTCCGCCAAGGACGCGCTGGGCGAGTTGATGGCCCAGCAAGGCAGTAAGCCTGCACCATCTGCGCCCGTGCATGCTACCAGTTCAGTAGCTGGTCGTGCCAGTTCTACGACGGCTACAGGCTCAAAAGGCATTAAGGCTCCGGCTAAAACTGACCGCCTCATCATCATCGCCCTAGACCCCGGCCACGGCGGCGAAGACCCCGGCGCCGTGGGCCCGCAAGGCACGCGCGAGAAAGACGTGGTGCTGAAAGTGGCCCTCAAATTGCGCGAGCGGATCAACGCCAGCAGCGTGAACGGCAACCCGATGCGCGCGTTTTTAACCCGCGATGCCGACTTTTTTGTACCGCTGAATATGCGGGTGCAAAAGGCCCAGCGCGTGAAGGCCGACTTGTTTATCAGCATCCATGCCGACGCCTTTACCGAGCCCGCAGCCCGCGGTGCCAGCGTGTTTGCCCTCAGCGAAAAAGGCGCGTCCAGCGCCAGCGCGCGCTACATGGCCAACAAAGAGAACAGCGCCGACCTGATTGGCGGCGTGAACGTCAAGGTAAAAGACGCCCACGTACAGCGCGCTATTTTGGACATGAGCACCACCGCGCAGATCAACGACAGCCTGAAGCTGGGCTCCAGCCTGCTAGGCGAGATTGGCGGCTTTGCCAAGCTGCACAAAGCGCGTGTTGAACAGGCGGGGTTTGCGGTGCTGAAAGCGCCCGACATTCCCAGTGTGCTGATAGAAACCGCCTTTATCAGCAACCCCGAAGAAGAAGTGCGACTGCGCGACGAAGGCTACCAAGACCAGCTGGCCGATGCGGTGCTGCGGGGGCTGCAACGCTACTTTTCCAAAAACCCTCCGCTGGCACGGACGCGGACTAGCTCTTGAGGTCTTGCAGATTTCGCTCTGGCTGGGTCGCTTTTCTTTGAGCACTGGGGTTTTGCTTTTGGCCTGTTTCGTTCGAACTTGGTCACCTTGCAGCGAAGCGTGTAATGGGTTGGTGGATGGCTCAGGTGAAGACGGGTACGAGGAACGGACAGAAACAGCCCGTAGACTGCTTTTTGTGCCTTTTGCGCTTTTTACCCATGTTTTAGGCCATAAGCCCAATATAACAGGGCACAAGCTGCTATTAAAGTCATAGCTCCTGTCGATCCACCTAAGCAGAAGCCTCAGCCCGCCCAGCCTTCCAGGCACCAAACAACGCCATCGCGCCGGGTACCAGAATGAGTGCCCAAATGATTTTGGAAAGATTAGCCTGTACCCATGGCAGGTTGCCAAAAAAGTAGCCCGCCAAGCACAGCCCCACCACCCACAACGCACCGCCCACCACGTTGTACAGGGTAAATTTGGTACGCGTCATCTCGGCTACGCCCGCTACAAAGGGCACAAAAGTGCGGATAAACGGCATAAAGCGGGCCAGAATAATCGTCACGCCGCCGTATTTTTCGTAAAACTGGTGCGCCTTGTCGAAGGCGGCTTTGTTAAAAAACCGCGAGTCTTCCCACTTAAAAACCTTGGGGCCAAAGTAGCGGCCAATGCTGTAGTTGCACTGGTCACCCAAAATGGCCGCCGCCAACAGCACGCCGATGGCAAGGGGCAGACTGATCAGCCCCGCGCCGCACAGCGCACCGGTGATAAACAGCAGCGAATCACCGGGTAAAAACGGCATGACGACCACGCCGGTTTCGGTAAACACAATGACAAACAGCAGCACGTACACCCAAGCGCCGTAGCTGGAGACAAATGCCTGCAAGTATTTGTCGATGTGAAGGATAAAGTCTAAAAGGTAAGCAAAGAGTTCCATGGCTTTGGATTATGGCAGGGGCCTGGCGGCCCGCGCCCTTCAAGGCGGTTTATGGCCACTTCTTGGCTCACCATCGGCAACAACATCGCCCGCCAATTCCTCAAACACCCCACCCACGACGCGCCCATGAAAATGCACAGCCGATAGCTGAGGGTATTTTTTCGCTGGAACGTTTTCAGTGCGATAGCGAACACCACCGGGCATATGCGTACCTATTGCTGTAGGACGATGCGCCAAGTGGTCCGTGCAGTGTTCGTTGACCCACAGACGCAAGTGCCAGTACGTACGACGATGTGACCAGCTATCAGGGATTTCCTCGCCATATGGCAGCAGGGGTGTCCCAACTGAGGAGTCGTCATGATCAATTCCGATGAGGCAGGGCGTGCCTACATCACCAGTTATCAGGCGGGCAGCATGCTGCGAGCGATGAAGCGCGTCTTTGCGGCGCTGGCCATGGCCTCCTGTGCTTGGGCATCGGGGCTTGCTGCAGCGGTGCAAACAGTGTGCACCATCACCGTCAACTCGTCCGACGAGAAGGAGGCATTTCGGCGCTTCCTGCCGGCAGCGAACTACGATTTTGTAGAGCTGGTTGAGCGCGGGCGCCCTGATTGGCTGGCGGCCTCTTGCCGCGCCGGTGTGAAGTGCGACGTGTTGATCATTTCCGGACACTACGACGGTGGCAATGCGTTCTTCTCGGACCGGTTGGAGACGGCCGAGTTTTTACCGGTGGACGAACTCGAGCGAGTCTCTTGCAGCGATTCCTGTCTTGGCTTGTTTTCGCAGTTGAAAGAAGTTCACCTCTACGGCTGCAATACGCTCAGCACCGAGGCCAACAGCAGCGTCACTGCCGAAGTGGTGCGCAGCTTGGTACGCGAGGGCAACTCTCTGAAAGAGGCGACGCGCCAATTGCACGCGCTCAATGCCGGGCACGGCGAAAGCAGCCACACCCGTATGCGGCAGGTGTTCAAAGACGTGCCCGTCATTTATGGTTTCTCGTCGGTGGCACCCCTGGGTCCGATTGCCGCAGCAACGCTTGGTGGCTACTTTCGCAGCAATGGGGCCCGCGAAATTGGCAAGGGTCGCACCAGCAGGAGCTTGCTGGCTCACTTCGCGCCGTTCGGCATGGCCGTCACCCAAGGCATGACGCAGAGCGATCCCCATGCGGGCGTGCGTGCTGATGTCTGCAAGTTTGCTGACGACCGTGCTACTGCCGCGCACAAGCTGCGCTTTGTCCACGAAGTATTGCAGCGGGATATGGCGCAAACGCGGGTACACCTGGACCGCATCCAACGCCAGGCAGTAGCGCTGGGCGACCCAGCGCTACACAGCCCGGAGGTGGCGCAAGCGCTCAGCGCCATTGCCAGTGACAAGCCGACGCGCACCAAATTTCTCACCTTCGCCCGCGATGCCGATCAGCCCGCCGTGCGAGCGCGCATGATCCGGGTGGCGCAAGACCTGGGCTGGCTCAGCGAGGCCGAGCGCCGCGCCGAACTGGTGCAAATGCTCGGTGAGGTGCAGGCAAGATCCAGCGTGGGTATCACGGAAATTGATCTCGCCTGCACCTTGAACCAGGAGAACCAGATTGACGGAGCCTTCAACCTGCGACCCGTCGCAGGCAGCGCGCGCGATGATCTGGCGCACACGGCCATGCGCGCCTGCCTGGGCAGCTCCGAGGCGCAGGCGCGCACGCTGCAAGGCTTGATCAGTAACAATGAGGCGGATGTCCAGATCGCGCGAGCCTATTTGCGCCATCGCCCGATCACCGACGCCAGCCAATTGCGCGGCGTGGCCAAAGGCATTGTCGCCATGCCGGCTTCGCAGGCGCAAGTGCGGGCGCTCGAAGCGCTGGGACGGCACTATGTGTCTGACCAGGAAGTTCTGGCGCTCCTGACCCGTTTGTTCATTGACACTGCATCGTGGCCGGTGCAGGCCGCCATTGCCGGCATCTTGCTGCGCGCCGACCTGCGAGCGATCACCAGCACCGAGCTCGTCGCCACACTGCAACGAGAGCGCCGCGCTAACCCTGCGAGCGAGGACACGGTGGATGCGCTGATACGGCGATTGCAAAAACCCTGAGGGTAACCCTGGCGTCTCCACCCCAGCAGGCATCTTCACCGTACTTTACACAGGAGTGGAATAATGGTTAATGCTCCATTCACTTTCTCTGCGCCAAAGCTTGCTTAACCTGTTAGCTGGCTGTGTTGCCTGCTTTGCCCTTACAGCGGCACCCGCTGCACTGGCTGCGCCCAAGACGGTGTGCACCGTCACCATCAATTCCTCTGACGAAAAAGACGCCTTCCAACGCAACCTGCCAGCGGGTGATTACCGCTTTGTAGAGCTGGTGCAGCGCGGCCAGCCCGATTGGCTGGAGTCGGCGCGTCGGCGCGGGGTGCGCTGCGATGCCCTCATCATCTCCGGCCACTTCGACGATGGCAGCGAGTTCTACACCGACCGCCACGACGACCGCGAATTCCTCACCGTCCACGAATTGCAGCGGGCTTCGTGCAGCGCGCCCACGGGTGGCTTGTTCGAGCAGCTCAAGGAGGTCTATCTGTTTGGCTGCAATACGCTGAAGTCGGAGGTGCGCCATACGGCGTCGCCAGAAATCACGCGCAGCCTGCTGCGCAGCGGACACCCGCCCGCGGAGGCTGAGCGCTTGTCGGCCTTGCTCAGTGAGCGCTACGGCCAGAGCAACCGCGACCGCTTGCGCCATGTGTTCAAAGACGTGCCGGTGCTTTACGGGTTTTCGTCCAAGGCGCCTTTGGGGCGCACCGCGGGGCCGCTGCTGGAGCGTTACTTCCAAACCGCCCCTGGCGGGGAAGTCGCCAGCGGCCGGGTCAGCCCCACCATGCTCAAGCTGTTCGAGCCTAGCTCGATGATCGCCGTGGCCGGCCTGACCGACAGCGACCCGCACCTGCCGTTTCGCAACGACATGTGCGGCTTTGCCGATGATCGGCAGTCCGACGCGCAAAAGCTTGGCTTTTTGCATGACGTGTTGCGCCGCGACATGAGCGAGGTGCGCATGTTCCTTGATCACATCGAAAGCTACACTGCTACGCTAGGCGCGGCACAACGCAACCCGGCGGCGGTGCGCACAGCACTGGCTGCCATTGAAGCCGACCGCGCGGCACGCGATCGCTTTCTTACCTTTGCGCGCGATGCCGACGACATGCACGTCCAGACCCGCATGATGGCCTTAGCGCGCAGCCTGGGTTGGCTCAGCGCCGTACAGGAACAAACTGAGTTGGTGCGGACGCTGGCTGAACGCATGAAGCGCGACAGTCTGGGCAAGAACGAAGTGGATCTCGTGTGTGCCAGCCCGGCACCGCGCGTGCCCGATTTGACGCGGCAATTGCTCGCGACCAATGCCGCACTCCCGGGCAACGTGGCGCATTCGGCCGTGCTGGCCTGCCTGGGCGATACAGAGGCGCACGTGCGGACAGTGCGCGCGCTGACCAGTGCGCGACATGACGAAGCACTTATTGCCCAGACCTACCTGCGCCTGCGCCCACTGGCCAATAGCGTCGAACTGCGTGATGTCGTCGCGGGCATTGCGCGCATGCCTGCTGCACCAGCCCAGGTGCGCGCCCTGGAGTCGCTGGCGCGCCAGCGCCTGAGCGACGTACCAACCCTGCAAGTCGTCGCCGGCTTGTTCCCGCAAACCCGCTCTATCGACGTGCAGCGCGCCATCGCTGGCGTCTTGATCCGCGCTGACATGCAAGGTCTGCCTCGCACTGCGCTGACCCGCTCGCTGCGCCAGCACCGACTGAACTCACCAGGCGGGAACGATGTGATTGACCTGCTGATCAGGATGCTAGAGGCTAACCCCTGATGACGTATGTAGGCGCAGTCAGGTTGATAAAACGGCTAGGAAATTCAATCGCATGAGACCAAGTGTGGCACAGATTTGGGGCACCCACAAGCCACTGCTCACCAATTGGTTTTGAGCCTGCGGCGCACGCAGGCCTACCCCGTAGCGCGTCTGAAACGCGGTTTGGATCGCTGTTTCGACCACTCACCAATTGACGCGCTGATCGATATCAAAGTCGGGTGCGGATTGCGCCGCCAGCTCCCAATCTGGCTCGCCTTCGATGCCCTCGCCCACCGGCGCGTCGCAGTCCTCCCAAAGCGGCGGCCCACGTGCTGGTGCGATGTTTGGCGTCTCAGCCTGCACCCCAAGGTGATCGGCATTTACCGGATATCGGCGCTGTGCGTGATGAGCGCGATGATGCGTATCTGATCTCCGCAGATGGGGCACAGCAGCGGGGACACCTCGTAGATTGGGGCGCTCAGCACCGCCCACAGGTAGTGCGCTGCTGAGCGCTTGGGCGACACAGGTTCGGGCTCTGGCTGAGCTGAGCCTGTATCTCTTAGTATATTGCGCCAGAAGCTACTGAATTGATAGAATATATCTTGTCTCTGTGTGCCCTCACTGGCCCCCGGGACAGTTGGGTAGATACGCCGCCAGCATCCCGTCGGCAGCCAATTGTCACACCACATATGCGCAGCGATGCTTTCCTCTAGAATCGATGTCTTAACCACTTAAGGAGCCAATGCCATGAATGCTGTTGTATTTGAACATGTGCCTCTGGCAGATCTACCAAGGGCTTGGCGAGACAAGCTGCTCTTGGCAGCGTCAGCCCAAGTGCGGGTGCGTATCGAAGAGGAAGACGTGCAGCAAACGCCCTTGGACACCAAGAATAGTGACCCGGCTTTTGGCATCTGGGCTGACCGGGACGACATGCCCGATGTGCAGGCCTATGTGCGCAAATTGCGCGAGCCACGTTATGGCCGTGATGGTGCACGCAGCCTCCCATGAGCACCTTGGTTGACACCGATGTACTAATCTGGCATCTGCGCGGTTATTCACAAGCTACTGTACGACTAGACCTGTTGCCTGCTCTGGTAATTTCTAGCGTGAGCTATTTTGAAATTTTGCAAGGCATGCGCAATAAAGTGGAGTTGCAAGCTTTCAAGAAGATGCTGGCCCTGCGCCAAGCGCAACTTCTGCCTTTGACACCCGCCATTACCGCGCTCGCTGGCGATTTGCTAGAAGAGCTGACCTTGGGTCATGGTTTGGGCATGGGCGATGCCTTGATCGCAGCCACTGCCTTGGAGCATGGCTTGGTGGTGCTGACCGCCAACACCAAGCATTTTGCTGCTGTGGATGGATTGAAGCTGGATGTATTTTTGGTTCGAACCCAGCCGGTTGCTGGAAAATAAGGCGCCAATGGGGCTGTAGCCCAATGGAATATGACGGGACATACGGATAACGGATAGGAAATTCAATCGCGTGAGACCAAGTATGGCGCGGATTTGGGGCACCCAAAAGCCACTAATCTCTGCCGTTTGAATCGTCGCAGCCAACACGATGGAACAAACGGTGCAGCCGCTGCTCGCCAACTGGTTTTGACCCTGCGACACACGCAGGCCGACCCGGCAGATGGAGCACAGCAGCGGGAACACTTCATAGATACGGGCGACCAGCACCGCGCACAGGTCGTGCGCCTGTGCGCGGTGGTGGCACCAAGGCGGCGATGCGCTCGATCAACTCCAGCGGTGTGAGGGTGAGCCCTTCGGCCCCAATTCTGGCGGCGTGGTACTTTAAGGGGCGCTCATCTGTCGACCGATACGCCGCACGGGCAACTGCGCCGGTAAAGCGCTTCGCTAATCGGTTCGCAGCGGCTGGGCCGGTGCGTTCTCCTTGCCGGTTCCAATGCGCTCGTATTCCGAGATCACCTGCGCGCCCAGCAACAGCAACGTCGCGCCGAGTTCCAGGCTGAACAGCACGACGATGGCAGTGGTGAGCGAGCCGTAGACGACGCCGATTTGCGACAGCGTGGCGAAGTACCAGACCAGCACGTGGCGCGTCACTTCCCAGAAAAACGTCGCCGCCACGCCGCCGATCAGCGCGTGGCGCAGCGACAGCCGGCCGACCGGCATCACCATGTACACCGATGTCAGCACGAAGATTTCGCCTACCAGCCCGAGCAGATACAAAAGCAAGCCTGAAAAACCGCTGAGCGACCAGCTCAAGCCGAAAAACGCGATACTTTTTTCGTCCAGCGTCTGGAATGCCCCGGCTACCAGCGTCACGACCAGAAAACCCAGCCCAAGGCAGACGATGTAGCAGTATGGCAGCACGGCGGAAACCAGGAAATGCCTGCGCCGGATGGCCACGCGGTGCAGGAAAATCACCGACATCGCGTTTTCGAGCACGGTGAAAGCCAGCGAGCTGAAGAATAGCATCGTCCCCAGCAGCACCCAGCCCAACACCTCGCGGTGCTTCAGGAAATTAGCCAGCTCGCCGACGATGAATTCGCCTTGCCCCGGCGCCAGCCAGCCAATGTAGCGGCCCAGCGACGCGAGCAGTACGCTTTGTTCGATCACGTGCGACAGCGCAATCGCGATCAAAATGAGCAACGGGATAATCGAAAGCAAGGCGTAGTAGGCGACCGCCCCTGCCAGCAGCAGGCCCTGGTTGGCGCGAAAGCCCTTAATAGTGCGCAACGCGAATTCGGCGGGATGGCTGAGCACGTAAGCGGCCTGCGGTTCGAGCGTCATTGGTGTTAACCGGCAATGCGCCGGAAGGCTGGAAAGTTGAGCTGATTATGCGCGGTAGCATCAACGGATAACGGATAGGAAATTCAATCGCATGAGACCAAGTATGGCACGGATGTGGGGCACTCAAAAGCCACTGATCTCTGCCGTTTGAACGGTTGCAGCCAACGCTTTGGAAAAAATGGTCAAACAGCTGCTCGCCAA
>JAYUHM010000064.1:0-16094 GCA_043766985.1 Polaromonas sp.
CTTGCTGGACCTGCTGGCGCACAACGCGCTGAGTATTGCGCAGGTCAGCACCCTGGTGCTGGACGAAGCCGACCGCCTGCTGGACATGGGCTTTGGCGAGGAGCTGGGCCGCATTTTGGCGCTGCTGCCGCGCAAATGCCAAACCCTGTTTTTCTCAGCTACCTTCCCACCCGCTATCGAGGCGTTGGCCAACGGCATGCTGCATGACCCGCAGCGGGTGGAAGTGCTGGCAGAGGCTACAAACGCCTTAGATATTGCGCAACGCGCTATCGAAGTCGATGCAGCCCGGCGCACCCAATTGCTGCGCCACCTGATAGAGACTGAGAAGTGGACGCGCGTGCTGGTGTTTGCCGCCACCAAGCACGCCACCGAAATCATCGCCGTCAAGCTGCGCGGCGCTGGCATTACCGCCGAGCCGTTTCATGGCGAGCTGAGCCAAGGCAAGCGCACCCAGGTGTTGATAGACTTCAAAGCCAAAACCCTGCAAGTGGTGGTGGCCACCGACGTGGCGGCGCGCGGCATCGACATTGCGGAGCTGCCCGTGGTGGTGAACTACGACCTGCCGCGCTCTGCGGTGGACTATACCCACCGCATCGGCCGCACCGGCCGGGCGGGTGAGAGCGGGCTGGCCGTGAGCTTTGTGAGCGCGGGCACCGAGGGGCATCTGCGCTTGATAGAAAAACGCCACGGTTTGACGCTGCCGCGCGAGCAGGTGGTGGGTTTTGAACCGGTAGAAGTAGCCACCGCAGAAGAGGGCGTTAAAAACGTCCAGTCGGCCAACGGCGGCATCAAAGGCGCGCGGCCTAGTAAGAAAGACAAGCTGCGGGCTGCAGCGGCCGAAGCCGCGATGCGTGGGCAGTAAAACTTAATTTTGAGCTACGGGCATGGACGCGAATCTACTCGAGCTTAAGCTGTCGCGCGAAGACGCAGTGTTGGTCACGATCGACAGCTTTGAAGGCTCCAGCCCGCGCGAGGTGGGCGCTTGGATGCTGGTGCTGGCAGGCCAGGTGCTGGGCACCGTGGGTGGGGGCAATTTGGAGTACCAGGCCATCGCGCATGCGCGCGAGCTACTGGGCTCGCATGCGCGCTATTCATCGGCCGCGCAGATGCGCCTGCAAGCCACGGCACCCGTTTCAGCGCCCGAAGACGAACTGCGCCGCTACCCCTTAGGCCCCTCGCTCGGCCAATGCTGTGGCGGCGTTGTGCACCTTAAGTTCAGCTATATCAGCAGCCAAGACGCTATTAAAAGAGAAGCAGCCTGTGCTATTATCCATTGGGCTAGAGGGCTAAATGCCTTGCAAATAGCGCTCTTTGGTGGTGGCCATGTGGGCAAGGCCTTGGTGCACGTGCTGGGCACGTTGCCATGTGCCATCACCTGGATAGACAGCCGCGACGAGATCTTTCCTGCAGATGTTCCCAGCCATGTGCAATGCGAACACTCGGCCCCTGTCCATGCTGCGGTCAATAGCCTGCCCGCAGGCAGCCATGTGGTGATCATGAGCTTTAGCCATGCGGAAGATCTGGATGTGGTGGCCTCCTGCCTTACCCGCCTGCGCGAGAAAAATGACCTGCCATTTATCGGCCTGATTGGCAGCAAAACCAAATGGGCCACCTTTCGCCATCGCCTGGAAGATAGGGGTTTCAGTGCTGACGAGATCGCCCGCATTACTTGCCCGATCGGCATCGACGGCATAGAAGGCAAGGAGCCCGAGGTGATTGCCGTCAGTGTGGCTGCGCAGTTATTGCAGCTGCGTACGCTGCAAAGCTGATCTTTGCCAGGCTTACCAGGTGTTGCGCAACTCGCGCAGCTTCATAAAAACCGTCTTGGCATCGGGATGCTCAGGCAAGTCTGGGAAGCTCTCGCGCAGCTTGGCAATCACGCTGGGGCTGGTAAGCCGAAAAAAGGTGTTGTGCTGCTTCTCGTCTCCCAAAGTGGTCACCACCGACTTGGCGGGGTCGTGGCCTGTGGCGCGGGGCAGCAGCGCCTGGGCGGCTGCGTTGTCGGGTTCACGAGCCAGGGTGAACTTGAGGTTGGTTTCTATGTAGTCGTGGCCGGGGTAGACCAGCGTGTTGTCGGGCAGCTTGGCCAGCTGGTCGGCAAAGGTAGCGTACATTGCATGCACGTCGCCGCCATTGTGCACATTGCCTGCGCCTGCGTTAAACAAGGTGTCGCCCGAGAACAGCGCCGGTTGCTCGGTATGCGAGCGCAGGCAGATATGGCACATGGTGTGGCCTGGCGTGTCCAGGCATTCCAGCTCCACGGTTTTGCCCACTTTGATCACGTCACCGGCCTGGACACCCCGGTCCATGCCCGCAATCCTCCCGCCCGCTTTAGTGTGCGCTATGACTTTGGCACCTGTAGCGGCCACCACGGCGGCGTTGCCGCCAGTATGGTCATGGTGCTCATGGGTGTTGAGAATTTGGGTGATCTGCCAGCCCTTGACCTTGGCCATAGCCAGTGTTTTCTCGTGGTCTAGCGGGTCAATGGCCAAAGCCTCGCCCGTTTCTGGGCAGGCAATGAGGTAGTTGAAATTGCGGTAGGCGTTACCCGTCCAAATGCGTTCGACGATCATATTTTGCTCCGATGGATATTTCTGGCTTTGAAGTTACCACGTTTCGTCCGAGAGCGAAGGTTAAAGTAACAACGGCTATCATCAAGCCTCATGCCCGAACCCCGCCCAAACTCTGCGCCCTCTGCGCCTTCAGCGCACCCAGACAATGACCTCTCGCCGCTGGCGCCGTTGCGCCAGCCGGTGTTTCGCATGCTGTGGATTACCTGGCTGATGGCCAACACCTGCATGTGGATGAACGATGTGGCGGCGGCGTGGATGATGACCTCGCTGACCACCACGCCGCTGTGGATTGCTTTGGTGCAAACGGCGGCCAGTTTGCCGGTGTTTTTGCTGGGGCTACCCAGTGGCGCGTTGGCTGACATTGTGGACCGCAAGCGCTACTATTTATTCACACAAATTTGGGTGGCGGTGGTGGGCTGTGTGCTGAGTGTGGCGGTGTTTGTGGGTGTGATATCGCCTGCGCTGCTGTTGGCCTTGGTGTTTGCCAACGGTGTAGGGCTGGCCATGCGTTGGCCGGTGTTTGCCGCCATCGTGCCCGAGGTGGTGTCCAGGGCGCAGTTGCCCGCAGCGCTGGGCCTGAACGGTGTGTCCATGAACGCCTCGCGCATTCTGGGGCCCTTGATAGCTGGTGCATTGATTGCCAGCGCGGGCAGCGAATGGGTGTTTGCGCTCAATGCCGTGCTGTCACTGGCCTCTGCATGGGTGATCTCGCGCTGGAAACGCGAACACACGCCGCACCCGCTGGGGCGCGAGCGCTTGGGCAGCGCCATCCGCATTGGCCTGCAGTACGTGGGGCAATCGCGCCACTTGCAGGGCGTGCTGGTGCGCATATCGATTTTCTTTTTCAGTTCTACCGCGCTCACTGCTTTGCTGCCACTGGTGGCACGCGGTTTGCAGGGCGGTGGTGCGGGCACCTTCACACTGCTGCTGGCCTGTATGGGCGCTGGGGCTATCGTGGCCACCATGTTTTTGCCGCAAATGCGCAGGCGGCTGGCGGGTAACGAGCTGGCCCTGTGTGGCGCGGCCGTGCAGTCAGTGGCCATGCTGGTCATCGCCTTCACACCCTACATTTGGCTGGCCGTGCCCGCCATGCTGTGTGCAGGCGCCGCGTGGATCACCACCGCCAACTCGCTCAGCGTGTCGGCGCAAATGGGCCTGCCCAACTGGGTGCGGGCGCGCGGCATGTCCATGTACCAAATGGCCATCATGGGTGCCAGCGCGCTGGGTGCGGCCGTATGGGGCCAGGTGGCTACCGTAGGCAGTGTGCAAATCAGCGTGGTACTGGGGGCGTTGGTAGGCGTTTGCGCCATGGCGCTGGCCAACCGCCTGATGCCCGGGCAGGGCATGGTGGAAGACCTCACCCCGTCCAATGTGTTCAAGGTGCCGCAAGCCGACACGCCGCCTGCCCAAGGCCATGTGATGGCGATGATTGAATACCATATTGAGCCAGCCCGCGCAGCCGAATTTCGCCAACTGATGCAGGAAAGCCGCCGTAGCCGCATGCGCCACGGCGCGCTGTCATGGGAGCTGCTGCAAGACATCAACGAGCCCGGGCGCTTTGTAGAAATGATCGAAGACGCATCATGGAATGAGCATCTGCGCCGCTTTGACCGGGTGACCGCTGCCGACGTGGCGCTGCGTGACCGCAAACTGGCTTTTCACTTGGGCGAGGCGCCGCCCGTGGTGACCCGTAGCATCATGGAGACGACTGTAAAATCTGGCTAGGCTGTGATACATCAAGGCACACATTCAATGCCGTATTTACCTTTTTACAAGAACTTTTAAATATTGAATAGTTCAAGAATCTGGTAAAAATTTAATCAAATTAAGCGTTTGATTTACCCCAGCAGCGTCCCTAGAATAAAAAAATCGGTTGCAAATTTTTCTAAAATTTTCCCGAAAAATCTGTACCGATACAGCCTCCGCGCAGCGCCATTGCGCGGTACTTTTATCTAGCCCGTACAGGAGACTTCCCATGAAAAAAGCGTTACTTTCAGCCGCTCTAGGCATGCTTGCAGCAAGCTATGTACTGCCCGCAATGGCAGCTGATGGATTGGTCAAATTTGGCAGTGGTATTGGTTCGCAGCCGTTTGCGTCTATTAACGGGCAAGCGGCCCCCAATGATGTGCTCACCATCCCACCTGGTGGCCGCCCGTGGTTCATTAACAAGCTCAAGGCCGTGGTACGTGCCGACGCCAGCATTTCCGTCAAGGGGGAGGGGTTGATCTTGGGCGGCGGCGGTAACGTAGGCTTGCCAGCTGTGCCGCGCCAAGTGGTTGCCACGCTGTTTTGTGGCGGCGCACCGTTTACCTCTGCCCCCGCAGACCTGGACGCCAATGGCGACTTCACGATCCGCGGCAGCTTGCCTGGGGTGCTTCCCAACCCCTGCACCACGCCCATTTTGCTGATTCGCAACTTTGCCAATAACCTTCCTGGTCCCTGGTTTGCTGCTGGTGTACCAGAGAATTAACGTTCAAATTGGCCGTAAGCCCAATAGAGCATAGCACAAGCAGCTATAAATAAAGTAGCAAGTAAAAAGGGCGTAGTATCGTCGGCATGAACCCCAGCACCGAAGATATTGAACACATTACCACCCAAACGCTTGCGCACTACGAGCGTGATGCGCAAGCCTTTTGGGAGGGCACCAAGGACCACGACGTCAGCCAAAACATTGCCGCGCTGCTTCAAGCCGTTGAGGCGCCAGCACCATTAAAGCTGCTCGACTTTGGCTGTGGCCCTGGGCGCGACCTGAAGACATTCAAAGACCTTGGCCACCAACCCACGGGCCTGGAGGGCGCGGCGGCGCTGGCCGCGATGGCGCGCAGCCACAGCGGCTGCGAGGTGCTGGAGCAAAACTTTTTGGAGCTGCTTTTGCCCAGTGGCCACTTTGACGGCGTGTTTGCCAATGCGGTGCTGTTCCACGTTCCAAGCCTTGCCTTGCCGCAGGTGCTACAGCAATTGCATGCCACGCTGAAGCCGGGTGGTGTGCTGTTTAGCTCTAACCCCCGCGGTGATGGCCAGGAAGGCTGGCGCGGTGACCGCTACGGCAGCTACCACGACTGGCCCACCTGGCAGGCGTATATGACAGCCGCAGGCTTTGCAGAGCTGCAGCACTACTACCGCCCGGCAGGCCTGCCGCGCGAACAGCAGCCCTGGCTAGCTAGCGTCTGGCGCAAGCCGGCGCTCTAGCGCGCTGGTTACGTCGCGGGGGTGCAGGCCGTACATGTCGGCAAACTCTTCGGGTGTTTTGCCGCTGGCGTCATAGGCCCGCAGCATGGCCTCTTGCTTGGCCAGCCACAGGTCGTATTCGGCAAAGGCACTGTCTAGCAGGGCGTTGGCGTCTTCGTCTTTGGTGCGCACCTTGGCCAAAAAGTCTTCGCGGGTCAGGCCCGAGGCAATAAATGCGTCAATGGCTTGTACACGAAACTTCGGTCGCAAGTCTTCGCGCGCGCGGCTTTGCCTGCGGCGAAACAGCTCCAGCAGGGCAAAGTAAATGTGCTCTGGGGCCACAACGTCGCCTGCCACGCCTGCCAGGTCATGGCGCTGGTTGCCCGCGGCCACGCATTGCAGGTAGCGTGCTGAGCGCGTGTGCACGCCCAACGCGGCTTTCAAGGCATCTTTTGGCAAATCATCCGGGTGGGCTGCCAGCAAGTCTTGAAAGATGCCCAGCTTTAGCGGTAAAAACGTAGCGCCAAAGAGGTGCGGGTACAGCTCAAACAGCTTTTCCAGTACGGGCTGCACGGCTTGGTTACGGTCGGCTTTCTTGGGCTGGTCGCTTTGCGGCGTAGGCTCTGCGGGTGCAACGGGGGCTTCTAAATGGGCTTCGGTAGGGGCTTCTAAATGGGATTCGGTCATAAATTTAAACGTTCAGGCAACCCATGATTGTCGCCGATGGTTAAAAGTGGGGTGGCAAGTCGTCCCGCAGGTTGCGCGGCACCCCATCTTGCCCAGCGTTAGACTGCTGGCGCAGGTCGGTCACCTCGCGCACCAGCATGTCAATTTGCTGCTGCTGGCGCACGACCACCTGGTTCAGTTGCTCCAGCAAATCTTCGGTAAAACTGGCCTTGATCTCCAGGTCAGTCAAGCGTTGGTCAATGTAAGGGTCAAGGTCAGGCTTTGGGTGTTGCGGGCGGTCCATGCCTGTATTGGACACGAATTTTGAACCGATATTGACTACAAGCTTGAGGCAGCATGTAAAACTCTATACACTGGCATGGTGCCGCAGCGGAGCCACAGCCGGGGTGTAATTTAACACCTTGACCAATAGTTCGCGGCCACATGCAGTTCACAGCGCCCGCAGTGGTGAGCAGCAAAGGAAACCCCATGGAAGCATATTTGCTGGACTGGGCCAACCTGCTGCTGCGGTGGGTCCATGTGATAACCGCTATCGCGTGGATTGGCTCTTCGTTTTACTTTGTCTTTTTAGACAATAACCTGGTCAAACCCACCTCGCCCGACTTGCTGGAAAAAGGCGTGGACGGCGCCATGTGGGCGGTGCACGGCGGGGGCTTTTACAACCCGCAAAAGTACATGGTGGCTCCCAAAAAAATCCACACCAAGCTGCACTGGTTTTACTGGGAAAGCTACAGCACCTGGCTCTCGGGTTTTGCACTTTTTACCGTGCTGTACCTGTACAACGCCAGCACCTATTTGATCGACAAATCGCTGATGAACTGGTCACCCGGTGCTGCCATTGGCGCAGCACTGGGCTTTTTGCTGGTGTTTGGCTTTGTCTATGACGTGATTTGCATGGCAGTGGGCTTTCGCAAGCGTGGCGAGCTGATAGTGGGCGTATTAATGCTGTGCTGGGTGGCCTTTACCTGCTGGCTGGCGTGCCAGTTGTTTGCCGGGCGAGCCGCGTTTTTGCTGGTGGGCGCGTCGCTGGCTACCGCCATGAGCGCGAATGTGTTTTTGTGGATCATCCCCGGGCAGCGCAAGGTGGTAGCCGCTATGACGAGTGGCACCAAGCTGCCTGCCAAAGAGCTGGCCATGCACGGCAAGCGCGGCAAGCAGCGCAGCGTGCATAACACCTACTTCACGCTGCCGGTGCTGTTTGCCATGCTGAGCAACCACTACAGTTTTATGTACTCGCATGCGAACAACTGGCTGGTCCTGTTTGCCATGATGCTGGGCGGCGCGCTCATCCGGCAGTTTTTTGTACAGCGCCACGGCTACCACCACGGCCGCGCACCCAACCCGCTTCCCTGGGCGGTGGCGGGTGTGGTGGTGCTTGCAGCGGTCATCGTATGGCTGCGGCCCGCGCTACAAGACACTACTAAAAACGTAGCTACCCGTGCTATTGAACAGGGGGCTGGTGGCCTAAAAGGCTCTAAAAATGGCTATGTAGAACTGCAGAAGGTGCTAGAGCAGCGCTGCTACATGTGCCACAACGCCCAAGTGCAAATGAAGAACGTGCGGCTGGATTCGCCAGAGGCCGTCAAGCTGCATGCGCAGAATATTTACCAGCAGGTGGTGGTGAACAAGCAGATGCCGATGAACAACGCTACGTCTATATCTGACGCTGAGCGGGCGGTTGTAGGGCAGTGGTTTAACTCGGGGGCTAGTACGGTTTTGGATTGATTTTGTTTTGTCTCGCCTTGTACAGGAGCAGGTCGGCGGCGCTATTTCAGCTGCGTGGCTGTCCCCCGTGCCGCCGTGGGGCCGGCGACCCCTCCTTTATCCCGCTGCGCTGAGGTAGCGCCGTCCACACCAAGCGCCAGAGCGAGCACAGGAATAGGATGTGACAATACATCCATGACCGCATTAACCGCTGCCCTTCTCAGCCCCACTGCCAACTTGGTGAGCAACCCGCGTGAGTTCCTGCTGGCGCTGTACCAGGCCGCCGTGCAGCGCGCCTTGCCGCTGCACAACACCGCCGCCTACCTGCCCGAGCCGCCCAAGGGCCGCACCATCGTTTTGGGCGCTGGCAAAGCCGGTGGCGCCATGGCGCAGGCGGTGGAGGCGCACTGGCCTGCTGATGCACCGCTGGAGGGCTTGGTCGTCACCCGCTACCACCACACGCCGCCGCGCCCCGCAGGGCTTAAACAACGCATAGAGGTAGTCGAGGCCGCTCACCCCGTGCCCGATGCGGCAGGCCTGGCAGCGGCGCAGCGCATTATGGCCATGGCGCAGGGGCTCACCAAGGACGACCTGGTGCTGTGCCTTATCTCTGGCGGTGGCTCGGCGCTGCTAACCTTACCTGTGGACGGCCTGGACTTTGCCGACAAACAGCGCATCAACCAAGACCTGCTCAATAGCGGTGCCAATATTGGCGAGATGAACTGCGTGCGCAAACATCTGAGTCAAATAAAGGGTGGCCGCCTTGCCGCTGCCTGCGCGCCCGCACAGGTGGTAACGCTCACCATCAGCGATGTGCCGGGCGACGACCCTAGCGTCATAGCCAGCGGCCCCACCGTGCCAGACGCTACTACCTGCCAGGACGCGCTATCTATACTGCAGCGCTACAACATCGAAATACCTACACTGGTGCGCGACAAGCTGGAGCGCGGCACACTGGAAACGCCCAAACCCGGCGATGCAGTTTTCGAGGGCAACATAGTGCACATGACGGCTACGCCCCAGCAGTCCTTAGAAGCCGCCGCCGCCGTGGCGCATGCCGCTGGCCTGAACGCCTACATTTTGAGCGACGAGATAGAGGGCGAATCCCGCGAGGTAGGCAAAGTGCACGCCGCGCTGGCCCGCGCTGCTGCGCACGGCAAAGGCGCATTTACCAAACCCTGCGTAATTTTGAGCGGAGGCGAAACCACAGTAACCATACGCCCGCGCAAAGAAGGCCAAGCAAAGGGACGCGGCGGCAGAGCAGGGGAGTTTTGCATGGGCTTGGCGCTGGCCCTCCAAGGCGCAGAAGGCGTATTTGCGCTGGCCGCCGACACCGATGGCATCGACGGCGTAGAAGACAACGCAGGTGCTTTTGTAACGCCAGACACCTTGCAACGCGCACTGCAAAAAGGCATGAAAGTAGGCGACTACCTGGACCGTAACGATGCCTACGGCTACTTCAGCGCCATCGACGATTTGGTGGTGACTGGCCCCACCCATACCAATGTGAATGACTTCAGGGTGCTGCTAATTTTGTAGCGACTTGTACAGTACTCTATTGGACTAGAGCCAAATATCACTCGCAAAGCGTGCGAATTTCCAATGGAATAGGCACAGCGCGAATGCCGTTCTTGCCGTCTTCGCGTTTGCTGGCAAAGATGCGCACTTCTTCGCATTCCAAAATCACGTCTTCTTCGCCATCGGGTCGGGCGCGCACCACTTTGTAGGTTTGCACAAAGCTTTTCTCGCGCCACTCGGTGATCTGGGTGCGGATGTGTAGCATGTCGCCGTAGCTGGCGGTTTTTAAGAATTTGGTGTGGGTGTCCACCAGGGGCGTGCCTATCACGCCGATGGATTTGCTGGTTTCTTCCCAGCGCGGCACGCCGCATTCGGCAAAGAAGTGGCGCGAGGCAGCATCTATCCAACGGAAGAAGTTGGGGAACCAGACGATGGCGGCGGGGTCGCAGTCGCCGAATTCAACGCGCACGGTGTGGGTGATTATTTTGCTCATGTGCTGACGATGTTAAACCGCATTTCAATGGCGCAGTGCCCCGCGTTGCAAATGGCCTGCTTTAACCCATCTTGCTCGGCAGCCACAGCGCAATCACAGGGAAGGCGATAAGGATGATGAGGCGGATGATGTCGGTGACGACGAAGGGCAGCACGCCTTTGAAGATGGTGGTAAAGCTCACGTCTTTGACTACGCTTTTGATGACGAAGACGTTCATGCCCACGGGCGGGTGGATCAGGCCCAGCTCGACCGTCATGACGATGATGATGCCAAACCAGATCGGGTCAAAGCCCAGCGCGATGACGACCGGGAAGATGATGGGCACGGTGAGGATGATCATGGCCATGGCATCCATCAGGCAGCCCAGTATCAGGTACATCACCATGATCATGGCCAGCACGCCGTAGCGGCCCACGCCCAAGCTGGTGAGGAAGGCGGTGAGCTTTTGCGGGCTTTCGGTGATGGTGAGAAAGTAACCAAACAGCAGCGCACCGATCAGCACGGTAAACACCGCCGCCGCCGTGCGCGTGGCTTGCAGCAAGGCTTCCTTCGTATTAGTGCGGTTGAGTTTGCCGCGCAGCACGCCCAGGATGAAGGCACCGCTGGCACCTACGCCACCGGCCTCGGTGGGGGTGAAGAAGCCGCCGTACAAACCGCCAATCACA
This sequence comes from Polaromonas sp., assembly GCA_043766985.1. Taxonomy (GTDB): domain Bacteria; phylum Pseudomonadota; class Gammaproteobacteria; order Burkholderiales; family Burkholderiaceae_C; genus JAAFIP01. The sequence continues at coordinate 10,809 of JAYUHM010000064.1, forward strand.
AAGAGAAACAGCACCAGCGGAGCCCAAACGGCTTTCAGGTCTTGCACGCGCTCGTTCCATGGCTTGAGTTCACCAGCAGGCAACCAATCGGGCCGCACCTTGACGATGATGGCGATGGTGATGACATACATCAACATGGCGAGCAGGCCGGGGATGATGCCGGCCATGAACAGTTTGCCAATGTCTTGCTGCGTGAGGATGGCGTAGACCGCCAGCACGGTCGACGGTGGCAGCATGGCACCCAGGGTGCCGCCTGCGGCAATCACGCCGGTAGAAAAAGACTGCGGGTAGTTAAAGCGCCGCATCTCGGGGTAGGCGACTGCCGAGAAGGTGGCAGCAGTAGCGACGGACGATCCGCAGATGGCCGCAAAGCCGCCGCAGGCCAGTACCGTGGCCACGCCCAGGCCACCACGCAGGTGGCCGATCATCGAGTTAGCCGCCTTGAACAGCTCGCGGCTGACGCCCGATACCGACACCAACGCGCCCATCAGCATGAACATGGGGATCACGCCAAAGGTGTAGTCGGTGACGGTGCGCATGGAGGTTTGGCCGACCAGCTTGAGCGCGGGGCCCACGCCGACGATATAGCTGTAGCCGGTGACCCCCACCAGGCCCATGGCCATGCCGACGGGCACGCGCAGCAGCATTAAAACGAACAGGCTGACGAAGCCCAAAATGGCGATGGCATCGGTGCTCAAAATGTTTTACTCAATCGAATGTTGGTTAGGATGCTCGTCGTGCAGCGCTTCGGGCTTGGCGATCAAACGCCAGGTGCGGATGCCGATCAAAATGACAGCGCACACGTCGCCTGCCCAGGCTATGGCGTAAAACGGCCAGGTGGGGATGTTCAGGTCATAGGTTTGCACGTTGTCGTTAAAGGTACCGCGCACTTTGTCAAACAGCATGGCGGTTTGCACCGCCACGACGATAAGCAGCACAACGGTGGCAAACACGTCGATGATGCGCCGCCAGCTTTTGTTGGCCGCTTGCCATACCAAATCTACCGTGATGTGCCCACCCCGGTAGCTGGTGGCCGCAATGCCCCAAAAGATCAAGATGCCCAGCAGCATGCGGCCAAAGTCGTACGCATCGGGAATCGAGGTGTTGAAAAACTTGCGCAGCACGACGGCTACAAAGATATTCAACGCCACGATGCCGACGAACATGGCCGCCAGCCACTCGATGGCGTTGATCATCCGGTCGGCGAAGTTGGGCTTCATCTTGGCGGACGATTACAGTGCGGATTTTTGCTTGGCCAGGTTGGCTTTGAGCGAATCTAAAACCGCCTTGGGGTCTTGGCCGGCCTTCTTCACGCCCTCGGCCCACTGCACTTCGGCAGGAGCCACGGCGGTGCGCCAGGCGGCGATTTGGTCGGGCGTGAGTTTGTAGACTTCGCGGTTCGGGTCAGCGGCCAGCTTGGTATGGCCCGCAATCTCAAAGTCGGCCCAGGCGCTGCCTACTTTTTCGGCCCACTCGCTGGTGCAATGGCTGTCCACGGCGGCTTTTTGCGCGGTGGTCAACGCGGTGTATTTGTCTTTGTTCATGGCCCAGACGAAGGGTGTCACGTACAGCGGCACATCCATGTGGTACTTGACCACTTTGTCAATGCCAAACAGCGAGAGCGAACCCCATGGGAAGGTGATGGCTTCAGCCACGCCGCGCTCCAGCATGTCGCGCGACTCGGGCGCGGACGCCTGCACGTTGGTGCCGCCCAGCAGGGTGATCATCTGGCCGATGGTGGACGTAGCGGGGCGTACCTTCATGCCCTTGATGTCGGTGGGCAGCACAATCTTTTTACGTGAGTGGAAGGCACCGGGGTCGTGCGCAAAGGCAAAGCAGAACTTCACGTCTTTCATTTCGCGCTCGGCGTAGGGGCGGTACCACGCGTCGATGGCGGCGGAGCCTGCCTTGGCGTTGGAGATCATGAAGGGCAGGGACGCACCGGCAAACACCGGGAAGCGGCCGGGCTGGTAGCCGGGGTTGATGTAGGCAAAGTCGGCAATGCCGTCGCGCGCCATGTCGTAATGGTCGAAGGCCTTGCCCAATTGCTCGGACGGAAACAGCGTGACGTTGATGGTGCCGCCCGAGGCTTTTTTCAGGCTCTCGCCCCAGGCTGCGAGTGCGGGGTTGAGCGCGTGCTGGGCGGGCACCCAGCTGGACAGCTTGAGCGTGACGGCTTTGTCTTGCGCCTGCGCAGGGCTGATCGTTAGCGCGGCAACGGCGGCTACGGCGGCAGCGGTAAGGGTGAAGGTGGAGCGGATGGTGGACATGGTTTCCTCGTTGGCGGGTGGTGGATGAAGATAGCTTATGTTTTATAACAATAACGCAGGCTTTGGTATCAGGTTTTCCCTTGGGTGGTCGCGTGGCGGACAAAGCGGATGGGCTGCTCTTTGACCGGGCGCGCGGGGGCGCCGTGCTGCACCAGCGTGGTGTCTAACGCTTTGCCAGCGTCGTCTGCGAGTGCGGCGCTGCGGGCGGCTTTGACTGCTGTGGACGCTTGCTGTGCATCCTCACCTTGCGCCAAATGTTGCAGCACATGCAACAGGTTGTCTTTGCCGCGCTCGTTGGTGCTGCCGTAGCCTTTGATCAGGCGGCCGCACAGCGCAATCTCGTGGCCTAGTTGCCAGTGGCGCTGCGTGCCTTGCACCACGCCTTGCAGCCATTGGTTGATCATGCGTTGCTCTGTAACGTAGCGGCTGCCGCGCACGCGCAGCCATGTCACGCTGGCCAGGGTGCGCAGCGACAGCATGCCGATGATGGAATGGGTGCCTACCTTGAGCGGCAGCGCCCACGGTGTTTTACCTTTGAGTATGCGGCGGCGATCCCATGCCGTCAGCTTGGTGGCGAGCGATATAGGCAGCAGCGCCGCAAACTCTGGCACACCGGGTTTGAAGTGGTCATACACCTTGAGCAAGTCGTCGTCCTTGGCTTTGACCTCGCCCACCACGCGCTGCCAGCGGCTGGCACGGCTTTTCAGGTCGGCTACGCGCACGATGTCGTCAAACGCCATCCACAGCGCCAGCCAGCGTGCCATCTCGCGGGTAGTGGCAAAGTTGTTTGTTTTGTCTGGGTCTGCAGCTTGCTCGGCTTGCAGCACTTGCTTGAGTCTGTCCACGTAGAGTTGCGCGTAGGCTGCGCCTTGGTACTCCAGCATGCGCGCATGGCCTAGCGCCAGCATTTCATGCACTTGCGCAGGGAATTGTGATGCTAAATCAGCTGGTAGCCCTTTAGAATATTGCGGGAGCAGCTCATCTTTTGGTAGTGCCTTCGCTACCATGGCGAGCTGCGCCTTAGACACATTGGCGGTTTCGCCCATAGCCATCTTGGCGGTTGGCTTAGTCGCGGCGGTCGGTGTTGTGGCACTGGACGTTGCCGTTACCGTCGCCATCGCTGCACCAGCTGTGGCAGGCGCGGCACTCACCAAGTCAAACGCCTTGGCAAAACCGCGCAAACTCGCAGCGGATGTACCGCCGCCCTCGCTCACCACCGCTTCGTAGTCCGAGCGCTGGAAGGGGAAGAGCCCGCTGCCCGCCACCGCCCCCAGCATCACCGCACTCACAATCGTGCCCGCTTCGCGTGCAATTTGGCTCATGTCAAACACGCTATGCGCACGGCTATGCGCCTGCACCACGCCCAACAGCCGCTCACTGTCTATGCGGCCATCCCCCAGCTGCATGCGCTCCATAGTGGTGAAGGTACGGGTGGACGAGGTAGTCACCCGAGTGCGCTCAGCCGTGGCCATGCCATTGCCAATCTGCCGCGTAGTCTCCAGCAGCTCCGACGACACCAACGCATCCAGCGCGCCCGGTACTGGGTTCAAGCTGAACACAGGCCGCTTGCCACCCAGTTGCGCGATGGGCGTAGGAAACACCTCAATGTAGTAGGTAGTAGCGCCGGTGCGCTGCGCCACACCGGGAATAGACGTGCTCTGCGCAGCGTAGCCCGCGTGGCGCGCCGTGGCAATGATCCACTCGGTCAGCACCCCGCCACCTTCGCCGCCCAGGGCGCAGATCAGTAGGGAAATAGGTTGTTGGTTCATGAGTCTTTGGTATTGTCTTGGTGCTGTATGTGTAAGCGTTGTGCAGCGCTCTCGCGGGCTAATTCCACTGCCCGGTGCAATTGGTCCCGTAGCAACTTGATATCGGGAATGTGCTGCATATATTCCGCTACACGAATATTGGCGGCTCCCAACTCCATCAGCTCCACCTGCTCGACGTCGGCCCCAGCACATAAGATCAGACCGATCGGCGATTCTTCACCCGGCGTGCGGTCGTATTTGTCCAGCCAGCGCAGATACAGCTCCATCTGCCCCTTGTGTGCGGGTTTAAACGGCTCCAGCTTCAGCTCTACCGCTACCAAGCGACGTAAATGCCGGTGGTAAAACAAAAGGTCAAGGTAAAAATCGTCTGCACCCACGGTAATGCGCTTTTGCCGGGCCACAAAGGTAAAGCCCACGCCCAACTCCAGCAAAAAGCGTTCCATGTCGCGCAAAATAGCCGCTTCCAGGTCGCGTTCGCTATAGCCGTCTGGCAAGCCTAGAAAATCCAGCATGTACGGGTCACGAAACACCATGTCCGGCGACATCTGCCCACCCGCACGCAGGTGGTTGATCTCGGCCTGCACCACTGCCTCAGGTTTTTTGGCAATCGCGGTGCGCAAATAAAGTTGGCTACCAATGCGTTCGCGCAAGGTGCGCACGCTCCAGCGCTCGATGCGGCACATCTCGGCATAAAAATCGCGTTGCAGTGGTTTGTCCAGCGGCAGGAGTTCTACAAAATGGCTCCAACTCAATTGTTGCGACAGTGTCGCGACAATGTTTTCGTCAGGAAACATCTCTGAAAATTTAACCATGCGGGTCAGCGCCGATGGATTGAAGCCCTTGCCATAGTCCTGCACCAATTCTTGCGACAGTGTCGCAAGAATCTGGGTGCCGTACTCTGCTCGCCCGTCACTGAGCACTTCGCGCCGAATTCGTGCGCCCACCTTCCAGTAAAGCAACGTCAACGTGCTGTTGGCTGATTGCGCCACATGCTGGCGCGCCTGCTCAATCAGACCGCGCAGTTCGATCAGTAAATTACTGGTGGGGATGAGCAATGCCATATTTATGAATGGAATGGGAGTTTGGAAATTAATGGTCGTCTGAAAAATATTTACATATTTCAGGAAAAAATTTTTGATTAATGATTAGGGAAGCGCTGAACAACCCACCGCACAAAGTTGCATGAGCTGGTTATGTTCGATTTCAGTGTTTTGAGATTGATTTTTCATGAATTTCGCAGGTTTTCC
>JAYUHM010000065.1:0-16083 GCA_043766985.1 Polaromonas sp.
TAGAAAATCTGGACAGCCTGGCTGAGGGCGCCTGGAGCGGCATCGCCCAGCCCACCAGCATGCTGGGCTGCATTGTGGCCGGCGACGCGATTAAACGCCGCGTCGAGTCGCAGTTGGAAGAACGCTGGGACACCAACGACCAATTTGCGCCGCGCTGGGTAGTAGCCAGCGCCGCCGAGGCCGGGCTGACCAACGGCTATGACCACCCCGCCCGCCTGGGTGCTGACCGCTGGGTAGCGATGATTGGCGCCTGGCAGTGGATGCAGGCGCAGCTACCCCCTGGCGCGCCCAACAAGCCGCTGGTGGTGGTGATGGTGGGCACAGCAGTCACCGTGGAGGCCATCGACGGCAGCGGCAAGTTTCTAGGCGGCTTTATTTTGCCGGGCCACGGCATCATGCTCAAGGCACTAGAGTCGGGCACGGCGGGCCTGCATGTGCCCACGGGCGACGTGACCGAGTTTCCCACCAACACCAGCGACGCGCTGACCAGCGGCGGTACCTACGCCATTGCGGGTGCTGTGCGCCGCATGCACCACCATTTGCACCAGCGCACGGGCGAGCTGCCCTTGGTGGTGATGACCGGCGGCGCGGGCTGGAAGATGCAGCCGTCCATGGGCATGGAGGTAGAGCTTCTGGAGAGCTTGATATTTGACGGCCTGCTGGAGATTGCTTCGCGGCGCGGGCTGGCGGCTTAGGAGGCTGGTTTTACTTGTTCGCTGCGAGCTTGTCTTGCCCTTGTTTTGTACGAGCGCATTGGGACGGTGCTGCTTCAGCTATGTAAGGGAGCAGGTCGAGGGCGCAGCTTCAGTTTTGTACGGGAGCAGGTCGGCGGTGTACTCAGCTCCGCGGCTGTCCCCCATGGCGGCTTATGGCCGCCTATTCCTCCTTTATGCCGCTGCGCTGAGTACACCGCCGACCAGCTCTCGCGAAGTAGTGGGCGATCTACCGCTGTGGCCCAACCAAACCAGAGCGAGCACAGAGCTGAACCGAAGCCAGTTTTCCCGCCCCAGGGCGCAAGATTTGTGCAGCGGAAAATTTCTCGCACAATACCCACACATCAACGCATCCACAAAGGCCCACCATGCCCGCTGCAAGTAAAAGCAATATCAATCTACTGGCTACAAAAATAATAGCATATTGTGCCGTACTCTTGTGGTCTTCCACCGCATTTGCACAGCAAAAGCCCATTCGCCTGGTAGTGCCCTACGCAGCCGGTGGCCCGATTGATATAACCGCACGCCTGCTGGCCGAGCGGGTTAAAGACAGCCTGGGCCCGGTGATCATCGACAACAAACCCGGCGCGGGCGGCAACATCGGCGCGGATGCGGTGGCCAAGGCCGCGCCGGACGGCTTGACGATTGGCATTGCCGCCCTGGCTACCCACGCCATCAACCCCTGGCTGTACAGCAAGATGCCCTACAACGCGGCCACCGACTTTGCGGCCATCACGCAAATGGTGCGCGTGCCCAATGTGCTGGTGATAAACAGCGAGACCGCTGCGCGCTTAAAAATCAACACCCTGGCCGACTTGGTACGCTACGCCAAAGCCCACCCCGGCCAGCTCAACTACGGCAGCGGCGGCAACGGCAGTGGCGGCCATTTGGCGGGCGAAATGTTCAAGCAGCAGGCGGGCATATTTGCGGTGCATATTCCCTACAACGGCGGCAACCCAGCGCAGCTGGCGCTGCTGTCCGCCCAGGTAGACTTTAATTTTGACAACCTGGCCACCGCCGCGCCTAATATCCGTGCTGGCAAGCTCAAGGCGTTGGCCGTTACCAGCGCCCAGCGCAGCGCCGCGCTGCCCGAGGTGCCTGCGGTGGGTGAGACCTACCAAGGCTTTGAGGTGGACACTTGGTGGGGCCTGGTAGCCCCCAAAGCCACACCGCCTGAACTGATAGACAAATACAACCAGGCCTTTGTGCAGGCGCTACAGTCCGATCAGGCTAAAACGCGGTTTGCCAGCCTGATGGCCGAGCCAGTGGCCAGCAGCAGCGCAGCGTTTGCTGCCATGATGCTGCGCGAGCTGGCCAAGTACGAAAAACCTGTCAGGGCCAGTGGGGCCAAGGTGGACTAACCTGCCAGCCTTGATCCAGGCTTAGGCCGCAATGCGATGGTAGGGATGATGGGCGTTGCCTCAATGGCATTGATTTTTGCCACAATTTCCGAACTGCTAAAGGGCGCCGCAACGGTGATGTTGGGGGCTTCAGAATGGCCTTCGCTCGGACGGGTGCTGGGCGCCGAATCTACAAACTGCACCCGCCGAGAGGTGCCGTTGCCCATTTGGTTCAGGCGCGTGCGCAGCGCTTCCAGTACCTGCGCCGCGGCCGAAATGCCCTTGTTGGAGGCCCAAACCGCCACATGCACGTCATAGACGTTATTGTCCACTTGGGGTCGGCCGGAGAGCATACACACACTGAGAATTTTGGTGCCCAGCGCATTGAGCCGCTCGCGCGAGATGGGCGCTTCGATCATGAATACAAAATGGTCGTCGTCCAGTCGCGCCACGATGTCGATCGGGCGGCATAGCTTGCTCAGGCGCGCCCCCAGATGCGACAGCACGGCGCCGCGCTGCGACGACGAGAGGGGCTCGATGTAGCTGGCGTAGTCCAGCCAGCGAACCATCAGCACGCCGCAAGGCTCCTCAAAACGCTCGCTGCGTGCCAGCATTATTGGCAAACGAACATTTAAGGTGCGCGCCAGTGGCAATCCAGTGGCAACGTCGTTGTCAACGCTGGCCTGCTCGCGCTCGCGGATGATTTGGGCCTCACGGGTGCTGGCAATTAACACCCGGTAGATCACCAACATGCCCACACAACCTACCAGCAAGCTGCACAACTGCGCCAGTTCGATGTGCCTGACCCAACCCAGGTTGTAGGCAATGCGGGTAAACAGTGTCACTGCAAGCGGCACCATCCCTGCGCTGAGACACCACAACCACACCTGCTGCGAGCGCCACGCCATCCAGGCGGACGAACCGGCAATCCAGACAATGGCCAACCCGGTTAAGGCGTTCAGCACTGCGCGCGGAAACTCGTGGGGGATGACGGCATACACCACGGATACGCACAGCAGCACGGCGGTGACGGCAATGGAGGCTTTGTAGATTTTTGGAAAAATTTCTTTAGACACGCTGGCCTGCGCGTAAAACCAGGTAGACGCTGCCAAAAAGAACAACCAACTGAGCCAGCACATGGCATGCGTGAGGTGAGGGCTGTGCGGCCATAGCCGTTGCCCGGCATAGCCAATCAGCACCAACTGCACCAGCAAGAGCGACACCACCACCAGTGCAAACCAGGCAAAGTTCAGGTTGCGGTAGGTGCGCGCTGCCAGTAAGCCCAGCAGGCCCAGCAGGCAGAACAAGCCAAACATCAAACCTACCAGAATGCCCACCTGCGCCGAGTCGTCCACGTATTCGTTGGCCGATATCAGCTCGGGCCGTTGTACCAATGCGCTGTCGTGCTCTAGTTTGAGGTAGTAGGTTTGCACCCGGTCTGTTCGGGTAAGCAGTGCAAAAGTAGCCCGGTTGGAGGGCACAGGCCAATGCGCCATGGGCACTTTTTCACCCGCGCTCAGGGTTTTCCAGCTGTTGCCAGGGTCTTGAAAATAAAACACCACCCGTTCGAGTGACAGGTGCGGTATGCGCAGGTACCACAGCTCGGGCGTGCTGGTGGCAGGCAAGCCAAAGCGCAGCCATACATCGCTTTGCTTGGCCGTGGGCAGCAAGGTGCTGGGTGTGTAAGCAGCAAAGCCTTGGGGTTTGTCAGCGGCTTGGAAAGTGTCGGGGTTTTGTACGCTGCCTTTGGGTACGGCCAGCCATTGCAAGGGCGTGGCCAATGCAATGCTAGGGCTGTCGTCTGATAAAAGAGCCAACGCCTGCGCCGCCGCAAAATGGGGTGTGCACCAGCATAGTAAGCACAGCAGTAAATTTCGAATCAAGCTCAACGTGTCTTCCGCACAAAAAGGGGCCAATAGCTACGCTCGCCAGGTGCTCCGATGAAGAGTGCGAAACGTTGTAACTGCGCGCAGTGTAGGGGTTGGGGAAGGTTTCTGGATAGATAAAAAACCTTGCCGTGCGAAAATTCACGCCAGTTGGCATTGCGCCAACGTATCGCGGCTATTCCCCCAAGTAAGCCGCACGCACCTTGGGGTCGTTCAGCAGCTGCTTGGCCTCGCCACTCATGGTGATCAGGCCCGACTCCATCACATAGCCACGGTTGGCAATGCCCAGTGCGCGGCTGGCATTTTGCTCTACCAGCAGCACGGTCACGCCCTGCGCGTAGACATCGCGCACCACCTCAAAAATTTTGTCGACCATGATGGGTGACAGGCCCATGGAGGGCTCGTCCAGCAGCAGTACTTTGGGGCGGCTCATCAGCGCACGGCCCATGGCCAGCATTTGCTGTTCGCCGCCGCTCATGGTGCCCGCCAGTTGGTCTTTGCGCTCTTTCAGGCGGGGGAAAATGCCAAACACTTTCTCAATGTCCAAGGCAATCTCGGCCTTGTCATTGCGGATGTAGGCCCCCATCAGCAAGTTCTCGGTAATGGTCATGCGGGCAAACACGCCGCGCCCCTCGGGCACCATGGCCAGGCCTTGTTTGACCAAGTCCCACGAGCCTTTGCCAGCGATGTTCTGCCCCAGGTATTCAATCGTGCCATCGGCGGCTGCCAGTGAGCCGGTGATGGCCTTCATGGTGGTGGTTTTACCTGCACCGTTAGAGCCGATCAGGGTGACCAGTTCGCCTTCGCGCACTTCAAAGTCTGCACCTTTGACGGCCTGAATGCCGCCGTAGGACACTTTGAGGCCCGATACCTTGAGGAGGACTTTGTTGCTTTGTTCAGTCATATGGTCAGTTCCTCTTTAGGCGTGGCCTGCGCCCAGATAGGCTTCAATCACTTTTTCGTTTTTTTGCACATCGGCGGGCGTGCCCTCGGCAATCTGCTTGCCGTAGTCCAGCACTGTCACGCGGTCGCACAGGCCCATCACCAGCTTCACATCGTGCTCGATCAGCAAAATGGTGCGGTTGTCTTTGCGGATCTGGTCGATCAGCTCGCGCAGCAGCACTTTTTCGGTGGCGTTCATGCCGGCGGCGGGCTCGTCCAGGGCAATCAGTTGCGGGTCGGTGGCCAGGGCCCGGGCAATCTCCAGGCGGCGCTGGTCGCCGTAGCTTAAAGTGCGGGCTTTGTAGTCGGCAAACTTGGCGATGCCTACATACTCCAGCAGCTCGTGCGCGCGCTTGGCAATGGCGGCTTCTTCGTGGCGCGCAGCGGGGGTGCGAAACAGCGCGCCCAGCACGCCAGCATGGGTGCGCACATGGCGGCCCACCATCACGTTTTCCAGCGCCGTCATTTCGTTAAACAGGCGGATGTTCTGGAAGGTGCGGGCAATACCGGCCTTGGCCACCTCGTGCACCGCACTGGGTGTGTAGGGCTTGCCTGCCAGCTCAAACGTGCCACTATCGGGCGTGTACAGGCCCGTCAACACGTTAAAGAAGGTGGTTTTACCGGCGCCGTTGGGGCCAATCAGGCCGTAGACCTGGCCGCGCTGGATGGTGATGCCCACATCGCTTAGCGCTTGCAGGCCGCCAAAGCGTTTGGAGACGCCGGCTACTTTGAGAACTGTATCTGTCATTTTTGCGTTCTCCTTATTTAGGTGCAGGTGCGTTTTGCAACGACTTGCCATGCTCCGGCGAGGGCCACAGGCCCTTGGGCTTGATCAGCACCACCGAGATCATGGCCACGGCGATCAGCAACTGACGCAAGATGGAAGCGTCCAGCCGGCCATCGGTCATGGCCTGCAGCGGGCCAGCCACATAGCGCAGCACCTCGGGCAGCGACGACAGCAGTAGCGCGCCCAAAATCACGCCAGGGATATGGCCCAAGCCACCCAGCACAATCATGGCCACAATCATCACTGACTCCATCAGCGAGAACGACTCGGGCGACACAAAGCCCTGGAACGGTGCAAACATGGCGCCCGATACGCCACCAAAAGTAGCGCCCATGCCAAAGGCCAGCAGCTTCATGTTGCGGGTGTTGATACCCATGGCCTTGGCAGCAATTTCGTCTTCCCGAATGGCCATCCAGGCGCGGCCAATGCGCGATTTTTCCAGCCGGTAGCACAGGAAAATAGCCACGATCACCAACCCCAAGAACAGGTAGTAGTACAGCGACACGTTGGCAATGGAAAAGCCAAACACCTCGACCCGTTTGCCCAAATCGAGCCCAAAAAATTTGACCGAATCAATTTGGTTGATACCTTTGGGCCCGTTGGTGATGTTGACCGGGTGGTCCAGGTTGTTGAGGAACACGCGGATAATCTCGCCAAAGCCAAGCGTGACGATGGCCAGGTAGTCACCGCGCAGCTTGAGGGTGGGCGCGCCCAGCAGCACGCCCAGCATGCCAGCCAAAATTGCGGCCAGCGGCACCGCTACCCACAGCGGCATGTGCAGCCCACCGGGGAACATGGCGGCAATGGCGGGGAAGGTGTCGGTTAGGTGCGGCGACGCCAGCAGGGCGTAGATATAAGCACCCAGTGCATAAAACGCCACAAAGCCCAAGTCCAGCAGGCCGGCGTTGCCCACCACAATGTTCAGGCCCAGGGACAGCAAGATGTAGAGCAGGGCCACGTCCAAAATACGCACCCAGCCGCTGCCTGCTTGCTGCACGATCAGGGGCAGTACCAGCAGCGCCATGGCGCAAAATATATAGAACGTGGTGCGCTGCTTGCCTTGTAGAGAATCAAACCATGTAGTCATTTTTGTATCTCCTGGTGGTTAAGCGCGGTCGGCCACGCGTTCACCCAGCAAGCCCGAGGGGCGCAAGGTCAACATAAAAATCAGCACCACAAAGGCCAAAATATCGACGTAATGGCTGCCCAAAACGCCGCCGGTCAGGGTGCCCAAGTAGCCTGCGCCGAGCGACTCGATCAAGCCCAGCAAAATGCCGCCCACCACTGCACCGGCCAGGTTGCCAATGCCGCCAAACACGGCTGCGGTAAAGGCTTTCAGGCCGGGTAAAAAGCCCATGGTGTGGTTGACGGTGCCGTAGTTGGCGGCCCACATCACCCCGGCAATGGCGGCCAAAATGGCGCCAATCACAAAGGTGGCCGAAATCACCACATCGGGCTTGACACCCATAAGGGCCGCCACGCGCGGGTTCTCGGCCGTGGCGCGCATGGCGCGCCCCAAGCTGGTGCGGTGCACGATGTACATCAGCACCGACAGCGAAATGGCAGTGGTGGCCAAGATGATGATTTGTGTGAGCGTAATCACCGCGCCGCCAATCTCATACGGCACAGGCGGCAGCAGGTTGGGGTAAGGCTTGTAGTTGGGCTTCCAGATGATCATGGCCAGGGTTTGCAGCAAAATGCTCATGCCGATGGCGCTGATCAGCGGGGCCAGCCGGGGGCTGTTGCGTAAAGATCGGTAGGCCACCTTCTCAATGGTGAAGTTCAGCACCGCGCAGACCACGCAGGCAATGATCAGGGCCAGCAGCAAAATCAGCCAGCCGGGCGTGCCGGGCATGGACTCTTTCATCATGCCAATCACGCTCCAGCTGGTCAGGGCGCCCACCATCAGCACCTCGCCGTGGGCAAAATTAATGAGGTTGATAATGCCGTACACCATGGTGTAGCCAAGGGCTACCAGAGCGTACATGCTGCCAAGAACCAGACCGTTGATGATCTGTTGCAGGAAAGTTTCCATCTATTTTTCTCCGAAACGTGAAGTCAGTATGCACCTGCGATGCTGAGTCTGGCTAGCAAAAAACCCGCCAAATTTTGACTTGTGGTCGCAAAATGCGGGTTGGTGGCGGCATTGTAGCCAAGCGCTTAGTCTTTGCGCCGCTTTACGCGGGACGACCGGGCCGGGTTTACCCGCAAGCTATTCGCCGTATCAGCCGCATTATTTTAGTATCAGTTTTTCTGATGGTTTAGTTTTTTAAGCTCGCGCAGCTTATCGGCAATTTTGATCTCCAGGCCGCGTTCTACCGGGCGGTAAAACTCTGCCTGCATGCCGTCGGGTAAATAGGTCTCGCCCGCAGCAAAGCCGCCGTCCTCGTTGTGCGCGTAGCGGTAGCCTTTGCCGTAGTCCAGCGCTTTCATGAGCTTGGTGGGTGCGTTGCGCAGGTGCATGGGCACGGGGCGGGTACCGTCTTTTTGGACCCACGCCTTGGCTTCGTTAAACGCGGCGTACACGGCATTGCTTTTGGGCGCCATGGCCAGGTAGATGACGCACTCGGCCAGGGCCAGCTCGCCCTCGGGCGACCCTAAGCGTTCGTACACCTCGGCAGCGTCCAGCGCCAGGCGCAGGGCGCGCGGGTCGGCCAGGCCAATGTCTTCTGCCGCCATGCGTATCAGCCGCCGCGCCATGTATTTAGGCTCGGCCCCGCCGTCCAGCATGCGCACCAGCCAGTACAGCGCGGCGTCGGGGTCAGAGCCGCGCACGCTTTTGTGCAGCGCGCTGATGGTGTCATAAAACTGTTCGCCACCCTTGTCGTAGCGGCGCATTTGTTGGCCCAGCACCTTGGTCAGCCAGACATCGGTAATGGGGTTGATTTTCTCTTTGGCGGCGGCCACAAACAGCGTCTCCAACGTGTTCAGCAGCCTGCGGGCATCGCCGTCCGCGTAGGCGACGAGTTTTTTAACTGCTACATCATCAATAGCAGCTTGTGCTATGTTCTGTTGGGCTCGCAGCACTATTTGTTCCAAATTATCCTCGCTCAGCGGCTGCAGCACATACACCGCTGCGCGGGACAGTAGCGCCGAGTTCACCTCAAAGCTGGGGTTCTCGGTGGTGGCGCCAATAAAGGTAAACAGCCCGCTTTCCACATGCGGCAAAAACGCGTCTTGCTGGCTTTTGTTAAAGCGGTGCACCTCGTCCACAAACACAATGGTGCGTTTGCCTGCGCCTGCGCCCGCAGCGTCGGTCTGCAGCAAGTCCAAAGCGCCCAACTGGCTTTGCGCCATCTGCGCCATTTCCACCGCTTCCCGAATCTCCTTCACCCCGCCCAGCGTAGCGCTGATGCTGATGAACTGCGCATCAAACGCATCCGCCATCAAGCGCGCAATCGTCGTCTTGCCCACCCCCGGCGGCCCCCACAGAATGCAGCTGTGCGGCACGCCAGATTCAAACGCCACCCGCAGCGCCATACCCTCGCCCAGCAAATGCTGCTGGCCAATCACCTCACCCAGCGTTTTGGGGCGCAGCTGCTCGGCAAGCGGCATGTGGGTAGCATGGGGTTTGGTCATGCGGGGTATTTTAGGCGGCTGGCGGGGTGATGGGTAAAACCGGTGTTTTGGGTGGTTTTGTATGCCAAATGTGCCTCTAGCCCAATAGAATATAGCACAATCTGCTATTAAAGATGCAGCACTTCTGGTGTCCTAAAGCTTCACACCACGAGCGCCTGCAACGCATCCAGCGGGCTGGCCGTGCCGCCCGCAGGCACCTTCAGCACATGCGTGTAGGTCATCGTCGCGCTCACATTGCTGCGCCCCAGCAGCTCTTGCTGCATGCGGATGTCTGTGCCCGCATGCAGCAAGTGTTCAGCGCATTCGCCGAGGCCGTTCGCCACATTGTCGAACCATCCAATGAGCAAAATCGCACTCGCCTGGCGGCCGAGGTAGCCGCGGGAGTTATTGGAGGACTGGGCCGTAGCAGCTAACATGGTCTTTTAGGAGGAGAGCATGAAAAAATCGAATGCAAGCGAAGGCCCGTCAGCGTCCACGCTGATTTCGCAAAGAATTGCTGAGCTTGGCGACTGGCGCGGGGAAACGCTCAGCAGAATGCGCCAGCGCATTAAGGCCGCGAACCCGGATGTTGTGGAGGAATGGAAGTGGATGGGCACCCCGGTGTGGTCGCTGGGCGGCATTATCTGCACTGGCGAATCGTACAAGGACAAAGTGAAGCTGACCTTCGCCAAGGGTGCACTGCTGAAGGACCCGGCGCGTCTGTTTAACGCGAGCCTTGACGGAAACGTGCGCCGCGCTATCGACATTTTCGAGGCGCAAGACGTTGACGAGACGGCCTTCAAGGCGCTGATTGGCGAAGCGGTTGCGCTCAACAGGGCTGGTAAGTCGAAACCGCCTCGTAGATCGGCCTAATGCAGGTGTTCAACCTAAATTTGATACGAAATAAGCCAAAAGCCCAATAGAATATGGCATAAGCAGCTATTAAAATAATAGTAAAAGCGTTACTGCTTGATCACATCCGCGCCCGCAGGTGGCGTGAAGTTGAAGGCGTTGGGCGCCACAGCTGTATTGGCCTGCACCTTTTGAAACTTCAGCAACGAGCGTTGGCCAAAGTTGTCCAGAATATCCAGTGCTGCCAGCTCACCGCCCGCAGTTTTAAAACCTACGCGAATGCTTTGCAATGCACCTTCTTTGGCCTTGGGCGTTGCGCTGACCCAGCTCAGGCCGTCTTGGTCGGGCGCGGCTTTCAGGCTGAAATGCTGCTCCAGGCTCTTTAAATCAGGCGCAGAGGCGATGATGGCCGCTGGTGTGCTGGCCAGCACGTTGGCCTGTTTGTTGGCGGTAACCTGGTTCAAATCTACGTCGTAGAGCCACAAGGTTTGACCGTCGGCAACGATGGTTTGCTCAAACGGTTTTTTGTAGTTGAACTTGAAGCGGTTGGGGCGTGCAAACTCAAAGGTGCCGCTGGAAACTTTGACTTTAGGGGCTTGGCCGTCACGCGCAGGCGACGTAACAGTTTGGGTAAACTCGGCGCTGCCTGAGCGGGTAGATTTTAGGAAGCTTTCCAAGCTGTCCAGGCCGTTAGCCCAAGAGATAGTATCACAAGCTGCTAGCAAAAAAGTAGCTATTGGCTTTGCAATTGCAGCCAACTCGGTTGGCAAAGCATGTTTCACAATACACCTTTCTAGGTTCAATCGTTTCTACCGGGTACCAAAATCTCGCGTTGTCCGCGGCCGTTCATCGCAGTCACCAGACCGGCTTTCTCCATCGCTTCCAGCAAGTTGGCGGCTTTGTTGTAGCCGATGCTCAAATGCCGCTGCACCAGAGAGATGCTGGCCTTTTGGTTCTTCAGCACAATGTCCACCGCTTTGTCGTACATCGGGTCTTTTTCGCCGCCGCCGCCCTCGCCCTCTAGGCTCAGACCATCCTCACCGTCCACAGTTCCGCCTTCCAGCACGCCCTCGATGTAATTGGGCTCACCTTGCTCCTTCAGATATGCTACAACGCGGTGGACCTCTTCGTCGCTGACAAAGGCCCCGTGCACGCGAATCGGCAGGCCGGTGCCACTGGGCATGTAAAGCATGTCGCCCATGCCCAGAAGGGCCTCAGCGCCCATCTGGTCCAGAATGGTGCGGCTGTCGATCTTGCTGCTGACCTGGAAGGCGATGCGGGTGGGGATGTTGGCCTTGATCAGGCCGGTAATCACGTCGACACTGGGTCGCTGGGTGGCCAAAATTAGGTGAATACCTGCGGCGCGGGCTTTTTGGGCCAAGCGGGCAATCAGCTCTTCGATCTTTTTGCCCACCACCATCATCAGGTCGGCCAGCTCGTCGATCACCACCACGATGTGGGGCAGGCGCTCCAAGGGCTCGGGGCTGTCTGGTGTGAGACTGAAAGGGTTGTAAATGAATTCACCGCGCGCTTTGGCGTCGTCCATCTTCACGTTGTAGCCGGCCAGGTTGCGCACGCCCATCTTGCTCATCAGCTTGTAGCGGCGTTCCATCTCCATCACGCACCAGTTCAGGCCGTGCGCGGCCTGGCGCATGTCGGTCACCACGGGGCACAATAGGTGCGGAATGCCTTCGTAGACGCTCATCTCCAGCATCTTGGGGTCGATCATCAGCATGCGCACATCGCGGGCTTCGGCCTTGTACAGCAGGCTCAAAATCATGGCGTTGATACCGACCGATTTGCCCGAACCGGTGGTGCCTGCTACCAGCACGTGCGGCATCTTGGCCAGGTCGGCCACGATGGGCGCGCCCATGATGTCTTTGCCCAGGCCCATGGTGAGCAGGGACTTGCCATCGTTGTAGACCTGTGAGCCCAAAATCTCGCTCAGTTTGATGCTTTGGCGCTTGGCGTTGGGCAGCTCCAAAGCCATATAGTTTTTGCCGGGAATCGTCTCCACCACCCGGATCGACACCAAAGACAGCGAGCGCGCCAAATCGCGCGCCAGGCCCACCACTTGCGAGCCTTTTACGCCCGTTGCAGGCTCAATCTCGTAACGGGTGATCACGGGGCCGGGCAGGGCGGCTACCACCCGCACCTCTACGCCAAAGTCTTTGAGCTTTTTCTCAATCATCCGGCTGGTCATCTCCAGCGTTTCGGGGGCCACGGTTTCTTGGCGCAGCTGGGCGCTGTCCAGCAAGTCCACCTGGGGCAGCTTGCTGTCGGGCATCTCGCTAAATAGGGGCTTTTGGCGCTCTTTGGCGACACGGGCGCTTTGCGGCACGTCTACCAGCACGTCAACAAAGGTGGGCTCCAGCATGGGGCGCTGGGCTGCGGGCATGACGATGGGTGCGGGGTGCAGCTCTTCGCTCTCGGCGCGCTCAACGCTCACCACTTCTTCGCGCTCGCGTGCGGCCTGGGTGCCCATGGCAATGTCTTGGGCTACTTCGCGCTTTTCGCGGCGCTGCTCCCACAGCTGGTACAGCCAGGCCCCCAAGCCGTCAGCCCAGCGCGCCCAAGAAAAACCAAAGGCCCAAGCCGCGCCCACCACCAGAGCGGCAATAGACACCAAACCCGACCCGGTAAAGCCCAGCCATTTCAGTGTAAAGCTGCCAGCCAAGTAGCCCGCCACCCCGCCCGCGTGGCCCGGAAGGCGTTGCTCAAAACGGTACAGGCGCGACCATTCCAGCGCGCAGCTGGCCAGCAACAACACCACCAGACCGAGCCAAAAAATGGCGCGCGGCGACAAACCCAGCAGGTTGCGTTGGGGGGTGCTGGCATGGCCGGCGTAGGCAGCGTGCGCCACGCCAGAATCTGTATTGCCACGGAGCCAGCGGCTGAGCGCCGACAACCACACGCGGCAAGATGCCAGCACGCACCACCACACC
The DNA here is from genome assembly GCA_043766985.1 of Polaromonas sp. Lineage (GTDB taxonomy): Bacteria > Pseudomonadota > Gammaproteobacteria > Burkholderiales > Burkholderiaceae_C > JAAFIP01. The sequence goes on from JAYUHM010000065.1 coordinate 13,024, forward strand.
GAGTAGCCAAAAACGTAAAAACTACCGTCGGCCAGCCACGCGCCCAGTTTGCCGCCCCAGTTGCGCACCGCGCCGGGTGCGGCTGAGCCGGAGGTAGACCATGCGGGGTCCATGGCGGAATGGCTTACCAAGGCCAAAAGCCAGAACACCAGCGCTACGGCGCCGACGATCAGCCCAATTTCGTGGACAAATGTTCGCCCGGTTGAAGTGGTGCGCTGCGTGGCCGCCGCGCCGGATTTGAGAGTGTCTAAAGAGTAAGTCATCGCTATGCGCGAGCTTACCTTATCTCGTAGGCACTCTAGTTTGTAACCATGGCGCCGCGGGCAGAAGGCCTAGCCCAGACTGCCAAGACGTTCTTTAATCAGCACCGAATTGTTTTCCAGCGTTTCTATGTAGCCGCGCTCTTCCAGGTCTTTCATCACGCGGCTGACCATCTCGCGCGAGGCGCCGACCATTTTGGCCAAATCTTGGCGAGAGACTTTGTCGCGGATGAGCAATTGACCTTGTGCATCGGTTTCTGCCGCTTCAATCAACGCGCGTGCCACGCGGCCGTATACATCCATCAGTGCCAGAGACTCAATCTTGCGGTCGGCGTGGCGCAGGCGCTGTACCAGGCCCTTCATCACGGCGTAGGCCATCGAGGTGTTTTCGGGCAAACAGCGGGCGAACTCGACCCGACCCAGCATCAGAACATCGGTTTGCACTTCGGCGCGCACCGAGGCCGAGTGCGGCTCGTTGTCAATCAAGCTCATCTCGCCAATGTAGTCGCCAGGGGCCAAATTGGCCAAGATGACCTCTCGCCCGCGGGCATCGGTGGTGAGCACCCGCGCACGGCCAGTCAAAATAATGAACAAAGCGTTGGACTTTTTGCCCTGCTCCACGATTAACTCACCGCGCTTGAAGCGCCGCTTGATAACAGCGTCGGCCACAGACTCGGCCTGGCTGGGCGTGAGCATCGAAAACAGTGGGACCCGGCGAATAAGCTCCAAATTCGACAACATTGACATGTCTTATCCTCTTAGTTGTTTGAATCTTGCTCCGGTACAGCAAAATGCGCGCGGATTACAAGTTGAACCAATTTTTCGAACGCTTTTGGACTGCAACGGTTACAAGTTATTGATAATCCAAGAACAGGCTTTAACTGTACCGCAGTTGTCGCTAATTTCCAACAATATTTTTCCGGATTACCTTGCTTAGTATGAAACACGCCAAAGTTCTGATTTTGGGCTCCGGCCCCGCTGGTTATTCTGCTGCCGTGTACGCAGCGCGCGCAAACCTCAGCCCTGTGCTGGTGACGGGCATGGCCCAAGGCGGCCAGTTGATGACCACCACCGATGTGGATAACTGGCCAGCCGACGCACAAGGCGTACAGGGCCCCGAGCTGATGCAGCGTTTTCAAGAGCATGCTGAGCGCTTCAAGACCGAGATTATTTTTGACCACATCAATGCGGTCGATTTTTCCAAACGCCCCTTTACCTTGACGGGTGACAGCGGCCAGTACACCTGTGACGCGCTCATCTTGGCGACCGGTGCATCGGCCAAATACCTGGGCCTGCCATCGGAAGAGGCTTTTATGGGCAAGGGCGTGTCCGGTTGCGCTACCTGTGACGGGTTTTTCTATCGCGACGAGATTTGTTGTGTGGTGGGCGGTGGTAATACGGCAGTGGAAGAGGCGTTGTACCTATCCAACATTGCCAGCAAAGTGTACCTGGTTCACCGCCGCGACACGTTCAAGGCGGAGCCCATTTTGGTGGACAAAGTGAAGGCCAAAGTGGCGGAGGGCAAGATTGTGTTGAAGGTGTTCAGCACTCTGGAAGAAGTGCTGGGCGATGCCACTGGCGTGACGGGCGTGCGACTGAAAAGTACCAAAACCGGCGCCACAGAGGACATTAAGCTCAAGGGCTGTTTTATTGCCATTGGGCACTCGCCCAACACCGACATCTTCAAGGGGCAACTGGAGATGAAGGATGGCTACATCATCACCAAATCAGGCAACCAAGGCATGGCCACCATGACCAGCGTGCCGGGCGTGTTTGCGGCGGGCGATGTGCAAGACCACATCTACCGCCAAGCCATTACCAGCGCTGGCACGGGCTGCATGGCGGCACTGGACGCGCAACGCTTTTTAGAGCAAAACACCGCCTAAAGTGGGTTTTGCCAGGCGACGGGCTGCTTTCATTAGCCGACCTTGGTGCTTCAGGCTATAATAGAAGGCTTCCCAGAAAATGGGAACGTTTTGTCCTCTTGCCTTGTGCAGGGGGCAAAACTAGACCGCTTGCAGGTATTGTTAAGTAGTAATTGCTAACAGTATTGGGCAGTGCGAGGTGCGGCGAAAGCCGTTAATTTTGACTTTAGGAGTGCTCCTTAATGGCACGCGTCTGTGAAGTAACGGGTAAAAAACCCATGGTGGGCAACAATGTGTCCCACGCCAACAATAAAACCAAGCGCCGGTTTCTGCCTAACCTGCAATACCGCCGCTTTTTCGTCGAGAGCGAAAACCGTTGGGTGCGCATGCGCATTACCAACGCGGCTTTGCGTTTGATCGACAAAAACGGCATTGATGCCGTGCTCGCAGACATGCGCGCACGCGGTCAAGCTTAATTCGCAGGAGAAAAAATCATGGCAAAAGGCGGACGTGAAAAAATCAAACTGGAATCCACTGCGGGTACCGGCCATTTCTACACCACTACAAAAAACAAGAAAACCATGCCCGAGAAAATGTTGATCAGCAAGTTTGATCCAAAAGCTCGCAAGCACGTAGACTACAAAGAAGTCAAGCTCAAGTAATTGCGCTGAAACAGCAAAAAGCCGCTCTAACCGAGCGGCTTTTTTATTGCCCAGGACTCTGCCGAGGAAGGATCAGCGCAGAAAAATACAGACTACCAGCGCATTGCGATCCCATTCAAATGCTATTATATTTGTAGCAAATTGTACCCAACTCTATTGGGCTGCAAGCCAATTAACCTAAATCCGGCAGTTACCCAGCGCCCATAAGTTGCGCAGGCGGTATCCATGGCGGCAAAGGGCGTGTGATTTTGGCCACCACATAGTTCAGGAACG
>JAYUHM010000066.1:0-5993 GCA_043766985.1 Polaromonas sp.
TCGCAATGGGGGAAAACGTCGAAACTCGCTGCGCTCAGACACCGACGTTTTCTGATCCCCATTGCTGCGTGCTTCGAGCCCTTAGCCCTGATTGGGGCGCATGGCCATAGCACACGCTTCACTGCGAGTAATGGTTTGGCGGATAGCTCAGGTGAAGACGGGGACGGAGAACGGACAGAAACAGCACGCACACTGCTCTTTGCGCTTTTTATCCATGTTTTAGGCCACAAGCCCAAAATAACAGGGCACAAACTGCTATTAAATTAATAGTGTATGCATGCCCCGCACACGTTGACGCAAAGCCGCGACCAAGCGGGAACCGATACCCCAGCCGTGCCAGAACAAAGACACCAAGAAGCGCCGACCACCGCGCCCGGGTAAAATCACCCCATGCCACGCACAGCCATCTATTCCGGTACCTTTGACCCCATCACCCTCGGCCACGAGGACGTGGTGCGGCGGGCTGCGGGCTTGTTTGACACGCTTATCGTGGCTGTGGCCGTAGCGCACCACAAAAAGACGCTGTTTACCCTGCATGAGCGTATTGAGCTGGCGCAAGCGGTTTTCAAAGGCGTAGCCAATATCAAGGTGATGCCATTTGACGGCCTGATCATGGACTTTTGCGCGCTGCACCACGCCAGCGCTGTAGTGCGCGGTATCCGCAATATGGCTGATTTCGACTACGAAGCGCAAATGGCCGGTATGAACCGCAAGCTGCGCCCGCAGGTAGAAACAGTATTCCTGCTGCCAACAGCAGATTTGCAATGCATTAGCAGCACCTTGGTGCGCGAGATTAGCAAACTGGGTGGTGACGTGGCCAGCATGGTCAGCCCTGCAGTGGCCGCAGCGCTAGAGGCGGCCCATCGCCCCAAGCTGCAGGCCTGATGCACGGCTAACAGAGGCAGGCATACCATGGCACTTTTGATCACCGACGAATGCATCAACTGCGATGTGTGCGAGCCCGAGTGCCCCAACCAGGCGATTTACCTGGGCAAGGAAATCTACGAGATAGACCCGCATAAGTGCACCGAGTGTGTGGGCCATTTTGACGAACCGCAGTGCGTGCAGGTATGCCCCGTGGCCTGCATACCCATCAACCCACAGTTTATTGAAACGCGCGAAACGCTGTGGCAAAAGTACCAGCGCCTGCAGGCTACCAGCACCACGCCTTAAGCGCGGCTGCCAATGCACTCTATAGTGCAGTAATATGTGTCGCTACTACTGTGATAGCGCACTCACAGCCCACAATGCGATAAATTCAGGTGTGTGGATGTAGCATGGCAAAAGAAAATGTATCTGAGGCAAGCAAGATGTGACGCAGGCAACAGCAAGCAATAAGCCTTGCCGCATGCCAGCCACTGCGATGAAATAAGGACTTCTTCAACTTGAACAGGAGTTCTTCCGATGACTTTTAAATCACGTACTTTGATCGCTGGTGCTGCCATTGCTCTACTGTCTACCAGTGCCGTTTGGGCACAGTCCACCGCTCCCGCAATGCCAGGGGCAGCACCTTCTACCGACAAACCCGCAGGCGCGATGCCCGCTGACAAGCCCATGAGTGCTAAAGACATGTCGGCAGCATTTACCAAGGCCGATGCCAACAAGGACGGCAAGCTGGACAAAATTGAAGCGGAAGGTGTGCCAGGCCTGGGTGCCAAGTTTGAGCAGGTAGACGCAGACAAAGACGGCTTCATTTCAAAATCCGAGTTTGAAAAAGCCATGAAGCTGTAAGCGCTACTGCGCAATAGCCTGGGTGCCTGCGTGCAGGCACCCATTTTTTTAGGGTGCGTTTGGCACCATCGCATTGAGTCACCATGCATGCAAAAAATTTCTCTTTCGCCAAAACAGCATGCGCTATTTTTAGATTTTGATGGCACCTTGGCAGACATAGCGCCGCTTCCCAGTGCCGTGCAAGTGCACGACGGCATGGTGCGTACACTGCACAGCCTCTACCAGCTTTTTGGTGGCGCGTTGGCTATCGTGTCGGGCCGGCCAATTGCCGAATTAGACGCTTATTTAGACCCCTTGGTATTACCCGCTGCAGGCGAGCATGGCGCGCAGTGGCGCAGCAGCAATGGTGATTTTTTTGAACTGAACGACCAGACGCTCATCCCCATTCTTGAGCCCATTTTGCAAGCCGCCAAACACCTGGCCCAGGTGCACAGCGCCTTGCTGCTGGAGCAGAAAACTGCGGGCTTTGCCTTGCACTACCGCATGGCACCCGCGCTGTACAACGTGTGCTGGCAGACCTTGGCGCCCATGGTGGAGCACACACCTGCATTGGCGCTGATGCGCGGCAAGTATGTGTTGGAGGTGGTGCCCAGCGCGGTAGACAAAGGCAGTGCTATCCGCAGCTTTTTGCAAACTGCGCCGTTTGCTGGCCGCAGCCCGATATTCATAGGTGACGACGTGACCGATGAGGCGGGCTTTGCGGCCGTGCAGGCCCTGGGTGGCCATGGCGTTAAAGTAGGCGCGGGGCCCAGTGCGGCCCTGCACCGCTGCCCCAACCCAGCCGCCTTGCGTGCCTGGCTGGAGCAGGCTGTGGCCGTACTGCCGCTAACACGGGTGCCCCTGGTGGCCAGCACCGCATGATGCCCCTGGCCCCCAATGCGCTGTCCCTGGGCGTTATTGGCAACTGCGCCTTCAGCGCGCTGATCGATGGACACGCACGCATTGTGTGGTGCTGCCTGCCCCGCTTTGACGGCGACCCGGTGTTCAACGCCCTGCTGGACGAAGGCCCGCAAGCCAGCAGCTTTGCCATCGAGATAGAAGACTTCTCGCACAGCACGCAGCAGTACGAGCCCAACACCGCCGTCCTGCGCACCCAGTTGTTTGACCGCGCCGGGCAAAGCATTGAGATCACCGATTTTGCGCCGCGCTTTTACAGCCACGCACGCTTTTTCAGGCCCATGACGCTGGTGCGCCGGGTGCGCGCCACGGCAGGCGCGCCGCGCATTTGTGTGCGGCTTAACCTGCGCTTTGCCTGGGGCCGCAGCGAGCCCACCATCACGCGCGGCAGCAACCATGTACGCTTTGTGGGCGACGCGCTGTCATTGCGCCTGAACACCGATGCGCCGGTAACGCATGTGTTGGCGCAAACGCCCTTTGTGCTCACCCGCGAGCACAGTTTTTTGCTGGGTACCGACGAAACCCTAAGCGGCGGCATTGCCGACACCGCCCGCCATTTTGAGCAGGAAACGCTGGCCTACTGGCGCAACTGGACGCAGCGCCTGGCGATACCGCTGGAGTGGCAAGACGCCGTCATCCGCGCCGCCCTCACGCTCAAACTGTCGCTGTATGAAGACACCGGCGCAATCGTGGCCGCCATGACCACCAGCATCCCCGAAGCCCCCAACAGTGGCCGCAACTGGGACTACCGCTACTGCTGGCTACGCGACGCGTTTTTTGTGGTGCGGGCGCTTAATAGCCTGGCCGAGGTGGGCACCATGGAAGACTATATGCGCTACCTGTCCAACGTGCTGGAGCACGCGCGCGGCGGGCACATACAGCCCCTGTACGGCATAGGCCTGGAGACCGAGCTGCCCGAGGCCGTCATGCCGCATTTGACCGGCTACCGCAGCATGGGCCCGGTGCGCGTGGGCAACCAGGCGCAAGAGCACTTTCAGCACGATGTGTATGGCAACGTAGTGCTGGGTGCGGCACAGGCTTTTCACGACCAACGTCTGTTGCACCGCGCCGGCATGGCCGAATTTACCCGCCTGGAAGCCGTGGGCGAGCGGGCAGTGCAGGTGTTTGAGCAACCCGACGCAGGCATGTGGGAGCTGCGCACCCGCAGCCGCGTGCACACCTCGTCTTGCCTCATGTGCTGGGCGGCGTGCGACCGGTTGGGCAAAATAGCCCAGCGTTTGAACCTGGGCCTGCGCTCGGCCTACTGGCAAAACTGCGCCAAGGTGATGCGCGAGCGCATACTGCAAAACGCCTGGAGCGACGAGCGCAAGTCGTTTGTAGAAAGTTACGGCGGCAAAGACCTGGACGCCAGCGTGCTGCTGATGGCCGAGGTGGGCTTTATATCGGGCCAAGACCCGCGCTTTGTGGCCACGGTAGACGCGCTGGAGAAGCATTTGTGCGATGGCCCCTACATGCGCCGGTATGAGGCGGCCGACGATTTTGGCAAGCCCGAAACGGCGTTTAACATTTGCACCTTTTGGCGCATCGACGCGCTGGCCCGCATAGGCCGCGTGGCGCAGGCCCGCGAGATATTTGAAAGCATGCTGGCGGTGCGCAACCCGCTGGGCCTGCTGTCCGAGGACACCCACCCCGTGACCGGTGAAATGTGGGGCAACTTTCCGCAAACCTACTCGATGGTCGGCATCATCAACGCGGCTGTGCGCTTGTCTGCGCCGTGGGATACCATCGTGTAAGCTTGGCAAAACAAATCTATGGGCCGCCTGGTTGTTGTCTCTAACCGCGTAGTAGACCCGCGCAAAAGTGCTGCGGGTGGCCTGGCCGTGGCGCTGGGCCAGGCGCTGGAGGCGAAGGGCGGCCTGTGGCTGGGCTGGAGCGGCAAAATCGCCGAGCCAGGCGCGGTGGATGCTCCATTGCACATTCAGCGAAGCGGTAAAGTGCAGCTGGCCACGTTCGATCTGAGCGCCAGCGACCATGACCGCTACTACCTGGGCTACAGCAACGGCGTGCTGTGGCCGGTGTTCCATTACCGGCTGGACTTGGCAGACTTTGATGCCGGCTATTTTGACGGTTACCAGCGCGTCAACAAGCTGTTTGCACGTCAACTGCTGCCTTTGCTAAAGCCGGATGATGTGGTGTGGATACATGACTACCACCTCATCCCCCTGGCGGCCAAGCTGCGCGCCTTGGGCTGCCAGCAGCGCATGGGTTTTTTCCTGCACATTCCGCTGCCGCCGCCGCTTATGCTGGCGGCCATCCCGCAGCACACCTGGCTGATGGAGCGTATGTTTGCCTACGACGTGGTGGGCTTTCAATGCCAGGCTGACGTAGGGCACTTTGCGGGCTACGTGCAGCAAGAGCTGGGGGCGCAAAAAGTGGGTACGCAAGAAGACGGTGCGCAGCGTTTCCACGCCTTCGGCCGCACGGTACTGGCGCAGGCCTTTCCCATCGGTATCGACGTGGATGAATTTGTCCACCTGGCGCAGGGCAAAGAGGCCCGCGACGCCTACACCACCACCATGCAGCAGTACGCCCGCCGCCGCCTGCTGATCGGCATTGACCGCCTGGACTATTCCAAGGGCATCCCGCACCGCATTCGCGCCTTTCGCGCGCTGCTTAACCAGTTTCCTGAAAACCGCGACAGCGCCACGCTGATCCAGATCGCCTCACCCAGCCGCGAAACGGTGAACGCCTACACCGACATCCTGCGCGAGCTGGAAGGCCTGTGCGGCGCCATCAATGGCGACTTTGGCAACCTGGACTGGATGCCCGTGCGCTACATCCACCGCACCGTCGCCCGCAAGCGCCTGCCCGGCCTGTGCCGCGCCGCGCGGGTGGGCTTGGTAACCCCCCTGCGCGACGGCATGAACCTGGTGGCCAAAGAGTTCATTGCCGCGCAAGACAGTGCAGACCCAGGCGTGTTGGTTCTGTCACGCTTTGCGGGTGCGGCGGAGCAGCTGAAAGAAGCCTTGCTGGTCAACCCGTATGACACGCATGGCACGGCGCAGGCCATTCAGCGCGCATTGCATATGCCACTAGCAGAGCGCCAAGAGCGGCACCAAAAACTGCTGGCGCGCATCAAAGAGCACGATGTGCATTGGTGGAGTCGCAGCTTTTTGCGGGCTTTGGAGACTTCTTAAGGCTTGGCTTTTGCGGTCTGCTGCATGCTGAGGTGTGTACAGCTTCAGCAAGACGCGCACTGCTGCGGCGCTGTGCAGTAGCCGCCCTGAGCCCCGGGCCTTCGGCAAGCATCTGCAGTACTCGCGGTGGGGGAAATTTAGAAACTCGCGCAAGCGCTCAAACATCTAAATTTCTGATCCCCAAAGTCTGCGTGCTTCAAGCCCGGC
>JAYUHM010000067.1:0-5930 GCA_043766985.1 Polaromonas sp.
GACGCACGAGTGGTTTGTGATTGACGCCACCGATAAGGTGCTCGGACGGATTGCCAGCGAAGCAGCCCTCCGTTTACGCGGCAAACACAAGGCCATTTATACGCCACACATCGACACCGGTGACTACATCATCGTGATCAACGCAGCCCAGCTGCGCGTCACAGGTGCCAAGACACTCGACAAAAAATACTACCGCCATTCGGGCTACCCAGGTGGTATCTCCGAGACCAACTTCCGCGACATGCAAGCCAAGTTTCCTGGCCGTGCGCTGGAAAAAGCGGTCAAAGGCATGTTGCCCAAGGGTCCCTTGGGTTACGCCATGATCAAAAAGCTCAAAGTGTATGGCGGCTCTGAGCACCCACACACCGCGCAGCAACCTAAAGTGCTGGACATTGCAGGCATCTCCCGTGATGCAGTGCGTAAGGAGTCGAAATGATCGGTGAATGGAATAACGGCACTGGCCGTCGCAAATCCAGCGTAGCCCGCGTCTTCATGAAAAAAGGCACCGGCAAGATCACGATCAACGACAAAGACATCGCCGAGTACTTCGGCCGTCAAACGTCCATCATGATCGCCAAACAGCCGCTGTTTTTGACCAATAACGTCGAAGCGTTTGACATCAAAATCACCGTTGCCGGTGGTGGCGAGTCGGGCCAGGCTGGTGCGGTGCGCCACGGTATTACCCGCGCCCTGATCGACTACGACGCTGTTCTCAAGCCCGCCTTGAGCGCCGCTGGTTTCGTGACACGTGATGCACGTGAAGTCGAACGTAAAAAGGTGGGTCTCCACGGCGCGCGTCGCCGCAAGCAGTTCAGCAAGCGTTAATTCGTTTTCTTTTCTGTCGCACAGAAGCCGCACAAGTTGTCTTGTTGCGGCTTTTTACATTTTTGCCCGGCGCATGCCCGTCCATCCCCGTCCATAAGCCTGCCATACTCTCTCACCCATGCGTTTTCGACTCCTCCGCCGCCGCCTTACTATCAGCGCTCCCACCATGGCCATTCGCAGCCACGCCCCATGGCCATTGCGCTGGGCCATGGCGGCGGTGATGTTAGGCTTTTGTGCGGCCATCGGCCTGTGGGCCTTTGAGTTTGGCAAAGGCATTGCGGGGCTGGACAGCAACGCCAAAGAAGAGCTGGCCCAGCTCAAAGACGAGGTTGTCAAGCTGCGCGATGGCCGCGATAAAGCGCAGTCGATAGCCAACACCTCAGGCAGCCTGCTGACCGCCGAAAAAGCTGCGCAGGACAAACTGGCGGTACAGGTCAAACTGCTGGAAAACGAAAACCGCGCCCTGCGCGACGATTTGGGCTTTTTTGAAAAGCTGATGCCGGTGGGCGGCACCGAAGGCATCGCCATTCGGGGCCTGCAAGGCGAGGTGTTGGGCGGGGGCACGCAGATCAAATGGCAGGTGCTGGTGATCCAGCCGACCAAAAACGCGCCTGACTTTAACGGCAAGATTGAGCTGACTTTTGGCGGCACCCAAGCCGGAAAACCATGGAGCATGCCCCTGCCTGGTGGCATGCAGCAGCTGCAGTTTAAGCAATACCGCCGCCTGGAGGGGGTGCTAGACCTCCCCCCCCAAGTCGTGGTAAAAACCTTATCTGCTAAAGTAACTGAGGGTGCCGCTACCCGGGCAGTGCAAAGCGTGAAGCTGTAAATTCAATGTTTACCATGCATAAGAAAAAAGTTAGTGCCCACTTACGGGTGTATGGCTATTATATTAATCGTTAGGAGACACACTATGTTTGGTAAAAAGACACAACCCCCCATTCGCAGCTTGGTAGCGCCTGGCAGCGAGATTCGCGGCAGCATGAGCTTCACCGATGGCTTGCGGGTTGACGGCTCGGTGGTGGGTGACTTGCGCGCCAATGACGATAAACGCAGCATCCTGGTCATCAGCGAGTCAGCCCACGTGACAGGCGAGATCCACGCCGACCACGTCATCATCAACGGTTTTGTGCAAGGCCCCGTGCATGCCCACGAACTGCTGGAGCTGCAGCCCAAAGCCCGCATTGAAGGCGATGTGCACTACAAAGCTCTGGAAATGCACCAAGGCGCCACCATCACCGGCCAACTGCGGCCCATGCTGGGCGGCAGCGCCGACGAAAAGCCCACACTGAAACTAGCGGCAAACAACTTCTAACGCGCATACCTGAGCGTTTTGCTGTACTATTTGACCCATTGATCCCACGTTACCTTTCCAGGAGCCCGCCATGAGCGCAGTTGCCGAATACATTGAAACAGAAATGCCCGCCCCGATTGTCTTTACCGACAGCGCCGCCGCCAAGGTGGCCGACCTGATCGCCGAGGAAGGCAACCCCGACCTGAAGCTGCGCGTGTTTGTGCAAGGCGGCGGCTGCTCGGGCTTTCAGTACGGTTTTACCTTTGACGAAATCACCAACGAAGACGACACCACCATGACCAAGCACGGTGTGTCGCTGCTGATTGACGCCATGAGCTACCAGTACCTGCTGGGCGCAGAGATCGACTACAAAGAAGACCTGCAGGGCGCCCAGTTCGTCATCAAGAACCCCAACGCCACCAGCACCTGCGGCTGCGGATCGTCGTTCTCGGCCTGATCTTTTTCACCCTTCATTAAAAAGCCGCTTTCGAGCGGCTTTTTAATTGCCCGTTTCGCAGATAGCCCAATGGAGTACGGCACAAAATGCTATAAAATACATAGCATATCCGAGGCTAAAAACCATACGCTTGGTAACGGCTGCATTACAGCTCTTACATCTCCTGTCGCCTGGTAACGGCCAGCGCGGGTAAGGTTGCGGGATGGACTTATTACCTTCTCGTTGGCTGGATTTTTTGGGCGATATGGCGGGCCACATACCGCCGCTGCCTCCTTTGCCTACAGCCGCGTGGGTGGGCTTTGCGCTGCTGATTGCGGTGTGGCTGGGCGAGCGGCTGCAGCGCGCTGGCGTGGCGCGCACCATGGGCTACTGGCTGTGCGGTGCGGGGTTTGGCATTGCGCTGGTGTGGGCGCAGGTATGGCTGGGCCAGCCCGTGCTGGCCGGCGCCGCTGCCAGCGCGCCCGCTGCTGCCGCCACACTGGGCAAAGATGCACCCAGCACCTGGGCCACGCTGCAAAGCCTGGCGTGGATATTTGACCTGGCATTGGGTTGGGTGCTGGTCGAGCTGGGCCAACGCATTGACCTGCGCTGGCTGCTGCGCAACAAGGCCCTGGCCGCTACTGCCGTGCTTGAGTACGCGCTGACGTGGGCCTTGGCCGCGTTGGCCCTGCGCAGCTTGGGCTTGGCTTGGCTACCCGCTGGCGTGGCCGCTACATTGGCCGCGCACAGCTCGCCGGTCATGCTGTCTACCCTGCTACCCCAGTGGCGCGCCGAAGGGCAAGTGACCGAACGGGCCCTGCATCTGGGCAGCATCAACACGGTACTGACGGCCATTACCCTGCCATTGGTGCTGTCCTTGGTGGGGGCCTACACGCAGGGCGAGGCGGCCTTGGGCAACCCGGGGGTGTTGGGCTCGGCGGGCAGCTCGGTGGGCGTTTTGGCCAGCGGCTCGGTGCTGCGCAGCGGGCTGGAGCTGGCACAACCCCTGTGGGAGGCTGCCGGCAGTATGGTGATTGGTTTTGCGCTGGGCTGGCTGTTGTCGCGGCTGCGCCAAGCGTCGGCTGCCCGCCGCCTGGCCGCATCGGCCACTGCCATGGGCTTGTTTACCACCCAGGCGGCGCCCGACCGCGCGCAGTGGCTGAGCATGCTGGGCGCCGTGTGTGTGGCCGTGGGGCTAGCGCAGTGGCTTGGTGCGCCGGCACTGGTAGCCTGCCTGGCCTTGGGCCTGAGCCTGCGCAGGCGCGCCGCCTTGGTCACCATGGGTGATACCTCCGGGGCAGGCGCTGGCCTGAGCCAGTTGGCGCAGGTGCTGATGTTTTTGGTGGCCGGGGCGTGTTTGCCGTGGCTGCAGTGGGTGGGCCTGCAGCCCGACCAAGCCAGCCCGGCGCTGGGCGTGCAGGCCTTGGTGCTGGCCGCTCTGCTGCTGGTGATTCGGCTGTGTGCCAAGGTATTGGTGTGCACGGTAACCGCGCGCTGGGCCGGGCTGCGCTGGGTGCAGGGCTTTGCGCTGGGCCTGATGCTGCAGCCCTTGTCGATGACCGGCCTGGTGTTTTGGGCCATGGCGGCCAGCGCGCTGTCTGCACCCTATGTGGCGCTGTCGCATGCTGTGCTGCTGATGCTGTGCCTGAGCGACGTGCTGGCCCCGTGGCTGATGCGTGCGGTACTGCGCAGCATGCGCGAGGTGGTGCCCGAACCGGTGCAGCCGATGGCTACCAAGCTGGACAGTGCCGCTAACTCTGGGCTGAACACCCAAAACAGCGTGCACTCACTGCGCGTCAACACCCATGCTGACCTGCGCGGCGATCTGCGTGATGTCCAAGCCCTGGGTTAGCCGCCCCCTGCAATTGTTTATTTTTTAACTTTTCCTCGCCTATGCTGTCCTATACCCCATCGCGCCCATTGACCATGGGCGTAGAGCTTGAATTGCAGTTGCTTAACGCCCGCGACTTCGCCCTCTCGCGCGACGCACCCGATTTGATCAACCTGCTGCACCGCAAGGTCGCCTTGCAAAAGCGCATCACGCCCGAGATTACCGAGAGCATGGTGGAGCTGAACACGGGCATCCACGCCAACTATGACACGCTGCTGGAAGAGCTGCGCCAACTGCGCGATGCCATTTGCGAAGCCGGCGACAAACTCAACATCGACATCGCTGGCGGCGGCGCGCACCCGGTCAGCGTGTGGAAAGACCGGCGCATCTACCCCACCGAGCGCTTTCTGAACACCTCGCACCTGTACGGCTACCTGGCCAAACAGTTCACGGTCTTTGGCCAGCACGTGCACATTGGTTGCCCCACCGGCGACGCCGCCATCCAGCTCACGCATATGCTGGCGCCCTACATCCCCTACTTCATTGCGCTGTCGGCGGCCAGCCCCTACGCCGCCGGCGAGGAGACCTCGTTTGAAACCTCCCGCCTGCACGCGGTAGCTGTGTTCCCGCTGTCGGGCCACATGCCGCGCCTGGCCAACTGGGCTGAGTTCAACCGCTATTTTGACGAAATGGAAAGCTACGGCATTGTCAAAAGCATGAAAGATTTTTACTGGGACATTCGTCCCAAGCCCGAGTTTGGAACGGTAGAAGTACGGATTTTTGACACGCCTCTGACGGTAGAAATGGCCGCCGCCCTGGCCGCGCTGGTGCAGGCCTTGGCCGCGCAGTTGATGACCATCAAACCCGGTTCAGCGGCCTATGCGCAAGTCGGCGATCTGGCCACCTACCGGGTATACGGCTACAACCGTTTTCAGGCCTGCCGTTTTGGCTACGAGGCGATGCTGGTAGACCCGCGCAGCAAGCAGCCTTTCCACCTGGGCCAGTCGCTAGACCGCCTTCTGGAAGACCTGATGCCCACCGCCGCCCAGCTGGGCAGTGTGCGCGCACTCATCTACCTGCAAGAGCTGGTAGCCGCCAGGCAAAACGGTGCTAGCTGGATGCGTGCGATGTTGGCGCAAAGTGGTGACCTCAACGAAGTGATGCGCCTGCAAGCCGGCTTGTTCCGCCACAGCGGAAGCAGCGGCGCCCGTGCAGCAGGCAAGGGCGCCCTGCGCACCGAGCCAGTGTTGGGCGGCCCCGCGCTGCACAGCGTGCCGCCAGTGGTGCAGCAGTTGGTGGCTTGAGGCTCCGCTTTGGCGGCGTTTTGCGGGCGTGCTGTCTCTTTGTTGGCTATGTGTATGAGTTGGCTGACTGTGTGATGTCACTAATGTCACGCGCTCGGGTTGGCTGAGGTGTATTGGCGCACGCACAGCTCTTTGCTGCTTGCTCAGGCTACGCGCACTGCTGCGGCGCTGTGCAGTAGCCGCCCTGAGCCCCGGGCCTTCGGCAAGCATCTGCAGTACTCGCAATGGGGGAAATTTAGA
>JAYUHM010000068.1:0-2182 GCA_043766985.1 Polaromonas sp.
GATGCGGGTGGCGGCAAACAGGGCCTGGGCTTGCTCGACGCTGACGATGTCCGGCAGTCGGCTGACCTTGGGTGGGCGGATCAGCCGGGGCATGGCCCAGGGCTGGCGCAGTACGTGCTCCACGTAGAACTTGTAGCCGTACAGATCGAGCTTGACGGCGCTCCAGGAGTGCGAGGCGATGCGTTGGTGGAAATAGTCCGTCAGCTGGTCCTCGCTCAGGGTGTCGATCTGCCAATCGAAATGTTCGCCCATGGTGCGAATGGCGCGGGCGTAGGCGTCCACCGTCTTGCTCTGAAGGCCTTGGAGTTTGAGGTGTTTGTGATGACTGGCGTAACGCTACGCGAACGCCGGGCTGGCATTGTTCAATGGCATCATGGGGGTGTTCCTTCGATGAGATGTGTTGCACAAGCAGGTCGCCAGAATTGACGAGATGACCATGCACATTACATCGCGGGAAGGGGCATCGGACTTGCTCCGCGTAGCGGCTTCGTCCAACCAGTATCCTTCCACAGAAGAGCGGTGAGCAATTGCGCGAATGCCATCCGGCCGTGCGCTGGTTCGCCAGGGCCAATGCCTCGCCCTCCCCGACAACGATACCTGCCCAATAGCTGGGATCACCCAAGCCGCTGGTGCCGGTGGATCAGCCCGGTCATTGCAACGGTCCTGCGCCAAAGTGCGTATTTTTTAGCCTACCCCACTGCGCTTTTCACAGCGTGTGGCCCGAGCGCATCCGCAGCACCCACAAAGGCACTGGCGCGCTGACAGTTGGGATGCAAAAAGCCGAAGTTGCGCGCCCGTCTGAACAGGTAGTCGCCGCCCTTGCCGGTCTTGTGCAGGCTGCACCCCATAAAACCTCATTGGACAAGGCTGCGTCTATAGTGCCAGGATTTACCCATCAACGCTGCATCCAGCGTCAAACATGTGCGCCCCCTGCCCGTGCAGCAAAGGGCTGAATTGGTAGTGCAACTCTTGTCCAGTTTCTGACCTGGCAGGCTTACACTGTTCAGTAAACCCGACTGTCGCGGGTCATCGCCAATGTTGGGCAACACCGAACTGAGTTTTCAACATGAAGAAGGAGAAAGGCAATGGCAGCACCGGCAAATGAGCATTGCTTTACGGAACCTCATTGGCGCGTAATCGCCCAAGGGTTCCAAACCGAAACTTGGTTCAATGATGGCCAGGCGGTAGGCACCGGTGGAATCCGAAATCCGCAGCCGATCTCCCTTCGAACCGGCAACTGCTATTACCGGTTTGCGTCGAGCAGTTCGCCGCGAGAGGCACAGCTGGGTGGCGGGTGGTGGCTCGATTTCGAGAACTACAAAAAGATTGAAACGTTTGCCCGGCAACAGGGATATTCAATTCGCGATGCTGCGCGGTTGATGCTTGCGTTGCCCTATGCGTGGACGCGCGTCGATCTGAAAATAAGAGCAACTTTAGCGCTGCCAACGAAGGCGTATGCGGGTGAGGGCAAGCCAGCTCAGGGTGCAAAGGATGGAGCGGATAAGGGCACCGTCTGGATTCCTACTCAACACATCAAGGTTTGCCAGTTGTATATCCCAGGCCTGTTCGTCAAAGGCACCCGACAACGTGAGCAGCTCTACGAGAGTGTATTTTCGTCGCCGGTCACGGAGTCCCTGCTGTGAACCTGAGGTCAAATCAATCTTGTTGATGAGTACCATTTGGCTCGCACGGGAACCGGGCCCTGACGAATGGCGTTTTGTGCGTTGCGCCATCTCGGCCTCCATTTTGGCGCTGCTTTCTTCCCACGCATTCCCGCAGCCGAGGGTTCAGGCACTGCCGGACTTCACAGCAGGTTCACCGCAAGCCCGCCGGGTTCACGCAGGCAATGCCGCAAAGGCCGGCGGCATCCTGGTCTTGCACTGGGCTGGCTCCCAAGGCAGCATGAAAATCGATGGCTGCGCGATTGACCTCAACGTGCGCCAGGAATGAAGGCTGCGATGTGTCGCTGCAAGACGCTTGGCCAGGCAATGGCCTGAAAATTGCGTAACCAAGCGGATATCCCGTTCAAAAACAGAATGCCGTACCCAATCCCGCGCTGTCTTCACGCGTCACTGCCCCATTTCGGAGCCACGCCCGCATGAAAGCTGTTGTCCGCGCCACGCTGCACAGCCTCGTGCACTCTCCGGCCAACCGCCAGCGCGCGCGGGAACTGGCGTGGCGC
>JAYUHM010000069.1:0-15534 GCA_043766985.1 Polaromonas sp.
AGGCGATGTAGCTTGCAGTCATCTATCTATAACGCTCTACCCTCACCGCTGGTGGACTCGGTTGTGCTGGCTTCTGCCGCCCAGACTCCTAGGGCCAACGACTCCTCCTTGATGCCGCTACGCCGTACACACCAAGCGCCAGAGCAGTGAACCGGGTGGATGCGCGACGGTGGATTGCCCGCCCGGTCTCCAAGAACTGGTTCGGTTGATCGTCTACCACGTCACCAAGAGCTGGTCGGCGGTGCATTCAGCGTAGCGGCATCAAGGAGGAGGATTCGGCCCTAGGCCGAGATGGGGGACAGCCGCGTAGCTGAATGCACCGTCGACCAGCTCCCGTACAAGAAGCTGAATGCGCTGTCGGCCAGCTCCCGTACCATTCACAAAACCGCCAGTTTGGCCAGCAGCTGTTTCAGCGCATCCACATCTTGCGCACCCAGCGCACGCAGCACCTGCGCTTCGTGCTTTTTAGCAGCGGCAATCAGCGGCTGAACTTGTTTTTTGCCAGCAGCGGTGATGGCCACCAAGGTGCGGCGCTGGTCTTGCGCATCGGCCAGCAGCGCTACACTGCCAGTACTCGCCATGCGCTGCACCAGCTTGGTGACGGTGGGTTGTTTAGACAGTACCTGCGCGGTTAGCGCGTTGACGGTTAGCGGCGTGCCGTCGACCAAAGTGGCCAGCACGCGCCATTCGATGCTGGACAAGCCCGCTTGGCGCACTTGGGCGTCAAAGCCTTTGTAGAGTGCGTGGTTGGCTTGGCCCAGCAAATACCCCAGGTAACTGCTAACGAACGGCGGCTTCACAAAGGGTGCTCGGTGTAGAACTTGCCGCCGTGGAACAGCAGCGGCGCCATACCTGGCTGCGCGGCGCACTGCTCTACCTCACCCACAAAAATAACGTGGTCGCCTTCTTCGTAGCGGCTGCGGTTAAAGCATTCAAAGCTGGCCACGCAGCCGCTCAGCAGGGGTACGCCGCTGTCAGACAGGCTGTAGTCCACGCCTTGCCAGCGGTCGGCATTTTTAGAAGCAAACTGGGCCGCCAACGCCTGCTGCCCTGCCCCCAAAATTTGAATCGCGTAGTGCGACCCGGTACTAAAGGCCTCCAGCGAGCTGGCGGCGCGCGCCAGGCTCCACAGCACCAGGGGCGGCGACAAGGACACCGAGTTGAACGAATTGGCCGTCAATCCCACCAGAGCGCCGTCGGGGGTGCGGGCGGTGACGATGGTGACGCCAGTGGCAAACAGGCCCAGCGCCGCTCGAAAGTGGCTGCTGCTGAAGCTGGGCGGAGCTGCACGGGTGTTGCGGTGGTGCTGCGTGGGTGGAGTGGTCATGCGGATGTGTTTATATGAAATTTCATGTATTATGCCTGCAGGCCTTTATCCCTGCACACTGTATGTACCCTGTTTTAGAACCCCATTGGATTGACGCATTTGAGGCGATCATTCGCCGCTGCGGCGTGCAGGCCCATGACACCATTGCCATTCTGTCAGAGACCCAGTCACGCCCGGCGCTGCCGGCACTAGCGCGTCTGGCTGCAGCGCGCGTTGGGGCCAAAGCTTTCATGCTTACCCTGCCCACTGTACCAGCACGGGGCACGCCGTTGATCCGATCCACCGGTGCCAGCACCGCCATAGCTGGTATTGACGCGGTAGTGCAGGCACTGGGGGCCTCTACCTTGGTGCTGGACTGCACGGTGGAGGGCCTGATGCATGCGCCAGAGCTGGGCGCCATTCTCAAGGCCGGTGCCCGCGTAGTGTATGTCAGCAACGAGCACCCCGAGGCCCTGTGCCGCTTGCTGCCTACCGACGATTTGGAGCCCTTGGTAAAAGAACACACCAAACGTCTGCGTGCCGCTAAACTGATGACGGTGCGATCGGAGGCCGGTACGAACCTGCGCATCGCGCTCGAAGGCGCCGTGGTGGGTGGCAACTGGGGCACCACCACCCGGCCGGGCACCATGACGCACTGGCCTGGCGGCCTGGTGCTGGCCTTCCCCGCCGCAGGCAGTGTGAACGGCCGCTTGGTACTCAACACAGGCGACGTGAACCTCACCTTCAAACGCTATGTCGACCAGCCCATTGTTTTGACGATTGAGGATGACTATGTCACGCAGATCGAAGGCGCGGGCGTGGATGCGCAACTGATGCGCGACTACATTGCCGCGTGGGGTGACCAGGAAGCCTACGCCGTGAGCCACATCGGCTATGGCCTGAACCCGCAAGCCCGCTGGGACAGCATGGCCATGTTTGACAAAAGCGACTTTAACGGCACCGAGCTGCGTGCCGTAGCAGGCAATTTTTTGTACAGCACGGGTGCAAACGAAATTTCCAAACGCTACACCCTGGGCCACTTTGACCTGCCGCTCAAAGCCTGCACGATAGCCCTGGATGGCGCCACGGTGGTAGAGAGCGGCAAGGTGCTGTAATTTTAATGAAATTGGCCACTAGCACACTGAAATATGGCACGAACAGCTATTAAAAACAGAGCGTACAGCATGACAACTTTGAACTTCACCCCGTCGGTGGGCGACATGCCATTGACCGATCTGCAAGCGCAACTGCTGCGCACGGCGCATGCGCTGGGCCAAGACAAGTTCGCCCCGCGCGCCCCGCAGTGGGACGACACCGCCAGCTTCCCCCTAGCCAACTATGCCGACTTGCGCGAAGCTGGCATTCTGAAAATGTGCGTGCCCACGGCCCACGGCGGCTTGGGTGCCGACTACGCCACCTACATGATGACCAGCGCCGAGATAGGCCGCTTTTGCGGCGCTACCGCACTCACGCTGAACATGCACATCAGCTCGACCATGTGGACAGGCGTGCTGCTGGACAGCATGGACTTAAGCGCAGACCAGCAAGCCGAACACCACGCGCGGCGCATGCTGCACTTTGCGCGCGTGGTGAGCGACGGTGCGCTGTATGCCCAGCCCTTCAGCGAGGGCACGGCCGCCGCCGCAGGCCGCGCGCCCTTTGGCACCAGTGCTAAAAAGAGCGTGCAAGGCGGCGTGAGCGGCTGGGTCATCAACGGCAAAAAAATCTGGGCATCGCTCTCGGGCGCTGCCAACTACTACGGCATTTTGTGCACCGAAGACTTGGGCGACCAAGCGCCCAACCCCAAAGACACGCTGTACATCGCCGTGCCTGCCACTGCACCGGGCCTGGCCATCAGCGGCGACTGGAACCCCATGGGCATGCGCGGCACGGTCAGCCGCAACCTGACCTTCAAAGACGTGTTTGTACCCGACGAAGAACAACTCATGCCACGCGGCGTGTACTACCGCGCCGCGCAAACCTGGCCCGCCATGTTCTTTACCCTCGCCCCCACCTACTTGGGTATTGCCAATGCGGCGTATGACTTTACCGTGCAGTACCTGCGCGGCGAGGTAGCTGGCGAGCCACCGGTGAAGCGCCGCATGTACCCCACCAAGCAAATCGCCGTGGCGCAAATGCGTATTCAGCTAGAGAACATGAAGAGCATTTTCAGCCGGGCGATTCTGGAGGCCAAGCCCCACCCCAGCAAAGACGAAAAACTGCGCCTGTATGCCGCGCACTACAGTGTGATGGAAGGCGCCAACGACATCGCGCGTCTGGCCATCCGCACCTGTGGCGGTCAAAGCATGATGAAGCACCTGCCACTAGAGCGCCTGTACCGCGACAGCCGCTGCGGCTCGCTGATGTTGCCGTGGACGGCCGAGCTGCTGCTGGATCGCATGGGGCGCGAGACTTTGTACGAGAGCGGTGAGCGCGACGAGCCGGTGTAGATTGCGCTGGGCTGCATGGGGATTGCGCACTAGAGATTGTGTACGCCCTGACGCTTGGTGTGTACGGCTACGCGGCTGTCCCCCGTACAAGACAAAATGAGAGGGCGATTTGCATACGCTCAATCACCCACAAAGTACAAGAGCCCAGCGGCACAACGCATACAAACTACACTGCAAAAAAAGTTGACAACTGATCCACAGTAACTTGCGGCAACTCCTCCGGAATAAAGTGCCCCGCTGGTACAACCTGCCCTGTCACCTGCGCGCTGCACTGTGCCTGCCATAAGTCCAAGGGCTTGAACATTCGGTGTACCACGCCACGTTCGCCCCATAGCACCAGCGTATCGCAGGTTATTTTTTTACCCTTAGCACGGCTAGCGCGGTCATGCTCTAGGTCAATGCCTGCACTGGCGCGGTAGTCCTCGCACATGCTGTGCGTAGTTGCCATCAATGCAAAGCAACGCTCATACTCGGCCAGCGCCTCGGGCTCTATGTAAGCCAGGCCCGCGCTACCCCAGCCGCCCAGCTTGGCGTGCAGATAGTTCTTCCAGTCGCTGTGGATCATGTTCTCGGGTAGCGGGCTGGGCTGGATCAGATGGAACCAGTGGTAGTAGGCGCGGGCGAAGGCCATGTCGGTGGCGTTGTACATGTCCAGTGTGGGAGCGATGTCGATGACGCAGAGTTTCTTTACCTTGCCCGGATGGTCGAGCGCCAGGCGGTGTGCCACGCGGCCGCCCCGGTCGTGGCCGCAGAGGTCAAACTGGTCGATGCCCAGAGCGGCCATCATGTCCACCATGTCTTGTGCCATCACCCGCTTGCTGGCCTGCGCGTTGTTTGCAGTGCTCTTGGCCTTGGACGAATCGCCATAGCCGCGCAGATCCGGCATGACGATGAAAAAATCTTTTGCCAGTTGCTGCGCCACGCGATGCCACATCACATGGCTTTGGGGGAACCCGTGCAACAAGAGCAGTGCGGGCTTTGCGCGGTCGCCACCGAAGCGGGCAAAAATTTCTACGTTGTTAACTGCAAATTTTTGTGCTGTAAATCCGTCAAACCAAGCCATGGCTATATGCTCCAAAAATGTTCTGACCCATAGGGTACAACATTGCGAGCGCAGCGTGAGTCACCCATGGGCAACATCCATCGAAGCAGCAGTCACTCAGGTTTGCATAAAGCGCGCTAGCGCACGGCGCGGTGCCCTGGGTACTGGGCTGGCTGTATAGCCCAAGCGGCAGAACATTTGCACCGTAATATCGCCCGCATTGCGGGGCGCATTGGTGCCAACAACCAGTTGGTGCACTTTGTCGTAGTAGGGCGTCATCTCCGCAAACTCCTGCAAGGCTTGGCTCATGGGGTGCACGCCCACACCCAGTTCGGTGGCCTTGAGTTGCAGTCGCACATACGCGCGCCCAGCTTCTATTTGCCGGCTGCGGCTATTGCCAGCGCTGGTTAGCCAAATAAAGCCCATGGCTGTGCGGCTATGTCCTTCAAAGCGGCCAAAGGCGGTTTTGTAGGCGGTGGTGCCTTCCGCCAGCGGTGCATTTCTGTCCACCATGCCCATGGCGTTGGCAAAGCGCACAAAACCGCTGTTGAGTGAAATACCATCGCGGTGTTCCAAAATTTCATCCGGCCCGATACGGGTGAGTTTGAGGCTTTCCATCGACGTACGCGGGGTTAACAATTCCACTTGCGCCGACTGCCAGCACAGCTCGCGCATGAGCGGCAGTTGCGCTTCGTCGACCGTACCGCCTGCCGTGATGCCCGTCGCCCTGCTACTGTCGGTTAGTGTTTGTAGCGTGGCTGGGCCGACCGGGCGGGTCACGTCGTAGTCGCTCTTGGGGGTGTGGCGCTTTAAGATTTGCTCAAACAACGCATCGGGTGCGCCAGCGTTGAGCTTGCTTAAAGCAATGCGTGCTACGGGGCGTGCGTCCCAAGCTTTGAGATCGGATGGCAATTCACCGTCAGGCCACAGCGTGACTTGCGCGGATAAGCCTTCTTTGGCCAAAGCCATTACCAACAGCTCTAAAAATGCGCCATGGCCAATCAAAATTTGCCGCCCGAACGGATCGGTCTCTGGCAGCACGCGCTGGGGGTCAGTTCTCAGCACAATCACATCGGGCTGGCGCAGGTCCACCAGCCACGGCTGCAGGTTGTGCGGGTTGGGCGCGGTGATGGCGTAGGCCACGGCGCGACGGCGTGGGTCGGTCTCGTTGCCCGGGCCTTGCCAGGCTTCGATGGCAGCGTCCGGGTAGGCGGCAGACGAAGCGCAGCCACTCAGAGTAGCGGTAGCAGTGACACCTGCAGCAGCGATAGTGCCACCGCCCATGACGCGAATAAAGTGACGGCGTTGCATATGGTTTTCCTTCATGGTGGGTAAGTGGGGTTAAGAAATCAATGCGCGCTTAGGCTAAAAACGGCATGCCATTGCGTGCCTGTACAAACGTCCAAACACAAAATGCCGTAAACAGGACGGTAAAAATCCACACCGCGCGCACTGCGCTCCCTTGCGGTACGCGCGCCCACCCCAGCGCCAGCGCAAACGCGGGAATAAAGTGCATGGCATGGATGCCAAAAAAGTGCGCCACGCGCAGATCGCCACCCGTGCGTGACCACGTGACTATCGGCATACCACCGCTGTCAGACAGCACGCCACCCACCCAATGGCCCGTGCGTTGGGCGCTCAAGTAGCCGCCAAACCCTGTGCCGATGACGAAGGTAAGCACCAAACCCAGCACCACTGCCAGCTTGAGCGCCGGTGGCAGGCCATAAGCGGGTGTCCGAAAAACCAGAACACCCAGCGCCAGCGACGCACTTGCCAGCACCACCGCGCCCACCCCCATCAAGCTGTACATCGTGGCCAGAAAGCGGGTTTGCGTGTTGAAGTGCGAGGCTTGGCCTTGGCTGCCTTGCCAAGTGATATAGCCCACCTCAAACAGCGCCGCCAGCACCGCGGCCCACACCACATAGCGCGCGGTGCGGGACTGCACTGCCTGCGCAGGCAACCAGCCCATCCACAACACCAGCGTCCACAAATATACCCCCGTTGAGAGTTGAAATTTGAAGGGCTTTAACCACACACTCACGCCCTGAAGTTGCCGCGCATCGATGAGCGCCAATACCAGCGTGGGAAGCGTCATCAGTAACAGCGCCAGCCCCACCCAGTAGAGTGGGGCAGATGTTTTTTGCATACGTTGTCTCAGGCTGCCAAGCATGGCTGCGCTGAAGCTTGGCATGGGGGTTTCTAAGGTCATCATGGGTGTATTCCTGTCCTGGTTAAAGCGCATGTCTAGAGGTGATAAATGCGTGGATTTGACGTATTATCAAAAACAAGCCTGATCTACACAACTAGCTATATGTCAATAGCAGGATTTCATAAATGAATAACCAATTCGACTGGACCTTGGTGCGATCGTTCTTGGCGGCGCTGGACAATGGCAGCCTGCTGGGCGCGGCGCGGGCCACACACGTGAGCCAGCCCACCATAGGTCGGCATATTGCCGAGCTGGAGACGCAATTGGGGGTGGTGCTGTTTGAGCGAACCGGGCGTGGGCTGCTACCGACTGACATGGCACAACGGCTGGCGGAGTCAGCGCGCGCCATGGAGAGTGGGGCCAACCAACTCGCGCGCAGTGTCTCGGCACAGGCCTCTGGTGCCAGTGGCACGGTGCGCATTACCGCCAGCCAGACGGTCGCCAGCCACCTGCTGCCCGCTGCGCTGGTACAGATGCGCTTGGTGTTGCCCGATATTCAGGTGGAGCTGGTAGCCAGTGATGCGGTAAGCAACCTGCTGCGGCGCGAAGCCGACATAGCCCTGCGCATGGTGCGGCCTGAGCAGAGCAGTCTGGTGGCCAAGCGCATCGGCGCGATGGCTTTTGGTGTCTACGCGCACCAGGACTACCTGCGCAAGCGTGGTGTGCCTAAACAGCCCAAGGATTTACTGACGCATGAGTTGATAGGCAATGACCAAAGCGATGCCATCCTGCAAGGGTTTGCAGCTTTTGGGTTTCCGTTGGAGAAGGAAAACTTTGCGTTTCGCACCGATAACCATATGGCCTACTGGGGTGCGGTACAGGCGGGTTTGGGTATTGGGTTTACTTCGGACTTTCTGGCACGGAGCAACAGCCAAGTGGTGCGTTTGCTGCCGATGTTGAAGATTCCGCCCCTTCCCATCTGGTTGACAGTGCACCGCGAGATTCGCACCAGCCAGCGCATTCGGGCGGTATACGATTTTCTGGCGCAAACGGTTCCCAAGGCACTCTAGCCTGCGGCGTTGGCGCGTCAAAACCCCTTAAACGTGCGGGTCGGCCTGCAGCAACGCCAGCACCCGCCGCAAAGCATGGTGTACCGCCTGCTCGCGCACGGCAGCGCGGTCACCCGCAAAGTGCTGCACTTCGCTGTGCAGTGCGCCGCACACCGAGAAGCCAAACCACACCGTACCCACGGGCTTGGCCGCAGTGCCGCCCGTGGGGCCTGCCACGCCAGTGACGGCGATGCTGACCTGGGCTTTGGAGTGGCGAATGGCACCAAAAGCCATGGCGCGGGCGACGGGTTCGCTCACCGCGCCGTGCTCGTCGATGAGCGCGGCGTCTACACCGAGTTGCTCATGCTTGGCGTCGTTGGAGTAGGTGATAAAGCCGCGCTCAAACCAGTCGGATGAACCCGCCAGCGATGTACAGGCGGCGGCTATCAAACCACCGGTGCAGCTTTCGGCCGTCGTAAGCATGTAACCATCATTTTTAAGCTTTTCGGCCAGTAGCCCAACAGAATATTGCATAAGCAGCTCTTTATTTAATAGCGATTTAGTTGGCGAAGAATCGTTGAAGCTCACCTAAGACCTCCACCACGCGATCACGAACAGGGTACAAAATGCGGCTACCAAGTCGTCAAAAATAATACCAAAGCCGCCTTTGGCATCGAAGCCTTTAAACGCACCATCGGCCCATGCCACCGGGCCGGGTTTGACGGCATCGAAAAACCGAAACAATGCAAACGCCACCAGCTGCGCCCAAAATCCTGCGGGTGCAATCATCCAGAGAATAATCCAGAAGGCGATGACCTCATCCCAGACAATATTGCCGGGGTCCATGACCCGCATGTGCTTGGCCGTTACGGTGCAAGCCCACCAGCCGATGGGCAGTGACGCGGCAATCACCCAACCAATTTGCGCTGGGCTTAGGTACATTTGCAGCACCACAAAGGCCGCCCAGGCCCACAGCGTGCCCGCTGTACCCGGCGCCACGCGCGACAGGCCGGAGCCGGCGCCTAGCGCAATAATGTGTGCAGGGTGCGAGAGCATGAAACGCGCGGTAGGGCGCAGCACGCTGGGTCGTACGGAGGGCGAGGTGGCGGGGAATGCCACAGGTTCAAAACTGCTCATACCCTGGATTGTGCCTGCTCTGGGCACCCGGGCCTCAGGTAGCCGCTGGCTGGGGCATGCTTTCCAGCACGCGCTGTAGGTCAGCCAGGCGTAGCGGTTTGGTAATAAAGTCATTCATTCCCACAGCCAACGCGCGCTCGCGGTATTCGGCCAGTGCGTGTGCACTGGCACCGCAAACAAAAACGGGCTCGCGTGCCTGGGCTTGCTCCCATTCGCGCAAGCGCTGCACTGCGGTGTAGCCGTCCATGACGGGCATCTCGCAGTCCATAAACACCACGTCAAAGTTGCTATGCTCTGCACGCAGCCGCTCAAGCGCCTGGGAGCCGTCCTCTGCCTCTTGTGCAGTAACGCCCAAGTATTTCAACTGGCTGGAGATCACCAAACGGTTGACGGCGTTGTCGTCAGCTACCAGCACGCGCAGGTGGGGAAACTGCGGCAGGGCTTGGTCGGCTTGCTTGGGTGTGCCGGCAGAGACTGAATTGGTTGCGTCGTGCACCACCTCCAGCGGCACCGTAAACCAGAACACCGA
This sequence comes from Polaromonas sp., assembly GCA_043766985.1. Taxonomy (GTDB): domain Bacteria; phylum Pseudomonadota; class Gammaproteobacteria; order Burkholderiales; family Burkholderiaceae_C; genus JAAFIP01. The sequence continues at coordinate 9,663 of JAYUHM010000069.1, forward strand.
GCCGTGGTCTGGCGCGCTGCGCACACCAATCTGGCCATCCATCAGCTGAACCAACTGGTGGCAGATCGACAGGCCCAGCCCCGTACCGCCATAGCGGCGCGATATGCTGGCATCGGCCTGCGCATACGCCTGAAACAAATTGGCCTGCTGCGCTTGCGTCATGCCCATGCCACTGTCTTTTACCTCAAAGCGAATAGGCGTCAGGGCCGTGGTGCTTGGCTCGCAACTGACGCGCAGGGTGATGGCACCCTCGGTGGTGAATTTATAGGCATTGCCCACCAAGTTCACCAGCACTTGGCGTAGCCGCATCGGGTCGCCCAGCACCCGCTGCGGTAGGTCTATCAGCTCCAGCTTGACCGGAATGCCCGATTCGCGCGCTTGGAACAGAAACAAGGACTGGCACTCCAGCGCCAAAGCGGGCAGCTTGAACGGCAGGTGCTCCAGCGCCAGTTGCCCGGCTTCTATCTTGGAGTAGTCCAATATATTGTTCAATATTTGCAGCGCCGCCTCGCCCGACTGGTGGATGGTGCGCACGAACTGGGCCTGCTCGGCCTCCAGCTTGGTTTTGGACAGCAAATGCGTCAAGCCGATCACGCCGTTCATGGGGGTACGAATCTCGTGGCTCATGGTGGCTAAAAAGCTGCTTTTGGCCTTGGCCATCTGCTCGGCCACCGCGCGCGCGCGCACCTCCTGCCGCAGGCTACTGGTGTGCTGCTCCATTTGCAGTGCTGTTTCGCGCACATAGATGTAGCCCAGCATGGGGATGGCTGATAGATACAACAGTCGGGCAATCGGCGTAAACACCTTCTCGTACATCTCACCCAGCAAGATGTCGGGAATTTTCAGAAAGTCTGAAACCGTGAAGAAAACCATCGCCGTCACGATCACGTTACGTTGCCAGCCCCGTGTCTTGATGGCCAAAACAATAGCTGCCAAGGCGAACCAGGCCGTGGAGTTAAAGTGAAAGACTAAATCACACCATGTTTGTCCAAACTTGGATGTCGGGTTGGCCGTGATATAGCCCGCCCACCACCAGAATGTGGCCAGGTAGCACAGCACCGTGGCGCTGATGGCCGCCTGCAGATAGCGGCGCGTTAGCCGGGCAGAGTCGTCCAACAAGTAGCGCAAATAGGCAGCGGCAATGATGATCAAAGACACGGTGCGCACCGCGTGCTCCAGCGGCGGGAACACCCCATGCAAGCTGAGTGGGTCAATCCCTTTGAAAGCCTGGATCGTTGCCAGCAGCAGCATGAACAGCTCACGCGCCAGGCCCAGGCCAAACCCCCAGATCAACAACTGCTCGCGTGGCTGGGGCTCGCGGCGGTATTTGGCACGCGCCACCGCGAGCAGCACGCCATAAAACACGGCTGCAAACACGTAGTTGACGATCACATTGTCAATGCCGCCATGGCCCCCCGTGACTTGGGAAAGCATGTCCAGCAGTGTATGAATCCAGGCGGGCATCCAGAACCTTATTGTCTCGTGAGGGTATTCAAAATGTAACTACTATGGCGCATCGAGTCTAACCGCAATTGCTTCCCCGGTTCAGTAGCTAACAGCCCGCTAGCGCCACCCAGTCCGCATCAATTTAAAACACTTACGACCGCATTCCATGGCCTTGCGGCCGCTGCGCCAAAAAGTCGATCTCGTTCAGCCCGCCTTAGGTCTTGAAGTGATCAAATGATCCAAAAGTATTAACCACCTCGGCCCCCGCCGCATCGCGCAGCACCAGGCCCAGCGTGGCGGTGGTGTTGCCAATGCGCGTCACGGGTGCGGCAGAACGGCTAGCGGCCTGAGCCACCTGCGCGCGGGCGGCTACGGGCGCGGTAAATAACAGCTCGTAGTCGTCGCCGCCGCTGGCAGTCATCTGGCGGCAAAAATCCAAGCTAAAACCGTGCTCAACCCCGTAGAATATGGCACAAGCTGCTATTTTATCTATAGCAATTTCAGCGCCGCAGTGGCTGGCTTTGAGCAGGTGGCCCAGGTCGCCCAGCAGGCCGTCGCTCACGTCTTGTGCGGCGCTGGCAATGCCGCGCAAGGCTATACCTAGCTGCACGCGCGGTATGGGCCGTTCCATGCGCTGGCGGGCTTGGGCAAACAGAGCAGCATCTACTTCTACGTTGCCGCGAAACACCTCTAGTGCCAGGCGGGCATCGCCCACATGGCCACTCACATAGATGTCGTCGCCCGGCTGTGCGCCGCTGCGCAGCAGGGCAAGGCCTGGGGGCACTTCGCCCATCACGGTGATGCAAATGTTCAGCGGCCCAGCCGTGGTGTCGCCGCCAATCAAGCTGCAGCCATGCGCATCGGCCAGTGCAAACAGGCCTTTGGAGAAACCGCTTAACCAAGCTTCGTCCACACGCGGTAGCGCCAGCGCCAAGGTAAAAGCCAAGGGCCGGGCACCGCAGGCGGCCAGATCGCTCAGGTTGACGGCTAGCGCCTTGTGGCCCAGGGCTTCGGGCGATACCGTGGGCAGAAAATGGCGGCCCTCCACCAGCATGTCCGAACTGATAGCCAGTTGCATGCCCGCACGCGGGACCAGCAGAGCGCAGTCGTCGCCAATGCCAAGCGCCACGGCGTCACCCAACGGCTTGGCGCGCTGAAAGTAACGCGCAATCAGGTCAAATTCGCCCATGGCTGTTGTGTTGTAGCGAGTGCAAACGTCGGGTACTTTTGAGGCCGCAAAGCCTTAATGCATAGTGGGCTTGCCGCCCAACGCGCTTAGCGCATCCAGTACAAACATGGGAATGTCGGCGTCAAACTTTTCGCCGTCTTCGGCCACGCAAAAGTAGCTGCCGTGCATGGTGCCAGTGGGCGTGCGCAGGCGACAGCCGCTGGTGTATTGGAAACTCTCGCCGGGTTTGAGCAGCGGTTGTTCGCCCACAATGCCCAGACCTTTGACCTTGTCGTTGCGGCCATCGGCATCGTTGATGTTCCAGGTACGCGAGATAAGCTGCGCTGGCACATGGCCAGTGTTGGTGATAGTGACGGTGTAGGCAAAGGTGTAGACGCCCTCGTCGGGCGCGGACTGGTCTGCGAGATACTCTGGTTGCACTTGAACGGTAAATTGGTACTTGGCCATAGCCCCAATGGTACTGGGTTCTTGACGGGGTTGGTAAGGCCTTGTTTTACTATTTCACAATCACCCTTGGTCAAACAGGCCGCGTGCTCTCATGCCATTTCCCATAGGCGTAAAAAAACCACCCGAAGGTGGTTTTTCAAGCAACCCAATGGGGGCAGATTACTTCTTCTGACGGAACTTGCGCAAGGCAGCGATTTGCGCCGCCATCACAAACAGTTCGGACTGCGCCTTGGCGACGTCGATCTCGCCCTTGGCGTTATCCAGCGCTTCTTTGGCCGCAGCCATAGCCGCATTGGCTTTCTCGTCGTCCAGATCTTTGCCGCGCACTGCGGTATCCGTCAACACTGTCACGCAGTTCGGCTGCACTTCAAGCAGGCCGCCCGCCACGAAGATGAACTCTTCCGTACCGTCGGCTTTTTCAATGCGCACCGAGCCCGCTTTGATGCGGGTGATCAGCGGTGTGTGGCGTGGGTAAATGCCCAGCTCGCCCGCCTCGCCTGGCAAAGCCACAAACTTAGCTTCGCCCGAAAAGATGGACTCTTCAGCGCTTACTACATCAACGTGAATGGTGGACATGGGTCGTTCCTTTCAGTTAGCGCTTACGCGACCTTCTTGGCTTTCTCAATAGCCTCATCAATCGTGCCGACCATGTAGAACGCTTGCTCTGGCATGTGGTCACATTCGCCGTTGACAATCATCTTGAAGCCACGAATGGTCTCGGCCAAGGTGACGTACTTGCCAGGTGAACCGGTAAACACTTCAGCCACGTGGAAAGGCTGGCTCAAGAAGCGCTGGATTTTGCGGGCACGGGCCACGCTCAACTTGTCTTCAGGGGCGAGTTCGTCCATGCCCAAGATGGCAATGATGTCGCGCAGCTCTTTGTAGCGCTGCAAGGTGCCCTGCACAGCGCGGGCCGTGTTGTAGTGGTCTTCGCCCACCACGTTCGGGTCCAGCTGGCGGCTGGTCGAATCGAGTGGGTCCACTGCGGGGTAAATACCCAGCGAGGCGATGTCACGGGACAACACTACGGTGGAGTCCAAGTGCGCAAAGGTGGTGGCGGGTGACGGGTCGGTCAAGTCATCGGCTGGCACGTACACGGCCTGGATGGACGTGATGGAGCCGACCTTGGTGGACGTAATGCGCTCTTGCAAGCGGCCCATTTCTTCGGCCAGAGTTGGCTGGTAGCCCACGGCGGAAGGCATACGGCCCAACAGTGCGGACACTTCGGTTCCGGCCAAGGTGTAGCGGTAAATGTTGTCCACGAAGAACAAAACGTCTTTACCTTCGTCGCGGAAGGACTCAGCAATCGTCAAGCCCGTCAGGGCCACGCGCAAACGGTTGCCCGGTGGCTCGTTCATCTGGCCGTAGACCATGGCGACTTTGGAGTCTTCGAGTTTCTCGAGGTTCACCACGCCAGAATCTGCCATCTCGTGGTAGAAGTCGTTACCTTCACGGGTACGCTCGCCCACACCAGCAAACACGGACAAGCCGCTGTGCGCCTTGGCGATGTTGTTGATCAGTTCCATCATGTTCACGGTCTTGCCTACGCCTGCGCCGCCGAACAAGCCGACCTTACCGCCTTTGGCAAACGGACACACCAGGTCAATCACCTTGATGCCGGTCTCCAGCAATTCTTGCGAAGGGCTGAGTTCGTCGTACGTGGGGGCTTTGCGGTGGATGGAGGCTGTTTTCTCAGCGCTCACGGGGCCACGCTCGTCGATGGGCGCGCCGAGCACGTCCATGATGCGGCCCAGGGTGGCTTTGCCCACGGGCACCTGGATGGAGTTGTTGGTGTTGGTCACCACCATGCCGCGGCGCAAGCCGTCAGACGAACCGAGCGCAATGGTACGCACGATGCCGTCGCCGAGTTGCTGCTGCACTTCCAATGTCAGCGCGGAGCCGGCCATTTTCAGGGCGTCATAGATTTTGGGCATTTGATCGCGTGGAAATTCCACGTCAACCACTGCGCCGATACACTGAACAATAGTTCCTTGAGCCATTTTTTGCTCCAATTAAATAATCAATTAATCTTTTAGACCGCAGCCGCACCAGCGACGATTTCGGACAACTCTTTGGTAATCGCTGCTTGGCGGGTTTTGTTGTAGATGAGCTTGAGCTCACCAATCACACTACCTGCGTTGTCAGTAGCCGACTTCATGGCCACCATGCGCGCTGATTGCTCAGACGCCATGTTCTCGGCCACGGCTTGGTACACCAGCGACTCCACGTAGCGCAGCAGCAAGTCGTCGATGACGGCCTGCGCATCCGGCTCATAGATGTAGTCCCAGCCATGCGCCGTTTTCTCGGCCACCAGCTTGTCTTGCGACAGGGGCAACAACTGCTCCACCACGGGCTCTTGCTTCATGGTGTTGATGAACTTGGTGTAGCACAGGTGCACCGACTTGACTTCGCCTTTGACGTACGCGTCCAGCAGCACCTTGACGGGGCCGATGAGTTTGTCCAGATGCGGCTTGTCACCCAACTGGGTAGCATGCGCCACCACTTTGGCGCCTACACGGTTTAAAAAGCCGAGGCCTTTGTTACCGATAGCCACAGCCTGCGCGCTCACGCCCGCAGCCTGGTTAGTACGCAGCAAGTTGGTCACGGCGCGGAGCACGTTGGTGTTCATGCCGCCGCACAGGCCCTTGTCGGTCGACACCACGATAAAGCCGGCAGATTTGGCATCGTTCGTCTTCATGAACGCGTGCGTGTATTCTGGGTTGGCCTGACCGAGGTTAGCCGCCATGTTGCGGATTTTTTCGCTGTAGGGACGGGCAGCGCGCATCCGCT
>JAYUHM010000070.1:0-2171 GCA_043766985.1 Polaromonas sp.
CCGGCTTTGTTGTCAACGATGATGGACACGCCAAGCCGTGTTTGTAATTCACCCTGCAGCAGTCGGGCCATCAAATCAGTCGGGCCGCCTGGTGGGTAGGGTACGACGAAACGGATGGTTTTGCTGGGATACGCCTCTTGCGCTTGACTGGCTGCAGGGAGCCAAGCGAGCGTGGAAAGGGCGGTGGCGATGCTCAGTTGCATTGCGGTTTTAAGAAAATGTTGGCGTTTCATGGTGTCTCCTGTGTCGTTTAAAAAAATCGTATTGTGATCAAAGCCCGGCAAACCTCTGGCGAATATCGTACGCAGTGGCCAGGGGACGTCCCAAACTGGCCGCCACCTGGGCGACTTGCTGTACCAAAGCGGCATTATCGGGCGCAGTTTGGCCAGTTTTGAGCAGCAGGTTGTTCTCAAACCCCACTCGCGCGTGCCCGCCCAAAGCAGCCGCTGCGGCGGCGCAGGCATGCTCCGTCGCGCCAAAAGCGCACATGGCCCACGGCTCGGTGCCGGTGTGGGCATGCACAAAAGGCACCAAATCAAGCGGGCTGGAGGTTTGCCCCACCGTGTAGCGGCCCAGCACGAACAGCAAAAACCACGGCGCGTCGGGGATGACGCCGCTGGCGCGCAGCTGCTGCCAGCGCTGCAGATCGGCCACGTCATACAAAATCACCTGCGTCATGACCCGCTCGCGGGCCAGCCAGCCAAAAAATTGGCTCAAACCCGCGTCGCCAATGGCGGGCTGATCAAGTTCACGCAAGCCCACCGACACCGCTTCGGGCCGCAAAGCCAGCACCATGGCGATTTGCTCAGGCGCCTGGTAGACGCGCGCCGCTTCACTGGTGATTTGCAACACCATCTCGTCACCCACGGCAGCTTTGACCACCTGCAGCGCGTCGCGGTAGCCCTGCACGTCCAGGCTGTGTTTGCCCTCTGCATCGCGGATGTGCATGTGCAGCATGGCCGCACCCGCGTCCAGACTGGCTTTGGCGGTGGTGGCCAGAGTTTGTGCCGTCAGCGGCACGGCGGCGTGGTCGGCTGTTAATTTGTAGGCACCATTGGGTGCGACGGTGATGATGAGGGGGTTGGAGGTCATAGCGTTCATAAATTGCATTAAAAACTTCGATCAAAAACTTCTGTCTAACGGTGGCAAATCCGCCGCCAGCAAATCCAACCCTTGTTGCAGCAGTTGGTCGTAACGCGCCCGTTCGGTTTGGCGACGCTCCTCAGGCCAGTCGTAAAAGCCCGCACCGGTTTTCATGCCCAATTTTCCGGCGGTGACATGGTCTTGCAGCACATGGGCGGGCGTGGCCGAGTTGGACAGACTGGGGTAGATCGTGGCGGCGGCGGCGCAGTGCACGTCCAGCCCCGCATGGTCGCGCTGCAGCACAGGGCCGGCTGCCAGGTAGCGAAAGCCGAAACCAAAGCGCACGGCATTGTCGACGTCTTCCGCGCTGGCGATGCCTTCGTCAATCATGGCAAAGGCTTCCCGCGCCAGCGCATGCTGCAGGCGGTTGGCTAAAAACCCCGGTTTGTCTTTGCGCACCAGCACCGGTACGCTGCCGCAGCCGCGCATGTAGCTGCACAGCCGCTCGGCCTGCGCGATGTCTGATTGCGGCCCCAACACGACCTCCACCAGCGGCACCAGATGCGCAGGCATGAAAAAGTGCAGCCCCAGCATGCGTTCCTGCGTGCTCAAGCCCTGCGCGATGGCGCTGATCGGGAAGCTGGAGCTGTTGCTGGCAAGCACGGTCGTGGCGGGTGCGCGTTGCACCAGTTCTGCAAACAGCGTCTGCTTGAGCGCCAGCTTTTCGGGGATGCATTCGATCACCAGCGCAACATCGGCCCAATGCACCTCGGGCAGCGTGGCGACCGCCCGTACCTTGTCTGCCCGCGCCACCAAACCCAGCGGCTCCAGGCCAGCGAGTACGTGTGCGATGAGTTGCTCGCGCTTGGCCGCAGTCGGGTCAACCACCGTCACGCGGCAGCCTCCGCGCGCGAGGACGATGGCCACATCGGCCCCCATGGTGCCAGCGCCTATGACGACAGCGTGGGTGTGGCGGGGATGGTCGGGTAGCAAGTTCAATAAGTTCAACGCGGCGTCTCCTTGGTTGGATGCAAGTGTAAAAACACCGTATTGTTTCGTCCAAGTGATTTTTCAGATAGACTGATAAA
>JAYUHM010000071.1:0-5823 GCA_043766985.1 Polaromonas sp.
CTGATTGACCCGAACTTTCTGGGTGAGCGTGACGACATGGACCGCATGATTCGCGGCTTCAAGCTGGTACGCAACATTCTGGCCCAGCCGGTACTCACCGCCTATGGTGCTAAAGAGATTGCCACTTCGCGCGAAGCGCAGACCGACCTTCAGATCGAGCAGTTCATCCGCGACCGGGCCGACACGGTCTATCACCCCGTCGGCTCATGCCGCATGGGCAACGGGCCGATGGATGTGGTTGACGCCAAGCTGCGCGTGCATGGCCTGACCGGCTTGCGCGTGGTGGATGCGTCCATCATGCCGCGCGTGATCGGTGGCAACACCAATGCGCCGGTCATCATGATTGCCGAGAAGGCGGCCGACCTGATCAAGGAAGCGGCCCGGACGGCCTGAGGAAACTGGCTAGCCCGCAAACCGCTTTCGCGTCAGCCCCAGCGCCAGCCAGAAGCCACCCACGGCGAACACCGCCAGCATCAGCACATGCTTGAGCGGGTGTGCCGGCCATTGGTCCATGAACAGGGGGCGCACCAGCTCCACCGCGTTGGTCAGCGGCAACCAGTCTGACATCGCCCGCACCAAGGGCGGCAACTGCTCACGCGGGAAGAAGATGCCGCTCAGGAACATCATGGGCGTCAGAAACAGCGTGAAGTAGTAGGTGAAGAAATCGTAGCCCTTGGCCAGCGCATTGAAGACCAGCGCAATGCAGCTGAAGGTGATGCCCACGCCCAGCAGCACCGGCCAGGCCAGCAACAGCTTGGGGGAATGGCTGATTTGCAGCACCAGCATCACGCCCAGAATTGCGGTCACCGTGAACAGCGACTTGAACGCGGCCCACAGCATTTCGGCCAGCACGATGTTGTCCAGGCTCACCGGCGCATTCATGATGCCGTCCCAGGTTTTTTGCACATGCATGCGCGAGAAGGCCGAGTACAGCGCCTCAAAGCTGGCGGCCTGCATGGCGCTCATGCAGATTGAGCCGCTGGCCAAAAACAGCATGTAGGGCACTGGTTGGCCGTCTAGCGTGACCTGGCCTACCAGCGCCCCCATGCCGTAGCCAAACGCCACCAGCCAGATCAAGGGCTCGGCGATATTGCCTACCAGGCTGGGGATGGCGAGTTTTTTCCACACCAGGAGGTTACGCAGAAACACGGGCCACCAGCGCCAGGTGATGGATGGCACCCGCCACAAAGAGGGTGATTTCATAGCATTTTTGCTGTTAGCCAATGCAGTATCAGCATCAGTAGCTGCTGTATTCATAGCGATCACCCTTCCTCACGGATCTGCCGACCCGTCAACTTCAGGAACAAATCTTCCAAATTAGCCGGGCGGTGCAAGGTGCGCAACTGTGGGTACGCTTGCAGCGCCAGCAGCAGCGCGGTGGCGTCGCGGGTGTAGAAAAATACCGTCTCTCCACTCACCTCTACCCGCGCCGCGTGCTGCACCAAGGGGCTGTTTTGCAGCGCTACAGCGCCTTGGCCAAACACTTCCACCACATCGGGTTCCAGGTGTTCTGCAATCAATGCACGCGGCTTGCCCTCGGCAATTTTTTTGCCATGGTCAATGACCAATAGACGCGAGCACAGGCGCTCAGCCTCGTCCATAAAGTGGGTGGTGAGCAAGATCGACTTGCCTTGCTGCAGCAGTACCTGCAGGCGCTCCCACATCAGGTGGCGCGCTTGCGGGTCAAGCCCTGTAGTGGGCTCGTCCAACAGCAGCAGGTCGGGGTCGTTTACCAAGGCCCGTGCCAGGCTCAGGCGCCGCCGCATGCCCCCTGACAGCTCACCGGGCTTGGATTTAGCCTTGTGGGTCAGCGAGGCAAACTCCAGTAGCTGGGGCACCCGTGCGCGGATGGCAGCGGTTTTCATGCCAAAGTAGCGGCCTTACACCAGCAGATTTTCTTCCAGATTGAAGTCGGGGTCCAGCGTGTCAAACTGGCTCACCACGCCCAGGCGCGCTTTGATGGCGCGCGCGTCTTGCGGCATGCGCATGCCCAGCGCATGGATCTCGCCAGCATCGGGCGCGGTTTGGCCCAGGCACATGCGGATGGTGGTGGTTTTGCCTGCGCCGTTGGGGCCGATCACACCCAGGCATTCGCCTTGGGCAATATCAAACGACAGGTCGTTGACCACGGTGTTGTCGCCATAGCGTTTGTGCAAGTGGCGTACTGAAAATAAGGGCTCGTACATGGCGGTATTGTCACTCTCTTTGGCAGCATCGCATGGCGGCTAAAATCAAAACCCGACTTCCCGACCCAGAACGCCCGTTCTTGAATGAAAGCCCCCCGTGTCTGACCGCTCTGCCGTACTGCTCCAATACCTGCTGCCCAAAAAAGCCATCACCCAGTTTGCAGGCTTTGTAGCCGGTGGGCGCTGGGGCGGCATCACGCAGGCCATCATTCGCAACTTCATTGGCCGCTACGGGGTGAACATGGCTGAGGCGGCCAATCCCGATCCTGCCAGCTACGCCACGTTCAATGAATTTTTCACCCGTGCCTTGAAAGATGGCGCGCGGCCGTTGGCGAAAGCCACTTGGGTGTGCCCGGTAGACGGTGCTATCAGCCAGTTTGGGGCCATTGCGCATGACCAAATTTTTCAAGCCAAGGGCCACAGCTACAGCACCCGCGCGCTGGTGGGCGGCGACCCCGCACTGGCAGCGCAGTTTGACGATGGGCATTTTGCCTGCCTGTACCTCTCGCCCAAAGATTACCACCGCATTCACATGCCCTGCGCGGGCACCCTGCGCCGCATGATTTATGTTCCTGGCGATTTGTTCTCGGTTAACCCAACCACTGCGCGTGGTGTACCCGGGCTGTTTGCGCGCAATGAGCGTGTGGTGTGTGTGTTTGACACGCCGCATGGCCCGTTTGTCAACGTGCTGGTAGGTGCCACGATTGTGGGCAGCATGTACACCCCATGGCACGGCGTGGTCAACCCGCCGCGCACGGGTGATGTGCGGGAGTGGCGCTATGACGATGGGAAGATTACGTTCCAGCAGGGCGATGAGATGGGCAGGTTTTTACTCGGCTCGACAGTGGTGATGCTGTGGCCCAAGATACGCGTGCAGTTCAATGCGCAGTGGTCTGCGGCTCGGAGCATTCAACTGGGTGAGGAGATGGCGCAGGTGGATTAATGCCCCCTCGGCCGAGGATGCGCAGCGTGTGCTTCTTCGGGCGAATTAGCGTATGCCAACCGCCCTCATACTGGGGTACCAGAAATCGGTCATTTGGCATACGCTAATTCGCCTCGCGACCATCGTTGCGCGCTACCCGTATTGGTGGCTTGGTTTTTGCCGAAACTACCGGTAGTACGCTACTTTGGTTGCTCACGGTTAGGTGTTTGCCAGCCGACCGATTTCTGGTACCCCAGTATGAGGGCGGATGGCAAACACCTAACCGTGCGTAACCAACCGAACCCCAGCGGTTAGCAATTTCTCACGCAATTCGGCGCGCAATCTTTTAGCATCGACAACAAAAATACGCTATCGTTAGCCCCATGACTACCACCACACTCCTAGTTCAAAAGTCCCAACTCAGCCAAACCCAGCTGCGCACATCAGACGACGTGCCACTGGCAGATGGCGACATACGCGTGCGGGTTGAGAAGTTTTCTTTCACGTCCAACAACATCACCTACGCCGCGTTTGGCGACGCCATGCGTTACTGGGATTTTTACCCCACCGGGCAAGACGGTTGGGGCACCATTCCCGTGTGGGGTTTTGGCACCGTGGTGCAAAGCAGCCACCCCGGTGTGGCGGTGGGCGAACGGTTGTATGGCTACTGGCCGTTTGCCTCGCACGCGGTGCTGTCGCCTGGCAAGCTGAGCGAGGGCGGCTTTATGGACGCTGCGCCGCGCCGCAAAGAACTGCACGCGGTGTACAACCAGTACATGCGCTGCAAAACCGACCCGCTGTACACGACAGAGACCGAGGACATTCAAGCACTGTTGCGGCCTTTATTTATCACCTCGTTTTTAATCGATGATTTTCTGGCGGACAACGCATTTTTTGGCGCCAAAACCATGCTGCTGTCCAGCGCGTCCAGCAAAACGGCCTACGGCACGGCGCACCAATTGCACCAGCGCGATGGCATTGAAGTGGTGGGCCTGACGTCTGAGCGCAACCGGGCGTTCTGCGAGAGCCTGGGCTGCTACCATCGCGTGCTCGGCTACGAGCAACTGGGCCAAGTAGCCGCCGACGCCGCCTGCGTGTACGTAGACTTTGCAGGCAATGCCCAGTTGCGCAGCGCTATCCACGCGCGCTTTGCCAAGCTGGCCTACAGCTGCTCGATAGGCGGCACCCATGTGGAGAGCTTGGGCAGTGGCAAAGACTTGGCTGGCCCCAAGCCGGTGCTGTTTTTTGCACCTGCGCAAATCAAAAAACGCTACGCCGACTGGGGGTCAGAGGCCTTTGGCCGCAACGTGGTGGGCGCATGGCGCGCGTTTTGCAAATCGGTCACCCAGGCGAAGCAGCCCTGGCTACAAGTGCAGCACCACCACGGCGCGCAGGCGGCGCAAACGGCCTACGCGCAAGTGCTCGCAGGCATGGGCGATGCACGGGTGGGGCACATGCTGTCCCTGCATGCGCAGCCGCAGTAATGCTATATATTTTCTAGCAGCCTGTGCAATATTCTATTGGGCTAATAGCCTATTTTCCTTATAAATAGCATGCCCCACGCCTTTGAAGCCCTGACACCTGATGTAGTGCTGGACGCACTCGAATCCGCCGGTGTCGCCTGCGATGGCCGCTTGATGACCCTCTCCAGCTACGAGAACCGCGTGTACCTGGCACACACCGAAGACGGTAGCGCCGTGGTCGCCAAGTTTTACCGCCCCGAGCGCTGGAGCGACGCGCAAATTCTGGAAGAACACAGCTTTGCCGCCGAGCTGATGGCCGCAGAAATTCCGCTGGCTTCGCCCATCGTTTTCGGTGGCCAAACCCTTCACCACGCCCACGGGTTTCGCTACAGCATCAGCCCACGCAAAGGTGGCCGCAGGCCCGAGCTGGAAGACCTGGATACGCTAGAGTGGATTGGCCGCTTTTTAGCGCGCATTCACACCGTGGGCGCAGCGCAGCCCTTTGCCGTGCGCCCCGCACTGAACGTGCAAACCTTTGGCACCGAACCGCACGACTGGCTGCTTACGCATGAGATGGTAGCCAACGAGGTGCGCGGCGTATGGAAGGATGTGTACCAAATAGCTATTGATTTAGTAGCTGCTTGTGCCCATGGAACAATGGCTAATGGACTATTACACTCTGATTCGCACGCTATTCAACACATCCGTCTGCATGGCGACTGCCACCCTGGCAATATCTTGTGGACGCCCGAAGGCAGCACCACGCAAGCCGCAGGCCCGCACTTTGTCGACTTGGACGACGCGCGCACCGGCCCGGCGGTGCAAGACCTGTGGATGCTGCTGTCGGGTGACCGCAGGCAGCGCACCTTGCAGCTCTCGGCCCTGCTGGACGGCTATGAGCAGTTTCGTCCGTTTGACCGGCGCGAGCTGGCCTTGATTGAGCCGCTGCGCACCCTGCGCCTGATCCACTACAGCGCCTGGCTAGCCCGCCGCTGGGACGACCCGGCTTTTCCCATCGCCTTCCCGCACTTTGGCACCAGTGCGTATTGGCATGAGCAGGTGCAACTTTTGCAGGAGCAGGTGGAGGCTATGCGGGAAGAGCCTTTGGTTGTTTGATTGTTGTTGCAGGTTGAAGAGGGGGACACAGCTTTGCGCCTGCTGTTGTACTGGATCAGGTCGACGGCGCTACTTCAGCTACGCGGCTGTCCCCCGTGCTGGCCTAGGGCCAGCGACTCCTCCTTTATGCCGCTAC
>JAYUHM010000072.1:0-2151 GCA_043766985.1 Polaromonas sp.
CCCTGTGGCGCATGGGCATCAGCCGTAAGCATTTGCTGCAGTGGACCACTGCCGCCCAAGCCCAAGCCGCCGCCAAATACACGCTGGGTGCTTTTGTGCGCAAACATGCTCTGACGGCAACGGCATCCATTGCATTGGGCGCACTGGCGCTGCTGTACAGCCCGCACCCAGCGGCCGGCGCTGCGCTGTTTGCGCTGTGGGCGCTAAGCCCTGCTTTTGCTTGGTGGGCCAGCCTGCCCGCACGCCAACCCCAAGCCCAGCGGCTTGACGATGGCGAGCGCGCTTACCTGATGGGCATTGCGCGCGACACCTGGCACTTTTTTGAACACTGCATCACCCCGCTTGATAACCATTTGCCGCCCGACAATCTGCAAATTGATACTGAGCCGACGTTAGCGCACCGCACCTCGCCCACCAACATCGGGCTGTATCTGCTGACCGTTACCTGCGCGCGCGAGTTCGGCTGGATCAACACGGAACAGACAATCAGCCGCCTGCAAGCCACCTTGGCCACGATAGACAAGCTGCCCAAGTACGACGGCCATTTATTCAACTGGTATCAGACCGAAACGCTAGAAGTGTTGCAGCCCGCCTATGTGTCCACGGTCGACAGTGGCAACCTCGCTGGGCACTTGCTGGCCACCAGCGGTGCGTGCAGCGACTTGGCACGCAAAGCAGACACCACAGCGGTCGAAAAGCAGCAGTTGGACAGCACGGCAGCGCAGTGCATGGCGCTGTGCATGGCCATGAACTTCAGCAGTCTTTACAACTCCAAGCGGCACTTGTTTCATATCGGCTTGCGCGTGCAAGACCATGTGTTGGATGCCAGCTACTACGATCTGCTGGCGTCTGAGTCGCGGCTGGCCAGCTTTGTTGCCATTGCCAAAGGCGATGTGCCCCGCCGCCACTGGATGGCGCTTGGCCGCGCATTTTTATCAAGCGGGGTCACGCCCGGGCTCAAGTCATGGTCAGGCTCCATGTTTGAATACTTGATGCCGTCCCTGGTGATGCAAGAACCCGAGCAAGGGCTGTTGCATTCGTCCAGCCTGGCCGGTGTAATGGAGCAGCAATTGTTTGGTACTGCACAAGCCCTGCCTTGGGGGGTGTCTGAATCAGCCTACTTTGCGCAAGACCATTCACTGGCCTACCAGTATTCACCTTTTGGCGTACCGCGCCTGGCGCTTCGGCGCACACCGGCCAGCGACAAAGTGGTGGCACCGTACGCCAGCCTGATGGCAACCATGCTGCTGCCCAAACCAGCTATTGCCAACCTGCGGCGCTTGGAGCTGCTGAACACGCGGGGTGAATTCGGTTTCATGGACGCGGTTGACTTTACCGCCGCACACCAACCGCATAGCGAAAACTTCAGCGTCGTTAAAAACTACATGGCCCACCATCAGGGCATGGCCCTGGTAGCGCTGTGCAATGTACTGTGCAATCAAGCGCCGCAGCGCTGGTTTTCGCAAACGCCGCTGGTAGCGGCCTACGACACCTTGCTGCAAGAGCGCTGCCCCCGGCAAATTATTAGCAGTGCGAATCCGCGCAGTGCACCAGCCTTTGACGAAGGCACGCCCAACAGCGCTTTTCAGTCGCGCACGGTGAATCCGCAAACATACAAGTGGCAACCTACTCACTTGCTGTCTAACGGCCACTACAGCGTGGCGCTGCGGCCCAACGGCGCGGGCGTTAGCCGCTGGCGGTACCAGCACGCCTGGCACAACATCAGCCGCTGGCGGGACGATTTGCTGCGCGACGAGTACGGGAGTTTTATCTACCTCAGCGCAGGCAGAGACTCACCCGCTTATTCGGTTACGGCGCACCCCGCTCCGCACCCGCAGTGGCGCTACAGCTGCTGCTTTATGGCCGACCGCGTGCAGTTTGATGCGACGTCGAAGCAGATGCACGCGGTCACGACCGTACTTGTCAGCCCCGAAGACGACACCGAGCTGCGCACCGTGGTGATTACCAACCTGCAAGACGTCGCAGTGACGTACAACGTGATATCAAGCTTTGAAGTGGTCTTAGCCGATGCCAAGGCAGACGAGGCCCACCCCGCGTTTTCAAACCTGTTCATCAACACCACCTGGCATGCGCCGTGGCGGGCCTTGCTCATGAGCCGCCGCCCGCGGCTGCAGGGCGACGCCGCGTTGT
>JAYUHM010000073.1:0-5803 GCA_043766985.1 Polaromonas sp.
CGCGTTTTGAGGTGGCGAAAGATGGGGTCAGGAAAATCGATACTGGTACGCATATTTGCATTTTTGCGCAAATATGCAAATTTGTCAAACCGACCGAAAATGGCTCCGATCAGAAGCGCTCGTGCGCCGCCAGATAGCGCCACTGCCCCACCGGCAGCTGGCCCAGGGCCACATTGCCTATACGCACGCGCTTGAGCCCCGTCACATGCAAGCCCACCAGCTCGCACATGCGGCGAATTTGTCGCTTTTTACCTTCTTTGAGCACAAAGCGCAGTTGCTCGGGGTTTTGCCAGTCGACCAACGCGGGCCTTAAAGCTTGGCCGTCTAGCGACAGGCCGTGGCGCAGTCGGGCCAGCATGGCGGGTGGGAACACGCTGCGCACGTCTTGCGAGATGGGCTCTTGCCTGCCGTGCGTGGCCGCGCCGGGCATCTCGGTCACGCGCTGGGGCGCTACCTGGTAGCTCACGCGCACCAGGTATTCCTTTTCCATGTCCGAGTCTTCGCCAATCAGCTGGCGCGCCACCCGGCCGTCTTGGGTAAGCACTAGCAACCCGGTAGAGTCAATGTCCAAGCGGCCCGAAGGGGCTAGGCTTTTCAAATGGCTGCCTTGGAAATGAATTTTCGTCTGGTCGCCAATCCAGTGAAAGCGCGGGTTCACCAGCACGATGGCAGGCTCATACCCGTCTTCGGCTTGGCCGCTCACATAGCCGATAGGTTTGTGCAGCAGCACGGTCACCTGCTGCGCCTGCGCGCCGGTAGCGCGTTTGTCCACCTCAATCTTGTCGCTGGGCAGCACCTTCACGCCCATCACGGCAGGCGCGCCGTTTACCAGCACCCAGCCGCGCTCTATCCAGTCGTCGGCCTCGCGGCGCGAGCACAGGCCCAGCTCGGCCATGCGTTTGTTCAGGCGGGTAGGTTCGGTCATGTCATTATTTACTATAAATTTAGGAGCAGCTGGTGCTGCATTTTAATGGGCCAGAGGCCCTTTCGGTTACTTATGTCAACGTCACCACTGCGGCACGCGACCCAAGCCCGGTCAAAAAAAAGTGGAGTCCGACTCCACTTTTTTTTTTGGCCTCACTGCTCAGCATACTCTAAGGGCGAGAAACGGGGTTCACCCCCGCATTTCTCTGGCCTTGACGGCACCCGCTTGGGCAATCAGCACATTCTGCCCTTAGCCTTTTTGGGCTTTAGACTTGCGCGAGTTGGACATGCCCACCACGTCCAGTTTGGCTTGCACCACGCCGGAGCGAATCATTTTGATTTTGCGCGCTGCTGCCGTGGTCAGGTCGCCCACGCGGTCTTCCGTGGTTGGGCCACGGTCGTTTACGCGCACTACCACGCTGCGCTTGTTGGCCAAGTTGGTAACTTTGACGAGCGTGCCAAAGGGCAAGGTTTTGTGCGCCATGGTGAGTGCACCGGCGTTAAAGCGTTCACCACTGGCGGTTTTACGGCCATTGAATTTTCGGCCATAAGTAGCCACTTTGCCCTCGATCATCTTGGCATCGGCGTCTTTAGCCTGTGCGGGCGCTGCGGCTGCAGCTGCGGGCGCGGGCGTAACTACCGCAGAGGCAGTCTGGGCTTGCGCCAAAGGTGACAAAGCCAGAATCAGGGCCGCAGCAGTAGCAACCAGTGGGCGAAAAAACATGAAGAACTCCAATAGATGAGGGGTGCCAGACGCAGAGGGCCCACGCCAAGCGGGGAAATTCTACACCGCAGTAGACGGGCGCTTGCCAAGCTGCCTTGGCAGCCGACAAGCGCTATACTATAAATAGCTGCTTGTGCTATGTTCTATTGGGCTGGTAGCCAATTTAATGGTAAGCTCACTCAAACACAGCCGACCGCAGCGCCGCAATATCCAGCACCTTCAGCCCACCATACTCCAGCCGCACCAGCCCGCGTGCCTGTAGGGTGCTGAGCGCCTCATTCACGCGCTGGCGTGACAACCCCACCAGATAGGCCAGCTCTTGCTGCGTGATGCGCAGCACGTCGCCCATGCGGGGGTGGAGCACGGGGTTGAACAGGGTGGCCAGGCTGGAGGCTACGCGGGCGTCGGGGTTGGGGTTGCGGTCACTCTCGCGGGCGGCGATGAACTGGCCCAGGCGTTCGTTCAACTGGTTCATCACGTAGCGGTTAAAGCCGATGCTGTGGTCTAGCAGCCAGTGGAAGGTTTCTACCGGTATGCCCGCCACCACGCTGGGGCGCAGGGCCTGGATGTTGTAGCGGTAGTTTTCTTGCTTGAGCACGGTGCCCTCGCCAAACCAGCCGCCGGGTGGCACGCCTATGAGGGTGATGTTGCGACCGTCGGCGGTTTCGTTGCTCATTTTCAGCAGGCCGTCGATCAGGCCAAACCAGTAGGTGACGGGTTTGCCAAAGCGGCACACATAGTCGCCCGACCCGGCGTCGCCCACCTGCAGTGCGGCGCAGGCGCGCAGATGCTCTTGCGCGCTGAGCAGCCCCAGCCAGGGAATAGCTTGCAGCTCCAGCGCCGTTGGCGAGCGCCGCCGTTGGTGCAAACTGAGCTCTACAGGGGCGTGTTTTGTCATATAAAGTCAATCATAGGTGTTTGGGCGACAAAACCAAGGGTAAACGCTCCCTAGGGCAAACCCACGAATGTCGTCCAACAGACATCATAACGTCAAAGTGAGGCATACAGTCGCGGCAAGAGGCAAATAACTGCTACCAAAGGGGCTCCCACCGTTATGCATACATTCCCCCAATTACTTTTAAAGCATGCGAGCGAGCGGCCCGCAGCACCTGCCATGCGCGAGAAGGAATACGGCATTTGGCAAACCACCACCTGGCAACAGCTGGCCACCATGGTGGAGCACATGGCCTGCGGCCTGCACCAAGCCGGTTTGCAACGCGGTGAGCATTTGGTAGTGGTGGGCTCCAACCGACCGCGCCTGTACGCCACCATGCTGGCAGCGCAGTCGCTGGGCGCTATCCCCGTGCCCCTGTACCAAGACGCTGCCGCGGCTGAGGTGGTGTTCCCCATCAACAACGCCGGTGTGCGCTTTGCGGTGGTAGAAGACCAAGAGCAAGTGGACAAGATGCTGGAGATACGTGCGCAGTGCCCGCAGCTGGCCAACATATTTTTTGACGACCCACGCGGCCTGCGCAACTACAACGAACCCGGCCTGGTGGCCGTCGACAACCTGCTGGAAACCGGCGTGGCGTTTGCCGCTGCCAACCCTGGCTTTTACAAAGCCGAAGTGGCCAAGGTCCAACCCGACGACGTGGGCGCGATGTTTTTTACCAGCGGCACCACGGGTAACCCCAAGGGCGTGGTGCATACCCATAACACGCTGCTTAACCGCGCTTTTGCAGGCGCCAAGTTTGACAAGCTCACCAACCAGGAGGAAGTGTTGGCCTACATGCCGTTGGCATGGATTGGGCAAAACATTTTCAGCTACGCACAGTGGCTGGCCTGTGGCTACGTGGTTAACTGCCCCGAGAACGCGGCCACCGTCACCATCGACCTGAAAGAAGTCGGCCCCACCTACTATTTTGCGCCACCGCGCGTGTTTGAAGGCCTGCTCACCAGTGTGATGATCCGCATGGAAGACGCTGGCAGCATCAAGCGCGCGATGTTCAAGACGTTTATGGATGTGGCCAAGCGCGTAGGCCCGGCCAAGATGAATGGCGAGAGCGTAGGCCTGGGTGACCGCATCCTGTACGCGCTGGGCAACCTGTGTGTGTACGGCCCCTTGCGTAACAACCTGGGCATGAGCCGTGTGCGCGTGGCCTACACCGCAGGCGAGGCCATTGGCCCGGATTTGTTTACCTTTTACCGCTCGATTGGCGTTAACCTCAAGCAGCTTTACGGCTCCACCGAAACCGCCGTATTTGTATGCCTGCAGCCCGACAATGCCGCCCGCGCCGACACCGTGGGTATACCGATCGAAGGCGTTGAAATCAAACTCGCCGAGAACGGCGAGATCTTGGTGAAGAGCCCCGGCTTGCTGAAGGAATACTACAAAAACCCAGAGGCCACGGCCGAAGTTAAAACCGCTGAAGGCTGGTACCACACCAGCGATGCAGGTTTTATCGACGCGCAAGGCCATCTGAAAATCATTGACCGTGTCAAAGACGTGGGCCGCATTGCAGGTGGCGCGAACGACGGCGCGATGTTTGCGCCCAAGTATGTGGAAAACAAACTCAAGTTCTTCCCGCACATCAAAGAAGCCGTTGCCTACGGCGATGGCCGTGACCGCGTGTGCGTGATGCTGAACATCGACTTTGACGCCGTGGGTAACTGGTCAGAGCGGCGTAACCTGCCCTACGCGGGCTATACCGACTTGGCGCAAAAACCCGAGGTGTACCAGCTTATCAAAGAGTGCGTAGAGTCGGTCAACGCCGACCTGTCGCGCGACACCATGCTGGCTGGCAGCCAGATCAGCCGCTTTTTGGTGTTGCACAAAGAGCTGGACGCCGACGACGGCGAACTCACCCGTACCAACAAAGTTCGCCGCGGCTTTATTGCCGAAAAGTACCAGCCCTTGATTGACGGGCTGTACAACGGCGCGACGTCACAGTTCATTGAAACCGTGGTCAAGTTTGAAGATGGCCGCAGCGGGTCTGTGTCGGCTACTTTGAAGATATCGGATGCGAAGACGTTTACCCCGGTGAAGGCGGCGGCATGAAATACGCTTTGAATACCAATACCGAAAGCGGACAGCCGGACGCAGAGGACGCAAAAGTTACGCAGAGGACGCAAAAGGGGAGAAAAGAAATTCAAAATTATTTTTTGAGAATTTTCTTTTTTTGCATTAATTTTGCGATTCTTTTTGTCTCAATTTCTAGTTTTCTTTTTGTATTAATTTTTGGTTTTCTTTTGCGTCCTCTGCGTAACTTTTGCGTCCTCTGCGTCCGGAAGTTCTCCGCCTCTTCACTCGGAGCCGCGAGCCCACTAGGAGTAAAAAAATTGGTGACGTCATCCTAGACGTCAAAAACATTTCCCTGCGTTTTGGCGGTGTCAAAGCGTTGACCGACATCAGCTTTGACGTGCGCGAGCACGAGATTCGCGCCATCATTGGGCCTAACGGCGCAGGCAAGTCGTCGATGCTCAACTGCATCAACGGGGTGTACCAGCCGCAGGAGGGCAGCATTGCTTTCAAAGGCAAAACCTTCAAGCACATGAACAGCCACGAGGTGGCCACCATGGGCGTGGCGCGCACCTTCCAGAACCTGGCGTTGTTCAAAGGCATGAGCGTGCTGGACAACATCATGTCGGGCCGCAACCTGAAAATCAAAAGCGGTATCTTGGCGCAGGCCTTTCGCAACCCTTTTGGCATTGGACCGGCTGAAAAAGAAGAGATCATGCACCGCGAGGCGGTTGAAAAAATCATCGATTTTCTGGAAATTCAAGCCTACCGCAAAACGCCTGTGGGCCAGTTGCCCTACGGTCTGCAAAAGCGTGTCGACCTCGGCCGTGCGCTGGCCATGGAGCCACAAGTACTGCTGCTCGACGAGCCGATGGCCGGCATGAACGTGGAAGAAAAGCAGGACATGTGCCGCTTTGTGCTGGACGTGAACGATGAGTTTGGCACGACGGTGGTGCTGATTGAGCACGACATGGGCGTGGTGATGGACATCTCAGACCGGGTGGTGGTGCTGGACTATGCTAAAAAAATTGGCGACGGCACACCTGACGAAGTACGCAACAACAAAGACGTGATCAGCGCCTATCTTGGCACGAGTCATTGAGGATTAAAAATGGGACCAGTTTTAGAAACAATCATCAGCGGGCTGATGTCCGGCATGCTGTATTCCCTGGTCGCGCTGGGTTTTGTATTGATCT
>JAYUHM010000074.1:0-5797 GCA_043766985.1 Polaromonas sp.
CCGGCGCGGCGACTGGTTCTGCAAGGCGGACTGGCGGCCTTGGCCGGTGGTGTGGTGCCCGGTTTGCTTGCCGGCTGCGCCGGCGGCCCGTCAGTGCCCGCGTCCGGGCCTTTGTTTTCGTTCAAGGGCATCCCGGTGGCGTCGAACGACGCGCTGGTGGTGCCCGATGGCTATGCGGCGGAGGTCATCGCCGCCTGGGGCGAACCCATCGGCGTCCCGGGCAACATGCCCGCGTTCCATCCCGGCGGCGGCAACACCGCACTCGAGCAAGCCGTGCAAATGGGCATGCACCATGACGGCATGCATTTTTACGCCCTGCCCGGCTCCCAGCGCGGCCTGCTGGTGATGAACCATGAGTACGTGGACGATGGTCTACTGCATGTAGGCGGCTTGAAAGACTGGACTGCAGAGAAAGTCAAAAAATCGCAAGCCGCGCACGGCATCAGCGTTATTGAGGTGGTGCAAAAAGGCAGCGCGTGGGAGATGGTGCGCCCCTCAAACCTGGCCCGGCGCATTACCGCCAGCACGCCGTTTGAAGTGAAAGGGCCTGCCGCAGGCCACGCGATGATGCAAACCGCTGCTGACCCGGCTGGCCGCACGGTGCTGGGCACCATCAACAACTGCGCCTCTGGCAAAACCCCTTGGGGCACGTACCTGAGCGGGGAAGAGAATTTTCGCTTTTACTTTGGCGGCGGTGACGCGCCTGACGCACACCAAAAACGCTGGGGCCTGCCTAAAACCTCCTTCTACGGGTGGCCCGAGCATGACGCGCGCTTTGATGCCAGCAAGCACCCCAACGAATTTAACCGTTTTGGCTGGGTGGTAGAAGTTGACCCAATGGACCCCACCAGTACGCCCATCAAGCGCACGGCGCTGGGCCGCGCTGCGCACGAAGGCGCGTGGGTGGCAGTTACCAAAGACAACCGCGCCGTGGTGTACAGCGGCGAAGACGCGCGCTTTGAATACATCTACAAGTTTGTGAGCCGCGACAAGATAAAGCCAGCCGAGAATAAACCAGGGGGCTTAACCCAAGCGCAAGCCAACCGCGAGCTGCTAGACCACGGCACGCTGTATGTCGCCCGCTACAACGCCGATGGCAGTGGTGTGTGGCTGCCCTTGGTGCACGGCCAAGGCCCCTTGACGGCAGCCAACGGCTTTGCCGACCAAGGCGAAGTCGTTATCAAAGCGCGCCAGGCCAGCGACGCACTGGGCGCCACCAAGATGGACCGCCCCGAGTGGCTGGCCATCGACGAGAAAAGCGGCTGGGTATACGCCACCCTGACCAACAACAGCTCGCGCGGCGAAGCGGGCCAGCCCGCCGTAGACGCGGCCAACCCGCGTGCCAATAACGTGATGGGCAACATCATCCGCTGGAAAGACACTGGCGACTTTGACGGCACCCGTTTTAGCTGGAACCACCTGGTGCTGGCGGGCGACCCGGCACAAGGGCGCGCAGAGGCTAAAGGCAATGTCAAGGGTGACATCTATGCCTGCCCAGACGGCCTGACCTTTGACGCCAACGGCACTCTGTGGATCCAAACCGATATGCACGCCAGCCAAATGTACAAAGGCGAGCTGCAAAACATGGGCAGCAACCAAATGCTGGCGTGCGACACGTCGACCGGCGAAACGCGGCGCTTTCTTACCGGCCCGGTTAACTGCGAGATTACCGGTTGCACTTGGGCGGCTGACGGCCGCACCATGTTCATCAACGTACAACACCCGGGCGAAAACGCCAGCGACCGCAGCGACCCCGCCGAGCCCACCAAGTTTTCAAATTGGCCCGACTTCAAGCCAGGCGGCAGGCCACGCTCGTCTACCGTGGTGATTCGCAAGCTGGACGGCGGGGTGATAGGGACTTGATAACGGCGCAGACCGGCCACAAAAAAAGCGCCTTCAGTGGCGCTTCTTTTATTGGCACTATTTCTTTTGAAAAACTACGTTACTCCAGCCCCAGCTCCTGAATTTTGCGGGTAATGGTGTTACGGCCAATGCCCAGCTTGACCGCTGCCTCAATGCGGCGGTTGCGGGTGGTGGACAGCGCGGCTTGAATGAGGGTGCGCTCAAAGCGTGCTGTAAGGGTGTCCCACACATCGCCGTCATCTGTGGCCAGCATAGCCAGGGCCTGCGCTGTCAGGTCTGCCTCCCACCCTGCCCCGGTCGGCGCGGCGGTGGTTTGCGCGGCAGTTTGTAAGGCATGGTGCGCTGACATCGGGTCATGAAAACCCGAAGACTGCGCCGTCACGCCCGCTGTCACTGGTTCTGAGTATATGGACGCCGAAGCTGTTGCAGGGTGGGCACTAGCAGCTATACCATCAGTAGCATATGGGACGCTGTAGCCGGCCGTACTTCCAGCCTCATGGCTGACTGGATTGGCCACTACGCTGCTCGCGGACGAGGGGCCTGCAGCCAAACCTGCCGCCGCACTCAGCGCTGGCTCCGTGCCCAGCACCTCGGGTGGCAAGTCTTTTTCGTCAATTACCTGGGTAGGCGCCATCACCGTCAGCCAGTGGCACACGTTTTCCAGCTGGCGCACGTTGCCGGGGAAGGCAAAAGTCGCCAAGCGCGCCAAGGCCGCTGGCGAGATGCGTTTGGGCTCTACGCCCAGTTGTTTGGCCGATTGCTGCAGGAAATGTTTAGTAAGCGCGGGGATGTCTTCGCGCCGCTCGCGCAAGGCGGGTAGGCGCAGTCGAATGACGTTGAGGCGGTGGAACAAGTCTTCGCGAAAGCCGCCTTCTTTCACCCGTTGCTCCAGGTCCTGGTGGGTGGCGGCAATGATGCGTACATTGGTCTTGATAGCGTTATGCCCGCCCACGCGGTAAAAGCTGCCGTCACTGAGCACCCGCAGCAAACGGGTTTGCAAGTCAAACGGCATGTCGCCAATTTCATCCAAAAACAGGGTGCCGCCATCGGCTTGCTCAAAGCGGCCGCGGCGCATGGTTTGCGCGCCGGTGAACGCACCGCGCTCGTGGCCAAACAGCTCGCTCTCCAGCAGGTCTTTGGGAATAGCTGCGGTATTTATAGCTACAAATGGCCCATTGGCGCGGGCGCTGTGCTTATGCAAGGCTTTGGCCACCAGCTCTTTACCGCTACCAGACTCGCCAGTGATCATCACCGTCACATTACTTTGGCTCAGGCGGCCAATGGCGCGAAACACGTCTTGCATGGCGGGCGCCTGGCCCAGCATTTCGGGGGCGTTGGCAATGGCCTCTACCGCTACGTCTTCACGCTGGCTTTCTTCTACGGCGCGGCGAATCAGCTCGGTGGCTTTGGAGACGTCAAAGGGCTTGGGCAAATATTCAAACGCGCCGCGCTGAAAAGCGTTCACCGCGCTGTCCAGGTCGCTGAACGCCGTCATGATGATGATGGGCAGGCCGGGGTGCTTTTCTTTCACCTTGGTCAGCAAGTCCAGGCCGGAGCCACCGGGCATGCGGATGTCGCTTACCAACACTTGGGGCGGCAGGTTCTCGGGGTCGGACTCGTCGGTGTTGTCCAGTGCGGTCAGCAGGTCGCGCGGGTTAGTAAAGCTGCGGGTGGGCAGGTCCTCACGCAGCAAGGCCTTCTCCAGCACGAAGCGGATGGATTGGTCATCATCTACGATCCAAATGGGCTTCATGGGTTATCGCCTCTACTTTCTATGTTTTCCCTGTCCACTGCACTTGACACCTGGCTCGCGATTCAAGGCAGCGGCACCAAAATCTTAAACGCTGTGCGGCCGGGCTGGCTTTCGCACTCAATCAAACCATCGTGCTGCTGCACAAAGGTTTGCGCCAATGTCAGCCCCAAGCCTGAACCGCCCTCTCTGCCCGACACCAGCGGGTAAAAAATGCGGTCTTTGATCTCGTTCGGAATACCCGGCCCGTTGTCTATGACATGCAATTCCAGTGCCAGTCTGTAGCGCTTTTTGCCGAAAGTGGTTTGGCGCGCAATGCGGGTCTTGAAAGTGATGCATGCGTCGCCTGCGGCCATACGCTCTCCCAGCACCTGCGCGGCGTTGTGCGCAATGTTCAGCACCACCTGAATCAGTTGCTCTTTGTCGCCTCTGAAGTCGGGAATGGAGGTGTCGTAGTCGCGTACCACGCGCAGGCCTTTAGGGAACTCGGCTACGATAAGTGAGCGCACCCGCTCGCATACCTCGTGGATATTCACGTCAGCCACCACATGCGGTTTGCGGTGGGGTGCCAGCAGACGGTCTACCAGGGTTTGCAAACGGTCGGCCTCATGGATGATGACCTGGGTGTACTCGGTCAGCTCTTTGCTCTCCAGCTCCATTTGCAGCAATTGCGCAGCGCCGCGAATGCCACCCAGCGGGTTTTTAATCTCGTGGGCCAGATTGCGAATCAGCTCTTTGTTGGCTTGCGCCTGGTCTACCAAGCGCTCTTCCCGGTCCAGCTTGGCCTGCTGCAGTAGCGGCAGCATTTCCACAATCACTTCATCGGCGCGCTCGGTTTGCGCAATGATGACGTGTACGGGTATGGCATCAGCGCCAGATTTTTGCAGCAAGGCGTCGTAGCGCAGTGTGGCAAACGCATTGGTCGCTACCCCGTCCAAGGCCGCCACCAGCGCTTGCGGCTCGACAAAATAGTCGGTGAGTAGAGTGCCCTCGATCATGCGGCGCGACGTACCTACCGCGTCTTCCAGCGCTGCGTTGGCAAACAGCACTTCAGAGCGCAGGGTAACTACGGCCACCAGCGTGGCCAGTGCGTCCAAGGCCAGGTGGTGCGGGGGATGGGGCGGCGAGGAGTGGTTCAAGCCTGTATCGTAGCAAGCCCCGGGCCAGAACGGCGCTAACCGACTAAAAAGGCCGGCTTATTGCGCGCGCGCAGAGGTAGACGAACGGCCCAGCTCGCGCTTGATGCCAGCAATGTCGCTGTCGTTACGGGCAATGCCGGCTTTCATCTCGGCCACCCGGTCGACGTATTTTTGGTAGTTTTGGGCTTCGCCGCCGCGTTTTTCTGGCTCGCCATTGTTGTACTCTTTGAGCAACTCGGCTTGCTTGGCTTCGGCTTTCTTCAGCTCGGACTCCAGGATGGCCTTGGAGTCAGAGTCGCGCGAGCGCTGCTCGGCGCCGTCTATGCGGCTGCCTGCCTGCGGGGCATTGGCTACGCGCACGGGGGCGGCGGCTGGGCTGGGCTTAGGCTCGGCTTGCACGCGGGTGCCCTGCACTACCGTGACGTTGCCGCCTTCCAATGGCTTGCAGCTCAAGCGGTCGGCCTCTACCTTGTCGTTGGTGTAGGGCGTAATGCCCTGAGCCGACGGACACCGGTAAATGGTTTGCGCCTGCACCGAGGCGGCACCTACTAAAATAATAGGCGCTATAAAAATAGTAGCTGCTTGCGCAGCTGAACGAAGAGACAAGTTCACTAAAGGCTTTAAGTTTGTCATACGGTCACCATGATCGTAAGCTATCCCGGGTTGGGCTGTTAGTATGACGTAAATTCTTAGAAACATCAAATAACCCGTTGTCACAAAACAAAAAAGGATGAACTAAGTCATCCTTTTTGAACTAAAAACTGTACCGAAGTACAGCTTTAAGCGGTTTTTACAGCGAGTAGTACATGTCGAACTCGATCGGGTGCGTAGCTTGGCGCAGGCGCGTTACTTCGCCCATTTTCAGGTCAATGTAGGCGTCCAGCAGGCTATCGGTAAACACGCCGCCCTTGGTCAGGAAGGCGCGGTCTGCGTTAAGGCAGTCCAGCGCTTGGTCCAGGCTGTGGCACACGGTTGGTATTTTTGCATCTTCCTCAGGCGGCAGATGGTACAGGTCCTTCGTAGCGGCTTCGCCAGGATGGATTTT
>JAYUHM010000075.1:0-35857 GCA_043766985.1 Polaromonas sp.
CTGGTGGAGAGAGCTGGATTCGAACCAGCGTACTCGTAAGAGGGCAGATTTACAGTCTGCTGCCATTAACCACTCGGCCATCTCTCCACGGCGAACCTACGAATATAGCACAATTTAGCGCATTTTCCAAACCGGTGCTTAGTTAAACAACGGTGACCCTCACCCCCTCGATCATCTGGAAAATTGGCCTTCGGCCCAATAAAAAAGCGCACGAGCTGCTGCTAAAACAGTAGTGCAGGGGCGGCGCCAGAAAGCAGTGAGAAAATACAGCCCATGCGTTCACCATCCACCCCCCCCTTTCGTATCGCCCCTTCCATCCTGTCCGCGGACTTTGCCCGACTCGGGGAGGAGGTCAAAAACGTCATCGCCGCAGGCGCAGACTGGATACATTTTGACGTGATGGACAACCATTACGTGCCTAACCTCACTTTTGGCCCGATGATCTGCCAAGCAATCAAACCGCACGCAAAAAGGGCGGACGGGTCGCCCGTGCCCATGGACGTGCACCTGATGGTGCAGCCGGTCGATGCGCTGGCGGCGGCCTTTGCCGAGGCTGGCGCCGACATCATCAGCTTTCACCCCGACGCCACGGCCCATGTACACCGCAGCATTCAGGCCATTCGCAGCAAAGGCTGCCAACCGGGCTTGGTGCTTAACCCCGCCGCCTCGCTGGACGTGCTGGACTGGGTGATTGATGACATTGACCTCATCATGGTCATGAGCGTGAACCCCGGTTTTGGCGGGCAAAGCTTTATTGATAGCGCCTTGCGCAAGATTGAAGCCATCCGCAAGCGGATTGATGCCAGCGGCAAAGACATTCGACTGGAAGTGGACGGCGGCATCAAAGCCGAGAATATTCGCCGTGTGGCGGATGCCGGGGCGGATACTTTTGTGGCGGGCAGCGCGATATTTGGCAAGCCGGATTACAAGTCGGTAATCGACAGCATGCGCGCGGCGCTGGGTTAAAACTGGCCTTCCAATGGCAGAGCTGGACAACAGCCGGCTATTTTTTGGGAGGGGCGCTTATGGGCCAAAGCTGCCATGCCGCCCGGCACCAGCGCTAAAGCGCGCCGCGCCAGCGGTACCTTCATAGCTGCCAAGCGTGGCCAAGCCTTTTACAAACTCTTGCGCCAGCGCGGCGTTCTGGTCTAAGCCCCACTGCGCCATGGCGCTGGCGCGGTCAGAGCGCAGGCAAGTTTGCGGAAATGCGGCTATCTCGCGCCCCAGCGCCTGAGCGGCCGCCAACGCCTGGCCGGCCGGCACCACGCGGTTAGCCAAACCGATGGCAAGCGCCTCTTGCGCGGCGACAGCGCGGCCCGTCAGTATCAAATCCATCGCGCGCGCATGGCCAATCAGGCGCGGTAGCCGCACGGTGCCACCGTCAATCAAAGGCACGCCCCAGCGCCGGCAAAACACGCCCATCTGCGCATCGCCTTCCATCACGCGCATGTCGCACCACAGTGCCAGCTCCAAACCGCCCGCTACCGCATAGCCCGCTACCGCCGCAATGACGGGTTTGCTCAGTTGCAAGCGGGTCGGGCCCATGGGCGCGATGGCCTGCATGTTCGCGTCCAGTGGGTTGGCGCGCGATGTAGGCCCCAAACCTTCAGACAAAGCTTTTAAATCTGCACCCGCGCAAAAGGTGCCGCCCGCGCCAGCCAGCACTGCAACATCCGCAGCTGGGTCGGCATCAAACGCCAAAAAGGCGTGGTACAGCGCGTGTGCCGTCGGGCCATCCACCGCGTTACGGGCCTGGGGGCAGTCTATCAGCACGGTCGTGACGCGGTTTAGGGTATGGACGTGGATGGTCATGGCTGCGCCCCGCAGAGTGGTGGAGCATTTATCATAAGCCTCTACCCAACGAGCCTGCCCCACACCCCATGACACTGCACTTTGACGCCGCCATCATCGATCTGGACGGCACGATGATCGACACTCTGAGCGATTTTGAACTCGCGCTGAACCGCATGTTGGCCGACTTTGGCCATGCCAGCGTAAACCGCGCCTTTATTGAACTGACCGTGGGCAAGGGCAGCGAGCATTTGGTGGCTAGCACCTTGAATTTTGTGCAAAAACGTGCGTTAGCCCAACAAAATATAGCACAAGTAGCTATTGAAAATATAGCGACCAAGATATCAGTTGACGTTGCCATGCAGAGCTACCAAAAGCACTATTCCGACATCAACGGCCAAGCCAGCCAAGTGTATGCCGGGGTGATCGAGGGTTTGCACAGCCTGCAAACAGCGGGCCTCACGCTGGCTTGCCTGACCAACAAACCCGCTGCATTTGCGCTGCCATTGCTCAAAGCCAAAGGCTTGGACGGCTTTTTCGCCCATGTATTTGGTGGCGACGCGTTTGAACGCAAAAAGCCCGACCCGCTACCCCTGCTCAAAACTTGCCAGGCTCTGGGTACCCAGCCCGCGCGCACGCTGATGGTGGGCGACAGCAGCAACGACGCCCAAGCCGCCCTTGCAGCGGGCTGCCCAGTGGTGTTGGTGCGCTACGGCTACAACCACGGCGAACCCATTACCCAGGTGCCCGCCAACGCATATGTAGACAGCCTGAAAGAGCTTGCGGCTTTGTGCGGCCTCAGCCCGTGAGGGATAGGCTGCCTAGGAGGCTTTGCCCAACAAAGCGTCTTTCAGCTTGTAATCGGCCGGATTGGGGCCTAGCCAAATGCGTGATAAGGCGTTAAAAAATTCCGGCTCTTTGAACGGCTCGCCATAGGCCTTGCCTTTGATGCTCAAGACGGTGCCGCTGCCTGCTATCCAATCAATTGTAAAAACGTCCCCAGTTTTGAGCGTTTTATAGTCGCTGAAAATCTGGCTCATGCGCATGATGGACGGTATCAGCTTGGAGAATTCGCCCTTTTGCATGTTGTCTTCAATGCCGCGAGAGAACAGCTTGCCCAGCTCGGTGGCGTCAATGTCGCGCAACATGGTTACGACGATGCGCTTGTTGCCTGCCGCGCTGACTACTTCAGCGGGCGTTGACACTTGTTTGCTTAAATACAGGCCTGCAGCGTAGACCTTGAACACCGCTTTGTAGCGGGTGCCAGCGCCGTTGAGCACCAGCTTGCTGCCTGCCAAGTCAACGCTATCCTCAAACTTGACGCCGCTCACATCGACTGTTGCAGCCATGCCGGTACCGGCTATCACCACGCCTGCGATGAGGGTTAAAAGCTTTGTGTAAAAAGACATACATTCCTTTAAGTGAAGGGATAGCGGCACAGGGAAAAAGCACGGTCGTTCTATTTGTGTACCCATTGTGCAACTCTGCCCGACAAGGTGCAACAGGGGTTAACGCCACATAGGTTTAAGCAGGCCCATCTAAAAGGTTTTTGCTACACTAGACCCATGCGTGATATTTGCCCACAAGTTTTTCCAGCGCCCGCAGCACATTGCAGCGCCCGGCTCGGCCTGCGCCGGGGAGCTTGGCTATGGCGTAAGCCAGCCTGACCCTCATCTTTTGCGGCCTTGCCGCACCCCGTCCGTGGCGCAGCCCAAAAGTCGCCGGGACCATCCCCCCAGAATGAACAGCGCTACCCGCAGGTAGCCTGAGAGCCAGAGGATTTATCCATGATTACCGAACTTGAATTCAAAAGCCTGCAAGCCCAAGGCTTTAACCGTATTCCCCTGGTAGCCGAGGCTTTTGCCGACCTGGAGACGCCGCTCTCGCTTTACCTCAAGCTGGCGCACAGCAAAAACCAGGGCAAAGCAACTGGCCCCCACGCTTCGCTGCCCCCCGAGGGGGCCGCAGGCTCCTTGGGGCGGCCCGGCGGCGCCCACAGCTTTTTACTCGAATCCGTCGTGGGCGGCGAGCGATTTGGCCGCTATAGCTTTATTGGCCTGCCTGCCCGGACGGTGTTGCAGGCCAGTGGTTTTGGGGCCGATGCCAAAATCGAGGTATTGACGGACGGCGCATTGGTAGAGACCATCCCCGGCAATCCGCTGGACGCCATTGAGGCCTTTCAGGCCCGCTTTAAGGTGGCGCTGCGCCCCGGCTTGCCACGCTTCTGCGGTGGCCTGGCGGGCTATTTTGGCTACGACACCGTGCGCTACATCGAGAAAAAGCTGGAGCGCTCTTGCCCGCCCGACACCCTTGGCTGCCCCGACATCATGCTGCTGCTGTGCGAAGAACTGGCCGTGATTGACAACCTGTCTGGCAAGCTGTGCCTCATCGTTTACGCCGACCCTTCTAGGCCTGAAGCGTATTCACAAGCCAAAAAGCGCCTGCGCGAGCTGAAGGACCAGTTGCGCTACAGCGTCACAGCGCCGGTGGTGAAGCAGTCGCAAGACTACCCGGTGGAGCGCGAGTTTGCCAAAGCCGATTATTTGAAAGCCGCCGAGCACGCCAAGGGCTTGATCGAAGCGGGCGACTTCATGCAGGTGCAGGTAGGCCAACGCTTGAAAAAGCGCTTCACAGAGTCGCCCTTGTCGCTTTACCGCGCCCTGCGGTCTTTGAACCCCTCGTCCTACATGTACTACTACCACATGGGCGACTTCCATATCGTGGGTGCATCGCCCGAAATATTGGTGCGGCAAGAGTCCACGCCCCAAGGTGAGCAAAAAATCACCATCCGCCCCTTGGCGGGCACCCGCCCCCGCGCCGCCACGCCCGACGCCGACAAGGCGATTGAAGTGGAACTGCTGGCCGACCCCAAAGAGCGCGCGGAGCACGTGATGCTGATCGACCTGGCGCGCAACGACATCGGCCGTATCGCCAAAATCGGCAGCGTCAAAGTGACCGAGGCCTTTGCCGTAGAGCGCTACAGCCACGTAATGCATATCGTCAGCAACGTCGAGGGCATCCTGCTGGACGGCATGAGCAACATGGACGTACTTAAAGCTACCTTTCCCGCAGGCACCCTCACCGGCGCGCCCAAGGTGCATGCGATGGAGGTGATCGACCAGCTAGAGCCCACCAAGCGCGGCATCTACGGCGGCGCCTGCGGGTATTTGAGCTTTGCGGGCGATATGGATGTAGCCATCGCCATCCGCACCGGCATCGTCAAAGACGGCATGCTGTACGTGCAGGCGGCCGCTGGTATCGTGGCTGACAGCGTACCCGAACTGGAGTGGAAAGAAACCGAAGCCAAGGCGCGCGCTTTGCTGCGTGCGGCGGAGCTGGTTGAGGAGGGGCTGGAATGAATACGAATACCGAACATCCGGACGCAGAGGACGCAAAAATTACGCAAAGGGCGCAAAAGGAATACCAAAATATTGAAGATGATTTTTCGCATGACATTATTGGTGCCGCGGTAGAAGTGCAGCGTGTGCTGGGCGTGGGTCTACTGGAGAGCGCTTATTCTGCCGCGCTGGCTATTGAGTTGAAAGAGCGTGAACTTTATTTTGAACGCGAAGTGCCCATTACTGCGTCCTATAAAGGTTACGACTTGGGGTCTGTGTATCGGGCAGATTTTATTGTTGAGCAGTCTGTCATTGTTGAGCTAAAAGCTATCGATGGTTTAGCCGACGTGCATCGCGCACAACTGTTGTCGTACCTGCGTTTATCGGGTTTAAAACTGGGCTTACTCATCAACTTTCACGCATTCCCGGTTGTCAAGGGCATTCACAGAATGGTCAACAAGCTATGAGCTACCCTTTGGCTTTTAAATTTTGGCATTCCTTTTGCGCCCTTTGCGTAACTTTTGCGTCCTCTGCGTCCGGAAGTCCGCTTTCAAACTCAGCCCCACACAGGAGCCTGCCATGAAACTACTCATGATCGACAACTACGACAGCTTCACCTACAACATCGTCCAATACTTTGGCGAGTTGGGTGCGCAGGTCACGACCTTGCGCAATGACGAAGTGACCGTACAAGAGCTAGACGCGCAGTTCAAAGCGGGCGAATTTGACCGTCTGTGTATCTCCCCCGGCCCCTGCTCACCCAGCGAGGCGGGCATCAGTGTGGCAGCGATTAAGCACTTCGCAGGCAAGCTGCCCATTTTGGGTGTCTGCCTGGGTCACCAAGGCATTGGCGCGGCATTTGGCGGCACGATAGTGCGCGCCAAAGAGTTGATGCATGGCAAGACCAGCGTCATCACCACCACGCAAGAAGGCGTGTTCAAAGACCTGCCCAGGCAGTTTACCGTCAACCGCTACCACTCACTGGCCATTGAGCGCGCCACCTGCCCGAAAGAGCTGGTCATTACCGCGCAAACCGACGACGGAGAGATCATGGGCGTGCGCCACACCGGCTTTGCGCATGATGTACGCGTAGAGGGCGTGCAGTTTCACCCCGAAAGTATTCTGACCGAGCATGGGCATGCCATGCTGAAGAACTTTTTGCTATAAAAATAGCAGCTGCTTGTGCAATGCTCTATTGGGCTGACGGCGTATTTTGTTTACAAAAGGCAGGATCTATGGACTTGGGCATTCAAAACCTCTGGCTCTTCATTCTGGCAGGCTGGGCGCTGAACCTGACGCCTGGGCCGGACGTGTTTTACATGGTCACGCATGCCGTCAAAAGCGGCTGGCGCGCGGGCGCGGTGGCGGCTGGCGGCATAACCGCAGGTTGCTTTGTGCATGTGGCTGCTGCTACGGTCGGTTTGAGCGCGCTGGTCAGCGCCTCGGCCACAGCGTTTACCGTGCTCAAGTGGGTGGGCGCAACGTATTTGGTTTATGTTGGATGGCAGATGCTGACCTCCAAAGCCAATCCGAAGGCTATGAATGTAATAGCAGCTTGTGCTTTTGATGCAAGGGCTTTAGCCCAATTAGACTATAAAAAAGTATTTTTGCAAGGTTTTTACACCAATGTGCTGAACCCCAAGGTGGCGCTGTTCTTTTTGGCCTTCTTGCCGCAGTTCATCAGCCCGGCGTCGGCCCATCCTACCTTGGCGTTTCTATTCCTTGGTGTGCTGTTTAACCTCAACTCCATCCCCGTCAGCCTGGGCTACGTCAGCCTGGCCGCATGGGTAAGCCAGCGCTCGGGCTTGGTGCAGCGCGGTTTGCATTGGCTAGAGCGGGCGGCGGGCGCGCTGTTTATTGGCTTTGGCGTTAAGCTTGCGCAGAGCGAAACTTCAAGGTAGCCCATGAACCCAATCACCGACCTGCGCAGCGACACCGTTACCCGCCCCACGCCCTCCATGCGCGAGGCCATGATGGCCGCGCCGCTGGGCGACGATGTGTTTGGCGACGACCCAACGGTGAACGCGCTACAAGACAAAATCGCGCAGATGCTGGGTTTTGAGGCCGCGCTGTTTGTGCCGACAGGGACGCAAAGCAATTTTTGTGGCATCTTGGCGCACTGCCAGCGCGGCGACGAGTACATAGTGGGCCAAATGGCGCACACCTACCGCTGGGAGGGTGGCGGCGCAGCAGTGCTGGGCAGCGTGCAGCCCCAGCCTTTGGCGCATGCGGCCGATGGATCGCTGCCCTTGGCCGACATTGAAGCAGCGATCAAGCCGGATGACGCGCACTTTGCCAAAACGCGCTTGTTGGCGCTAGAAAACACTATTGGCGGCAAGCTGTTGCCGATAGACTATGTGCGGGACGCAACCCAATTGGCCAAAAGTAAAGGTTTGGCCACCCACCTGGATGGCGCAAGGTTGTTTAATGCTGCAGTGGCGCAAGCAGCGCAAACCGATGGGGATGCCCGCCTTGAGGCCCGCCGCATCGCCCAATGCTTTGACTCCGTGAGCGTGTGCTTTAGCAAGGGCTTGGGCGCCCCCGTGGGGTCAGCCTTGTGCGGCAGTAAAGAATTTATCCAGCGCGCCCACCGGATCCGCAAAATGGCGGGCGGTGGCATGCGCCAAGCGGGCATCCTGGCGGCAGCGGCCATCCACGCGCTAGACCACCATGTGGATCGCCTAGCCGATGACCACCTTCTGGCCAAGCGTTTGGGTGCCGCCTTTGCGCAGATTCCCGGCGCCACGGTAGACCCAGTACACAGCAACATCGTGTTCGTTGATTTGACCGGCCCGGCAAAAGCCAAAGCCGATGGTTTGCTAGACCACTTAAAGCAACATAACATCTTGGCTACCGGCCTGTACCGCTTGCGTTTTGTCACGCATTTGGATGTGGATGCGACAGCGATTGACCGCACTATTCACGTTGTTCAGCAGTATTTTAAATGAAGATAAGAGGGGAATTTTTGAACGCAGAGGGCGAGAAGATTTCGCAGAGAACGCAAAAAAGAAAATACCAAAACAAAACCAAAAAACAAAATATGAAAATTAGTGAATATCAGCATACTTATTTTTAATACGTTTTAATTTTGTATTTATGTCTGTCTTCTTTTGCGCTCTCTGCGAAATCTTCGCGCCCTCTGCGTTCAAAAACTCCCCGTATTAAATCCAAGATAAACCAGCCACCTATCCGTAAGTGAGACTAAAAATGTCCAACACCTCAAAAATCACGCCGCAAGAAGCTCTGCAGCGCACCATCGAGCACCGCGAGATATTCCATGACGAGATGCTCAAAGTCGTGCGCCTGATCATGTCGGGCGAGATGTCCCCGGTGATGATGGCCGCGCTGATCACCGGCCTGCGCGTCAAGAAAGAAACCATCGGTGAGATCACCGCTGCTGCGCAAGTGATGCGCGAGTTTTCTACCAAAGTGCATGTGGGCGACAAAACCCACCTGGTAGACATTGTGGGCACCGGCGGTGATGGCTCCAGCACCTTCAATATCTCTACGTGCTGCATGTTTGTAGCAGCAGCAGCGGGCGCCAAGGTCAGCAAACACGGCGGGCGCAGCGTCAGCAGCAAGTCGGGCAGTGCCGATGTACTGGAGGCGCTGGGCGTTAACATCAATTTGCCGCCTGACGCGATTGCCAAATGCATCGAAGAGGTAGGCATTGGCTTCATGTTTGCACCCAACCACCACAGCGCCATGAAGCACGTGGCCCCGATCCGCAAAGAGCTGGGCGTGCGCACCATTTTCAACATCCTCGGGCCGCTCACCAACCCGGCCAGCGCGCCGAATATTTTGATGGGCGTGTTCCACCCAGACCTGGTCGGCATCCAGATCCGCGCCCTGCAGCGCCTGGGCGCCGAGCACGCGCTAGTGGTCTACGGCCGCGACGGTATGGACGAAGTCAGCCTGGGCGCCGCCACCCTGGTGGGCGAGCTGAAAAATGGCGAGATTACCGAATACGAAGTCCACCCCGAAGATTTCGGCCTGCAAATGGCCAGTAACCGCGCGCTGCGTGTGGAAACACCCGAACAATCCAAAGCCATGCTGCTGGGCGTGCTGGACAACCAGCCAGGCGCGGCGCGCGATATTGTGCTGTTGAACACGGGCGCAGCGTTGTATGCGGCGAATGTGGTGACTTCAATACAAGAGGGGGTGGACGCTGCGCGCAAGGCGATTGAGTCAGGTGCGGCGAAAGTCAAATTGACTGCATTTGTGACGGCAACGAAAGCTGGTTGAAGTGCAAAAGTATAAATGGCAGGTTCAATATTCCCGTGCGAAACCCTGGCAATCCGTTGGATTGGCGCTAGTTCTTTTGATGATTGGCTTACCTTATCTGCTAGCTGGGTTGCATATAGGCCCAGAGTTGCTGAATGATGCTCTGTTAGGCCAATGCCCCAAAAACGCACGCGGACGTGGGGTGCCTTGTAACTTGCCTCCATTCGCTGATACTACATTGGCGGGCTTTGGATTTTTTATGACTTCGACTGCATTGGGTGGTGTTTTGGGCGTTGTGCTTAGTTGTGCGGAGGAGTTTGGAAAATTTATTGGGATCGTCGCTTACTTCGGACTGGTGTACGCAGCCATCCCTGTTTTATTCAAAGTCAATTACAAGAACGCATTTGATGTAGTGATAGCAAGCTTGATACTGCTGATGGCTATCTTCATGATCAGTTTATTTAGCTATAGCTGGTTTAAGCAGAAGTAAGCGTTTAAAAAATGACGAAACCATCTAGTATTACTTGGCCAAAGTGGCAGCCTTGGCATGTCGTGTTTGGATTGCCCGCGGTGTTTCTGGGACTGTTTTTTTTGTTATCTGGTTTGGGTGTTGTTGACTCTGGCTGGGCGCAGAGCTGTTTTGTGAAGCGTTGCGTTGCGAACGCGCCAAGGTATCCTTTTTCTTTGACAACTTTGATT
This sequence comes from Polaromonas sp., assembly GCA_043766985.1. Classification (GTDB taxonomy): domain Bacteria; phylum Pseudomonadota; class Gammaproteobacteria; order Burkholderiales; family Burkholderiaceae_C; genus JAAFIP01. Next base: position 10,053 of record JAYUHM010000075.1, read on the forward strand.
GGCGTTGGGGTTGGACTGATTGCGCTAGGCTTGCCAACACTTCTCGGTTGGGCCAAGCCTTTGCAAGCTTTACTGCGATGGAGTTTTGTTTTGGCATTGGCTGGATTTTTGTTTGCCTGTGTAGCTTATTTTTTTCAACCGCAGCCAGCTTTCTTGGGAAGCAGATTTAACGAGCCAGTGGCAATTTTTTCCGTCATTCTTTCGCTCGTTCTTTTAGTTTTGATATTTTCGATAGGTGAGACTAAAAATTGCAAGTAATGCATTCTTAATGTAATCAACACGATGTCCGACGTTCTTCAAAAAATCGTAGAAGTAAAACGCCAGATAATTGCAGCAGTCCACAAGATGCCATTTTCCGCCGTGCGAGCGGACGCCTAAAGCCGGGCGCGGCGCGCGATATTGTGCTGTTGAACACGGGCGCAGCGTTGTATGCGGCGAATGTGGTGACAATCATGCGGGATGGTGTTGGCCGGGCGCGGGCAGCTATCGTGTCGGGGGCGGCCAAGATGAAACTGGATGCGCTGATTGCCGCTAGTAAGATGTAGTCGCCAATTGACCTTCAAATTTTGGGTAGAGCAGACCAAAAACTACCGCCAGTACCAGGCCTGCCAGTACATCCCACATCACGTGCTGTTTGATAGCCATCGTGGAATAGATAATCAATACACACCAAACCCAGTTGGTAGTTTTAAGCCATGCGGGGCACCCCAAGTTGCGCAGTAAACGGTGCAGGCTCATGCCGGAAAATACAGCAGCAGCCACGTGCAGCGACGGGCAAGCGTTACCGGCCAGGTCTATTGTCCGCAGTAGAGATAAAGCGGGTGCGATTGGCCAGTCTGCAGCGGTGAACGGGACCACCGTAGGCAGGAATAGAAAAATCAATAACCCGCTCAAACACAGCAATCCTATGCCGCAGCCATAGCCTACCAGCCTCAGCAAATTAGGTTGCAGGGCAGGCACCAAGGCCGTGTAGACCCAGAGCGAGGCGTAGATATAAAAAGCAGATGGCCAAAATACAATCCAGTCGTCGACCATGGTGGTGGCCATGGTTGTCACGGGAAAAATGGGTGACCTCAGTACGGCAAAGTAACTGTAGAAAAAAATCACCATAAAGAGCGCGGTGCCACTGGCTTTGTAATACCACTGGTGCATGAAGCGCTGCTTGCATTCAGAATACCAATGGTAGGAGCATCCCCGCGCGGATTCTTGCATACGGCTTAGCTACCCATTGGCAAACTGCCTGCCGGGGCTTGCGCAAACACAAACTCCAGGCTGGCCACTTTGCCTAGCTCGCAGGTAACCTCGCCCTTCACGTTGACCACCCCATCGGAAAATTGGCGGGTATGCATGTCGAAAAAGAGCGTTAGCCCAGGTGCCACCGGGCGTCTGAAGAAGCACTTCCGAATACCCAGCAAAAGGCCCACGTTGCCTGCCTTGGTCGCTTGTGCCAAGGGGTCGCCTGCACGCAAACCTACTCCGGCGATTTGTGCGGCGGCCTCGAGGATCATCACCCCCGGAACAATAGGTTGCCCGGGAAAGTGGCCTTTGAAAACGAAGGAGTCTGCGGGCCATGTCGCCTCGCCTGTGCAATGGTCATGCGCCAGTACGGTCACAAAATTTGCAAACAGCATGTGATCCCGATGGGGGATGAAGCGTTTGATCGCTTCGGTATCTAAGTACATCGGATAGACGTACTCGGCATCGTCTTTCTCTGCCATTATGACCGTGTCATTTTGCTTCATGGTGCGTCGGTGTCTCCATATTAAAATTTGGCAAACACGTAGCTGACGGCGAAACCTGCGGTCAGATAGTGGTGGGTACTGACTAGCGGGCTGTCAGCAAATACTGCGCCACGCAGGCTATCGTAGCGTACATACGTGCCTACCCAAACGTCCCCCAGCCTACGGCTTAAAGACACTAAGAACTGGCTTCCAGCGTAGCCGCCACTTGTTTGGTATGCCGCTCGCGTGCTGGTAGCATGGGCGGCCGTGACGGTATAGAAATTGTCGTTCTGCTTTTTGCTGGTGAAAATGGGCCCCACTACAAAGCCCAAGTTAGCGCCCGACCAACCCCACGGGTTGGCAATGTCAAGATTAAGGTTGGGTGAAAAGGTTAAACCGATGTCGCGCGGCTGGTTTTCTATGGTGATGCCTTGACGCAACGGCAGCCGCAGCTTGAGTGTCATGTCCCTACGCTGTGGCGAACTGAGGAGGACATTTAACTGTGGACCAAGCTCCAAGGATGGTTTGAGGTCTGGCATGCCTTTTCGGCGATCAACACCCTCGCTTTTGGTGGGTGGAGACCCGGACACGCTGATCGACAGCTCCACTCTGTCGGAGTCAAACAAGCTGCCGCGAACGCCCTCCCGATCCGCCTTGAAAAAATCGCCACGGTACTCAAGATAGGGAAGCGGCAGCACGAGGGTGCTCGCTTGATTAGAGCCCCTGTAAGCCGGAAACTGCAGCACAGCAATGCCCATCCCAAGCTCTGTATTGGGGGTAGGTTTCTTGGTGTCTTGGGCATAAGCTGTAATTGCGCCTAAACCTACAAGTGCAAGCCACAGGCGCTTCTTGGCCAATATGGCGAACACCCATTTCAGCGCGGCGCCAAGCTCGGCAGCACCTACTGCTAATTCTGACGGCGCAGTCAACGGGCGCATGGCCTTAACCTAGGCTAAGCTCTACTTTTCGAGCAATGAGAGAGACATTCGTTCCACCAAAGGCAAATGAGTTGGACATTACCGCTTGCAGATCGGGTGCGTTGCGCGCAATCCGCGGCACATAGTCCAAATCGCAACCTTTGCCTGGTTTGTCGAGATTTGCCGTGGGCGGTATCTTGCCACACGCCAAAGCCAGCACGCTGATTGCAAACTCTACTGCGCCACCGGCACCAATCATGTGGCCATGCACGCCTTTGGTAGAGCTAACTGCCAGCTTGTGGGCGTGCAAGCCAAATGCATCTTTGATCGATTGGGTCTCCGTTACGTCGCCGGCGTCGGTGGCTGTGCCGTGGGCATTCAGGTAGCCAATAGCTTGGGCGGGCAGTCCGGAGTCCTCGATAGCAATATTCATGGCTCTGGTCTGGCCTTCTGCCGATGGCAACGTGATGTGCACACCGTCGGTGGTGGTGCCGTAGCCGCACATCTCTGCGTAGGCCGCGCGCTGACAGCTAGGTGCAGCCCCCTGCGCCTCTAAAACCAGTGCGGCAGCGCCTTCGCCAAGAACAAAGCCGGTGCGATCAGCATCAAAGGGTCGGCAGCTAGCTTCTGGCGCATCGTTGCGCTTCTTGGCCATCACGCGCAGCGCATTCCAAACCACAAACGATCCAGGAGTCAAAATCGCTTCAGTCCCGATGACGATGGCGGTGTCGATGTAGCCATGGCGCAAAGCCCGGTAGGCCTCACCTAGGGCCACGGCAGAGGATGAGCAAGCCACGCTATAGGTGTACGTGGGCCCGCGCAAGCCATGCTCGATCGACACCCAAGCCGCACTCGCATTGGCCATCATGCGCGGTACCGCCAGCGGATGCATTACTGTGGGGTCACGATTTTCCGATGCGGCGCGCTGTAGTTGTTCAAAAAATCGGGTGTACAGTGCATCAATGGTTTGCGCGCCGCCCATGCCAATGCCTACATAGATTCCAGTACGTTGTTTTTGCTGGTCATCAGGTTTAAAGCCTGCATCTTTGATAGCCTCTTGCGCCGCGACAATCGCAAATTGGGTGGCTCGGTCCAATCGCGTTTGGGCATTGGTCAGTTTTGCCTCAAAACCACCTGGTACTTGCGCTGCGAGTGCCAGGGGAAGTAACTGAACAATTGAATCGGGAGCAGGGCCAATGGCGCTGCGACCTGCTAATGCACCACTGAAAGTCTCGTCACGCGTTAACCCCAAAGGGGTCACCATTCCGATGCCTTTTATATGAACTGTACGCAATGAGCTGCCCACCCTGCAACTAGGCTTTCTCAGTATTTGTAAGCGACGGCAGTTCACCGCCGTGCTTTGCACGGACAATTTGCTCCATATGCAAAACAACCTCATTGAGGGTCATGTTTTGGTACTGCATGGCATCTTCAATGTGAATGCCATACTGATCCCCAACCTCAAACAACATTTCTACTACGCCAAGAGAGTCAAGGCCCAAATCAACCATTTTGATGCTTGGGTCGGCCAACTTCTCGGGTGAGATGTGTGTCTGCGTCAATAAAAAATCATCCACTATCTTGCGCAACATCGATCTCTCCACAGTCCTTGCGTCTAGGATAACATGCAAACATTAGCAATTTAACTGTTGCCTGTAATAGGTTTCCAGTGTTTGGGTGAGCATTTCTCTGTCGTTCGACGCACTAAACCGCTTGCCCAGCCTCACCGTGATGTGTAGCGGTAGCCTAGGTTTGCGAAGTAAGGGCCACATTTTGCCCAAATATGGCGTGCTGAAGCTTATCAATAGAGTCTGAATGGGTACGCCAGAGCGTTGCGCTATCAGGGCGGCGGTTTGTCCAAACGAATTCACTGGCAACGCAAGCGTGCGAGTCCCTTCGGGAAAGATGACTAAGTGTGCGCCTTCTGCAAGCTCATGACATGCTTGCTTGATGAGTTTCATGGGATCCTCGTTGCTGATGTAGCCAGAAAAACGTGCTGCAGGACCAAAGAGCAAATTGCCTTTAAGTGTTGCTTTCATAACACATGTGGCTTTAGGCAGGCGCGAAAGCAAAACAACGGCATCAAGTAAGGACGGATGGTTGGCGACAACGATCAGTGAGCGATCTTGGGGCAGAGTGTCCAGGGCTGAGCAGTCCAGGCGCACTGCGCAAAACAAACGCAAAAACCAAAGATACACAGTAAAGCTGCGAGCGGCAATTCTGCGGCCCAGCGGAACGCGCCACTTTCTGGGCAGGACTAAAAAAAGCAGCGCAAAAGGTAGCCACCAAAGACAAATGAAGGCCAGCGCACTTAGCCCTAACAGCATTGCCAAGTACTCATACCCGTGCCGCAAAAATGACCCAACTGTTTGAAGGGCTCGGTTCATTCGGCTACGCCACATGCAAGGTAACGTGGGCAGGGGGCGCATCTCACGCCACATCTTGAGCTCAATGCCGCGCTGGAATTCAAAACTATGCCGCAATTCCAAACAAAAATTGAGAGTCACGATTTTCAGCTTGGGTGAGGACGGCGGGTTTGATCAGTTCGCTCAGACGCTGTGCGTCCAGTGCCGGGTAATCCCGCTGGGAGGTCACGATAATTTCAGCCGCCAGCTCATGCAGTTGTAACAATTGTTTGTCCATGCGTTCCATGAACTGGCGGTCGGTCAATTCGTCGCGCAACTCTTTATTCAGTTGCTCAAACCAAGGCAAGCCTGCTTGATCTAACATATGCGGCAAGTTGCGCTTGGCGCTGATCAAGTTCCACGCGCGCAGATAAAGTTGCATTTCGCGGTTGATGTCCTGAATGGTGGCCAACTTGTCACGCATGCGGGCCATGCAAGACACGTCGATCAGTTTGTTTTGGAAAAACAGCTGGCACATGATGCCCCAGTAATAGGTGTAATCCCAGAGCACCTTGACGGGCAGCACCTCTGGGTCGCCGAAAATTTTGTATTGATCGGTGTACAGCGTCAGCATGTTTTCATAAAGCGAAAAATAAATCTGCTCATAAATTTCCGCCATCATAGCCGTTGCACCTTCGGCGCGGTCTATCGCGATAAGCTCGGTAATATAGGTGTTGGAAATAGCAATGAAATCGCTGCCTGGCGAGTAGAACGGATCTAAAAACAATCCCGCCTCTCCCGTTAGCGCCCATCTATCAGCACCGGAAAAAACCTTCTTGCACCCATACGAAAACCGCTTGAAGAAGCCAAAATCTTGAAGCTTGTCGCGTTGAGCGTCAAGTGCATCAAACAAGCGTGGTTGGTGGCGTTTTAGCCACGTCATGGACTTGTCGAAAGTGTTGATTTGATCTATGGGATGAAGTTTTGCATCGGCCACAATGCCCACCGAGTGGGAGCCCGAAGACAACGGTATCAGCCAAGCCCAATAGCCTTCACCGACCAAGTGGTTAGTCGACAGCCACCGGTTGCGCGGCACGCAGCGATCAAGCCAAGCTTCATTATTTGACCAGTCGTTGACGTCAATACGACCAGCGATGCGAAACCATACCGCACTGGCGTCGTGGTCGTTAAGTTGCGTCAATTCCAGCTTGCGCTTGATGAGCCCGGCGCGGCCAGAGGCATCTACTAGCCAGCGCGTTTGAAGGTGATGTGTCTGAGCATCTTTCTCAAAACTTAACGTGTGATTCAAGTCACCCGGAGAAACATCAAAGGACTTAACCATTGCGCCGTCGACAAACACAACCCCTTTTTGCTGCGCTAGCTCTGCCAGTTTATTTTCAAATATGCCGCGGTCTAGTTGGTAGCTCGGTGTGGGCAATACTTTGCTGGCGCCCAGTTCAGTAACCTTGTCCAAATCGCGTCTGCCATCCGAAAAAAAGAAGCGAAACCCGAATTTTTTGAGCTGATCTTCGTCAAGGTGCTGCTTTAGCCCCAGTATTTTTTCAAAATAATGCGCCCCAATTTCTACCGATGATTCGCCCACCTTGTGGGCTGCTTTGGGGACAGGGTGCAGGCGGCGCTCAACGACCGTAATTTCTAACTCCGGCATACGCTGCTTAAGCTGCAGAGACAAAGTAAGTCCCGCCAGGCCACCACCCATAATGATGACATCCGAATAGTCTTGATTTAACATGTTAGGGGCTCTCAATCGTCATGGCGCATGGCACGGGTGATGGATCATCATGGATAATCAGCTCGATATCCTTGTATGAAAAAATTATCACATCCCGCTGTAGCAATATGGCTACTATTTTCCTTGATTTGCGCTGTGCTAGTTGGTCGGTCGCAATTTACGGCGGACATGTCGGCTTTTTTGCCCCGCGATCCTTCGCCCAGGCAGCAAATCTTAATTGATCAGATCAGTGAGGGTTTCGCCTCGCGCGCGCTGATTGTAGGGATTGAGGGGGGGGCTAGCCCGGTGTTGGCCCAAATGTCCCTTCAGCTGGGCCAACAATTGCGGGAAGTGGCCGATTTTTCCAGCGTAAGTAATGGCCAAATGAGCGCCAGTCAAAAAGACCATGAGGTGCTTTTGGCTAACAGATATCTTTTAAGCCCTGCGATGGGGCCCGCTCGCATGAGCGTGGAGGGCTTGCGATCCGCCATTGAAGAAAGCTTGGCCGAGGTCGGCAGTTCGACGGGGTTATTTAGCAAAGCCTTGTTGCGCCGCGATCCGACGGGGGAGTTACTTGAGATTCTTAAACGCGTGATACCCGCGACGCAGCCTAGCCAAGTCGATGGCGTCTGGATGAATGCGTCCAAGACGCGGGCGGTGTTACTGCTGCAAACCCGAGCCCAGGGCTCTGACCTTGATGCGCAGGAGGCGGCGCAAGCGGCGATTGTGCGTAACTTTGCGCTAGCGCAGGCAAAAGTAGGCGCTTCCGCTGCGGGTGTTTCGTTGAAGTTTTCAGGCCCTGGTGTATTCGCGGTGAGTTCCCGCGACACCATCAGGCAAGAAGCCGCTCGGCTATCGGCGATTGGCACGGTGTTGGTGCTCTGCCTTTTGTGGTTGATTTACCGATCTGTCTCCACTTTGTTTCTAAGTATCATTCCAGTGGCATCAGGCGCGATCGCCGGTATTGCGGCAGTAGGTTTGGGCTTTCCTGCAGTGCATGGCATGACGCTTGGTTTTGGCATTACGCTGATTGGGGAGGCTGTTGACTATGCGATTTATCTTTTCATGCAGCACACCCGCATTGCTGGAGAAGATTCACAACAAAGTGCCGAACGTGCGAATGCGTTCCCCTCCACTTTTTGGCCAACGATACGCTTGGGGGTGCTCACCTCGGTTTTTGGCTTTGGGACCTTGCTGTTGTCTGGTTTTACGGGCCTGGCGCAACTAGGCCTATTCACGATCGTGGGAATCGTCGTTGCAGCACTGGTGACCCGTTTTGTGCTGCCCTCGCTGCTACCAAGAAATTTCCACGTTCTGCAACCCGTTAAGTTAGGGGCCTTTCTTGCCGACGCAGCTAAGTTTTTAGGGCAATTCAAAGTGGTTGCGCTGGCGATTGCGGCTATTGCTGTCATGATTTTGGTGTTACGTTGGGGTAGCTTATGGAGTGTCGAGCTGGGAGGCTTAAGTCCTGTGCCGGTCGCTGCACAAACACTGGATGCCGAGTTGCGTGCCGACATGGGCGCGGCGGATGCTGGGGCACTCATTGTCATTAAAGCGGCCAGCAGCGAGCTAGCTCTGCAATTGAGTGAGAAAATTTCGTCACTGCTAGTGCCGCTTGTGGACAGGGGTGAGCTGAGTGGCTTTGAGTCCCCATCAAACTACCTGCCCAGTCAACTGACGCAGTTACGTCGCCAGTCTTATTTGCCAGATGCCGCCGAGCTCAAGCGCCGAACAGAAAAAGCCGTGGAGCTACTACCTCTCAAAGCAGAAAAGCTGGGCGATTTTTTTGCTGATATATCACATTCAAAAACTGCCAAGCTTTTGACCAGACCTGATTTGGATAACACCTCTTTCAGTTTGGGGGTAGACGCGCTTCTCATGCAAAGCAATAGATCCGTCGATAGCTGGACAGCCCTTATTGTTTTAAAACCTCCTTTGCGCAAAGGCATGTCTGAGAACATTAACTTGCTAGCCATCAACGAAGTGATGTCAGGACTAAGTCCTGAGGCGAAAGCGGCTACCTACTTGGTACAAATCAAGACCGAGGCGGGGAATTTATACCAAGCCTATTTACGCGAAGCGATCTTGTTGTCGGCCGGTGGCTTTGTTTCGATTATCATTTTGTTACTCGTATCTTTGCGTTCATGGACGCGTGTGGCGCGTGTAGTGATGCCCCTCTTGGCCGCGATTGCTATCGTCGCGGCAGGTGTGGTATTGGTTAAAGGAAGCCTGAGTTTGCTGCATCTAATTGGCTTATTGCTGGTCATAGCGGTGGGTTCCAATTACGCCTTGTTTTTTGATCAACGCTCCAGAATTGGACTGTCAGACCCTGCAGTGGGTAATGAGCAAAACATGCTTTGCTCGCTGCTATTTGCTAATTTGACCACCGTGCTTGGATTCGGGTTGCTGGCGTTTTCGTCAGTGCCAGTGATGAACGCTATCGGAATGACGGTAGGTGCCGGTACCTTTCTGGCGTTGATTCTTTCGGCCATTTTTTCTGCTCAGCCGAGGTTACTGCCAAGCAAGGCAAGTTAGAATTTTCTATATTTTTACTTTATGCGAGTGGTTTCTCTATGCGTTGCCTGCTTCGCCGCGTTACTGTCGGCTTGCATGTACTCAAGATCGATCGAAGGGCCTATGCAGCAGGTCGATGATTTGCTTGCCTGCTCCACGCGCCCAGCGACACTAATAGTGATGCTGCCCGGAGCCTACGACAAACCGCAAGACTATATTGATCAGGGGTTTTTGGCAGCAGTGCGTGAGCGCAACATCCACGCGGACATCCAATTGGTGGACGCGCATCTGGGCTACTACACCAATCAACAAATTGTGGATCGCCTAGACAATGAGGTCATCATTCCGGCCAAAGCAAAAGGATATCAGCAGATTTGGTTCGTAGGCATTTCTTTGGGCGGGTACGGTACTATGCTCTACAGCATGACCAACCCCGCCGCGCTGCGAGGCTTTTTCATTATGGCGCCTTACATGGGTACCAGAGACGTGCCGCAAGAGGTGCAAAATCAAGGCGGACTCAAAGCGTGGAGTTCCAATGTGCAAAATAATGCAGATGTCGATTTGTGGCGTTGGCTTAAAGGCTTCGCTACCAATCCAGCCAGTCTACCCTTGGCTTACATTGGTTACGGGACTAGTGATCGTTTCGTAAAACCTAATCGGTTGCTGGCTGACGTTTTGCCCAGCGAGCGTAGTTTTGCTATTCCGGGTGGCCATGATTGGGCGACTTGGCAAAAACTCTGGGCGAGCTTTTTGGATGCGGCCCCCTTGCCCCGCTTCGAAAAGCACCAAGCGGCCTGCGTTGTGCGCTAGAAGCATGTTTAAAGCTTGGCATCCCGCTAACGCCCTAAAGGCCTCTGCAGTTGCGCACGTCGGCGCAGTTGCCGCACTGGGGGTGGGAGTTGCTTGGCCTTGGGCGCTTGGTGCGGTACTTGCCAACCATGCGGTGCTTACGGCGGCGGGTCTGTGGCCACGCAGCACCCTGCTGGGAGACAATATGAGCCGCTTACCGCAACCGGCACGCGACGCCAAGCAAGTGGCCATTACTTTAGATGATGGCCCACACCCTGAAGTCACGCCCGTGGTATTGGATTTGTTGGACGAATACAAAGCAAAGGCGACTTTTTTTTGTGTCGGCCGCGCCGTTGAGACTTATCCCAACGTTGCCCGTGACATAGTGCGACGCGGACATAGCATTGAAAACCACAGCTATGCACACAGGCATAGCTTTTCAGTGATGGGTGTGAGCGCGCTAAGGCAGGAAATAGCAAGAGCCCAAGAAGTGATTGCCCAAGTTACTGGCCACGAACCCATTTTCTTTCGTGCGCCCGCCGGTCTTCGCAGCCCCCTGTTAGATCCGGTTTTGCAAGGCTTGAAGTTGAAACTTGTGAGTTGGACGCGCCGTGGCTTTGACACCGTCACAAATGAGCCAGCGCCCATACTGGCCAGACTGGAACGCAATTTGGCTGCGGGTGACATTTTGTTGTTGCACGACGGTAATAGCGCAACAACTTTTGCTGGGCGACCCGTGGTGCTTGATGTGCTGCCAAAACTTTTGAAAACGCTGCAGCGCGCGGGGCTTGAAGCTGGGCCGCTAAACTACGGTACCTATAAAACTTAGATGCATTGACGGTATGACACCATTTGAAAAAAGATTGTTTGATACAGCAGTGGCACCTTACCGCCAGGCAGGTAGCTTTGCTATGCATTTTGCCAAAGGTAAATTGTCTGGTGACCCAGTTTTTAGAGAGATATTGCAGCGCGGGTTAATTTCTCCTGACGCCCATGTCATCGATATTGGGTGCGGACAAGGGTTGCTAAGTGCCTGGCTGTTGGCTGCAGGAAGCATGGCCGCTGATCCCGCTTGGCCAAAAAACTGGTCTGGTGCACCTGGCAACGTGACGGTTAAAGGCATTGAGTTGATGCCAGCCGACATACACCGTGCCCGGACCGCATTGAAGCACCACGAGAGCCGCTTTAAGTTCGAGGTGGGCGACATGTGCACAACCTCTTTTGAAAGGGCTGACATAGTAGCCATTCTGGACGTTTTGCATTACGTGCCCTATGCCGCACAAGAGGATGTGTTGATGCGAGTGCGCGATGCGTTATCGCCGCAGGGGTTGTTGATTTTGCGAATTGGTGATGCGAGCGGTGGCTGGGGTTTTAAGGTGAGCAACTGGGTGGATAGCGTGGTCTTTTTTATACGCGGGCACAAGAGCTCACGCTTGTATTGCCGTTCGTTGTTAGATTGGACAAGCGTATTGAAAAAAATTGGCTTTCAAGTTGACACCAAACCCATGAGCCAAGGCACACCATTTGCCAATGTCTTAATGCTTGCTCGCCTAAAGGACTAGGGTCTAAACCAGCCATGCAAACTGCATACCTATCACACTACACAATTTCCACTTGCTTGGGGCTTGGTTGCGATGCGAACTGGCAAGCGGTGATGCAGCAGCGTACGGGGTTAAAACCCTGCTTGTTTGAGACGGTAGAGCTGCCCACTTTCATAGGCGAGGTGAAGGGCGTGGATGCCGTGCGAATGCCAGCACGCTTGGCGCCTTACCAATGCAGAAACAACCAGTTGGCGCTATTGGCGTTGGAGCAAGACGCCTTTGGGGATGCCGTAAGAGCGGCCATCGCCACCTTCGGAGCGCACCGCGTGGGAGTGTTCTTGGGGACCAGCACCGCTGGAATTTTGAGCACAGAGCTGGCTTACCGGCAGCGTGATACGGTATCGGGCGCGCTACCCAGCAGTTTTCACTATGCGCAGACGCACAACACGTTTTCAGTCAGTGCTTTTGTGCGGGACTACTTTGAGCTGGAAGGCCCTGCGGTTGCGGTGTCTTCGGCTTGCTCGTCCAGTGCCAAAGTGTTTGGCAACGCGGCCCGCATGATGGCCTGCGGCCTGATCGACGTTGCGATTGTCGGGGGAGTGGATAGCCTGTGTTTAACCACCTTGTACGGTTTTAACTCCCTTGAGCTGTTGTCGCCTGACCTGTGCCAGCCCTATGGCGTTGATCGCAAAGGAATATCCATTTCGGAGGCAGCCGGTTTTGCATTGCTCACCAGAGAAAAGCCAACGGGAACGTGTGCGATTGCGCTAGCCGGAATCGGTGAGTCAAGTGATGCGCACCATATGTCTTCTCCGCATCCAGAGGGGCAGGGCGCGTTGGCTGCTATGCGGTTAGCGCTGGACATGGCGGGAATGGATCCGGGGCAAGTTGATTACATCAATTTGCACGGTACTGCGACCAAGAGTAACGATGCAGCAGAAGGTCTGGCCGTTGCTGCTCTTTTTGGGGCAAACGTGCGTTGCAGCTCGACCAAAGGCCACACCGGCCACGCCTTGGGCGCTGCCGGTATTGTAGAGGCGGCACTTTGTGCCTTGGCCATAGAAAACGGAGTCACACCCGGAGGGGTCAATACAAGCGACGTAGATCCGTTACTCGCCGTTAACTACCAGTTAAAAAATTCAAACCAAGCACCGCAGGTAGTATTGAGTAATTCTTTTGGATTCGGTGGGTCTAATTGCAGTCTCTTGCTGGTGAAAGCATGACAATGCTGACACTTTATATTGATGCTGTCGGTTTGTGCGGCCCTGGGTTGGATGGCTGGGCTGCTGGCCAAGGCGTCTTGCGCGGAGACGTGCCTTATGTGTCCGCTCCTTCGGTCATAGCGCCGTCAAGCTTTCTGCCTGCGGCGGAACGTCGCAGGGTGGGCGTGGCCGTTAAATTGGCGTTGGCAGCGGCTGCAGACGCCTTCCAACACAGCCATCACAAAGCCAGCGGGTTATTGTCGGTCTTTAGCTCGTCCGGCGGTGACGGAGATAACTGCCATGTGATTTGCGAGGCCTTAGCCTCCGATGACCGTTTGATTTCTCCGACGCGCTTTACCAACTCCGTGCACAATGCGCCGTCTGGATATTGGGGCATCGCCCTGAATGCCAAACCGGCCAGCACGAGCCTGTGCGCCTATGACGGGAGTTTTTCGGCCGGGTTTTTAGAAGCGTGCACGCAGGCAATTACTGCTGATGCCCCAGTGCTTTTAATCGCTTATGACACCCCTTATCCAGAACCACTGCGAGCTGCCCGTCCCATTGCGAGCAGCTTGGGGGTGGCATTGGTACTGAACCCTCAGTTTACGGCGAGTTCATTGGCAAAAGTACATGTTGGCTTGGGCAAGCGTACCGCCCACACAATGCAAAACCCAGAACTGGAGGCGCTGCGGCGCAACGTTCCGGCGGCGCGCGGCCTGCCTTTGCTGCAAGCCATTGCTTCGGGCGGAGCCGATGTGTCGCTTGCGCTGGAGCTTTTCGATAACCAGCAATTATTGTTGGAAGTGGGTACGCTATCTTGACTACTCAGCAAGCCTGCAGCGTGTTAGATGCGTCGCAAATTGCAAAGCTCATTCCGCACCATGGCAGTATGTGCCTGCTCGATCGTGTGGTGCATTACGACGCGCAAAGCATACGCTGCGCTGCAACCTCGCACCGATTGCTGAGCAATCCCCTGCGCGAGCGCGATATCTTGCACGCGGTTTGCGGCATAGAGTACGCCGCACAAGCGATGGCGGTGCACGGCGCATTGTTATCGGAACGGGGTGACAGACCGCCCCGTGCCGGCCGCTTGGCCAGCGTGCGGTCAGTTGCGCTAAGTGCAACCAGGCTAGACGAGGTAGATGGTGATCTTGAAGTATGCGCGACCCAACTAATGGGCGACGACAACAGCATGGTGTATGAATTTACGGTAACGGCGGCAGGCCAAACCTTGCTAAAGGGCAAGGCCACAGTGGTGTTGGTGTCTTAATTTACAAAGTGAACAAGCTATGACTGATATGAAGCGGGCGCTGGTTACGGGCGGCAGCGGGGCGCTGGGCTCGGCAATATGTGAGAAATTGGCCGCCGATGGGTTTGAAGTGTTCATCCATGCCCACAGCGCCGTACAGGCCGCTGAGGCGGTGGCGCAGAAAATTACCGGTGCAGGTGGTGCCGCGCAAGTACTCGTATTTGATATCACGGATGCGCAGGCAGTGCGCGCAGTAGTAGAGCCTTTAGCAGAAGAAAAAGCGTTCCAGGTGATCGTTAACTGTGCGGGTATTCATGACGATGCCGTATTTGCGGGTATGCGCGGCGAGCAATGGAGTCGCGTGATTGACGTGTCGTTGAACGGATTTTTCAATGTGACCCAGCCCCTGATGCTACCGATGCTGCGCACCCGCTACGGCCGCATTATCAATATCTCTTCCGTGGCCGCGATTGCAGGTAACCGTGGGCAAGTTAACTATGCAGCGGCCAAGGCGGCGCTGCACGGCGCCACCAAAGCTTTGGCGCAAGAAGTTGCGAGTAGGGGCGTGACGGTTAACGTGGTGGCGCCTGGCATTATTGACTCACCCATGGTCGAGGGTTTGTTTGACGCCGATACGGTAGCGCGTATGGTACCCATGAAACGGATGGGCACCTCGCAAGAGGTGGCCGCCCTGGTGGCCTTTCTTGCAGGGAAAGATGCCGGCTACATTACCGGGCAAATTATTTCTATCAACGGTGGAATGATTTAAACACGGCCGGTCGATCAGAGCGCCATACCCGGGCACACGTTTGCAAGCAGGTTACTGCATGGCTCACCTGATTGGTCGGCCCAGCGTCATCAACGACCGATCACCGTCCGTCAGAGTGGTCTCAACGGTATGGATGTAGTTCTCCGATCCTGACAAATCAATTTCTCGCAGCAACACAAACAGCTTGGTACTTTTAGGCTTAAGTACCAGTTGCCACTTTTTTGCTGAACCAGTTAAACGCCAGGTAAAGTACTTCTCAATACCCACCTGGTCGCCTCGAAAGGTAGCTGTAAGGCTCTGCACCAGCGAGGCCATGTCCGCAAACTCGTCAAGGGAGAGGCTGCGTTTGAAAGAGCCGCGCTCGATGGAGACCATGTTGTCTTCGATCAACATGGTCTCTGCCCTGGGCAGTTTGGTGCGTTTCTCCAGCCGCGATGGGGCCTGAAAAGTCAGCTCACCACTCGATTCAACCGGGGACTCTAAAACGCGCAGATATTTGCGCTCTACAAATTCAGCCTTGACGTTTTTACTGGCCGCAAAAAGCTGCATCAGGCTCGGCATGTCAATATCGTTGGCGTGCACTTGTGCAGACCACGTAAAGAAGATGCCGGCGACAAAAATTGAAAATAATTTCATACGGGGTGCGCTGTGGTGCGCCAAAAATCGAAGAAGTTGAACCAATTGTAGGGCGCAGCCAGACAATGTTGCTCGATAAGCTGCACATAGCGCTGCAGAGCTAGTAATGCGGCTTGCTCACGGTTGACAGCCATACTGGCGGTATCCATGATCTGTTCAAGGTGAATCGTATAACGATTGCCGCCGCGGTAGGTGCCTGTCATAAAGTACACCGGATGGCGCAGCATCGCCGCCATGCGAAAGGGGCCCAGCGGAAATGCGGCCTCGCTGCCTAATAGGGGCACCATCACGTTGCCGAAATCATCCAAGGATCGATCAGCGAGCACCCCAATTAACGCGCCGCCGCTCAACTGCTCTTTAACCTCCAGCATGGCTCCAGGACGGCCGAGGGAAATGATGTCTTGCTGCGCGTCAGGGTTAATGGCACGCAACAACTTTTTGATGTTTAGGGCGTTCTCTTCGTACATCAACAGCACCATTTTGAGGTGCGGGTGGTCTCGCGCAATGCTGCGCACACACTCAAAACTCCCCATGTGGGCACCCATCAAAAACATGCCTACCCCGCTGGCGGCGGTGTCCAGCGCCAGACTGTTAGGGTCCTTGATTTCAATATTGAACAAATCAAGCCGACCATTTAAAAAATAAATTCTGTCCAGGGTTACTGCTGCGAATGCATACAGATGCTGGAACACAGCCCGCGAACCCGCGGCTTGGCTTGGAATGCGCGACAAAAACTCTCGCGAGGCTTTGCGTGCTACCGGCGAGGAGAGATAAAAGTACGTGACTACAAATAACAGTACGCCACGGGATATGCGTCGACCCAGGTGCAAGGCGATCCATGACATCAATTGGAGTGCCGTCATGTTGCCGCGCTCTTTGCGCAGCACCCAAGCTGTTGCGGCGGCGTCTGGGGTTTGGTGAGAATTAGACGTGCTTGGCATCAGGTGGGCACTTCATTGGCCAAGACGCGCAACTGACCACTGCAAGCGATGGTGCTGGCGTCGCCATCTTGGCCCAACACATGGATCGAAAATTTATGCTCGCCAGGCTTGGTTGCAGTAAGGCTCACCTGTAGTTTGGCTCCGGGCAGCACGGGGGCTAAAAACTTCACGTTAAAAAGAGTAAAGTCTTTCAAAGGGCTGGCCAATTGGCCTTGCGCAAAAGTCATGACGCGTTCTAACAACAATACACCCGGCAAAATCGGCTGCCCCGGAAAGTGACCGGGAAAGCAAGCGTGGTTCTCGGGGATGTCGATCATCAACATAAGTTAACTCTTGAGCGGCGCGTGGATGAGTGCCAGCAAGGCCTCGCGCGGCAGCTTGCCCGTGCTGTTGCGCGGTAAGGAGGGCACAAGCTTCAGGGGTCTTGGCAAAAATGCCGGTGCAATCTTGCGGCGAAGCGCTTGTTGCAGGTCTTCTAAATTCAACGTCGGAGCCACGACAGCCGCCGCTAGTCGAGCGGTGTTGCCTACCCCCTCAGTAGTTTCGTCAGGCATAAAAAAAGCGCCATCCTCAACCCCCGGGATGGACAGCAGTTGGTGGTTCAGATACCCCAAGGTGGTGCTTTTGCCTGCCACATTGACCATGTCCACGGTTCGCCCGTGCAGAACGAAAATACGCGGGCTCTTGAGCTCCAATACATCGTTGACTTCAACCGAGCCTTCAATCTGCGCACCGCTTGCAAATGGCTTGGTGTCCGCATGCTGAATTTGAATGCCATCAAAAGTTGTCCAATCGGCCGTTTGGGAGGTTTGTCTGGTGGCAAGTTGCCCGGTTTCGGTGCTGCCATAAATCTCTAACAAGCGTGCTTGGGTCTTTTGCTCAGCATCTACGGCCAACGTCGCCGTTAATGGGGCGGTAGCGCACACTAACAGATCAATTGGCGAGGGCGTGGAGACCTCGGTAATGAAGGCTCTTAAATGAAAAGGCGTGGTCACTAGTGCACGTGGGCGTGGCGTGCAGGCCATGGTGCGCTCAATGTCGGCTGGATAAAACGGTTTGCCTGACTCAAAAGCAGCAGCATTTTGCAAAGCTATTAACACTGTCGATTCAAATCCATACATATGTTGCGGCGGCACGGTGCCCACCATGGTGTATCCGCTACCCGGAACAACGCCTAAGCGATGCCCTTCGCTTTGTACGTTGGCCACCAGCCGGCCCCAGGTTTTGCGGTGGGCCACAGGTAATCCGGTGCTTCCCGAGGTAAATACATACGCTGCCACATGGTCGATGGCTATCAGCGGCACGGCTGGCGCAGGCACTGAGGACGCTTTTAGTAGCCAGTCAGTGATATAGGTCTGCGGCAAGTGAATGGCGCATTCCAGCTCGTCGGTCAGGCAATACAAAGCCGCGTGCGAGCTGGCGAGTTTTTCGATTAACTCTTCGGTATGGGTGGAGGGCAGTAAGCAGCTTTGTTTGCGTACCCAGGCGGCGCCCAAGCCAACTGCAAATGCGTAGCGGTCTTGGCAAGCCAGCAAAACATACTGGGCCTGTGGCAGTCGCCCAGCGCAATACGCTACATCTGCCAGATACTGGGCGACCGGAATGGCCACGCCTTGGCGGTACGCGATGGGGTCGCTCAGCACAGTATGCGTAACAAGGGGCAGCATGGGGGGGCAGTCAAGGCTTGGGTTTGACCGTGGCGGGAACGTTTTGGCTGCTTTGGTGGCTGCGATAGGCCTCAAAGCCCTGCTGCATGCTGGCGTGGTCAAAGTCCTTAAACAGCATGCGGCGTAGCAGATACTCGCCCACAAAAAACACTATAACCGAGGGCCACTGCAGCAAAACAGCAAAGGTAGACCACATGGCCAAAGGTGCGGCGGTATACAAAACGACGGACAGAGCGCAGGTCACCAAGAAAAAAGCGGTCCAGGCGACAGTGACCTGGCGCGCATAAGCCTCTATGGGCGGCGGCAGTTCGCGGTGCACCAGCCGGGCAAAGGTCACCACCAGCGGCGTTGATCCTGCCACCAAAGTATGGCCAAACAGCCAAGCCAGCATGGCGTTGGTGCCGAAATGCTGTGCAAAGTACAAAGTGTCGGCATTGGCCAGCACCATAGGCCAAGCCCACCACAACGGGGCTAGCACCGTGACTAAAGCTAAACCAATAGCCACCACTAATCGCAGCAACACTTGCCTCAACGGCAGCAATCGACCGGGAAGGCGCTTAAAAGCCCAGTGGGCAATGAACCACACCAGCGCGGCGGCCGGCACGCCCACCGCTAACGCTGCCGCAATGATTTTGCCCTCGGGCAAAATCAACGCGAAGTGGCTGATCAGGGCGTACCCCGCGATCAGTAAAACAATGATGGCGCCTTTGAACAAGCTATTCCCTTTGCGGTAAGCCCGCTACCGTGCTTTACTTGGTGCGCTCTTGCGCAATGTACAAGCTCAGGGCGCGGATGGAGGCAAAGCTTTCCACGTTACGGGGGTCGTCTGAGCGCATTTGAAAACCGTAACGCTTGGATACAGCGAGGGCGATTTCAAGGATGTCGATCGAGTCAAGACCCAAGCCGTCACCATACAGCGGCGTGTCGGCAGTAACCTCGCTGGGTTTGACTTCCAGGTTCAACGAACTGATCAGCAGCTGGATAACTTCCGATTCAAGTTCTGGCTGCGGTACGGCGAAGGCGGACGATGCGGACTGAGATTCCATTAAACTTGACCTATTGTGAGGGTGTGAGCATGCAGGTTTTCAGGTCTGCATGTACTTGTAACGCTTAAATGCACAGGCTTTCAGCGACAATAAAAAAACACTACTTGGTATTTTATCATTCGCACCTTGCCGGTGATGGCCTTAAACCCCCAGCGTGCAGCTCGAATTCCCCTAACATGAACGTCACCACCTCAACGACACATTTGGTACTGATACCCTGCTACAACCCTGGCGCCAAGGTGGTCGACATGGTGCGCAGCGTGCGCCAGCAGTGGGCGCCCGTGTGGGTGGTGGTGGACGGCAGCACTGACGAAAGTACCCAGTTATTGTTGGATCTAGCCGCCCAAGACGCGGGGCTGACCGTGCTGGTGCAGGCGACCAATGGCGGCAAAGGCAGCGCCGTGCTGCACGGTATCTCTCAAGCGCTAAAACAAGGCTACACCCACGCCCTCACGATGGACGCGGATGGCCAGCACCCCACCGACTTGGTGCCACAGTTCATGGCCCGCTCGATCGCCGAGCCTGCGGCGATGGTGTTGGGCAAGCCCGTGTTCGACGCCAACGCCCCCGCATTGCGCGTGAACGGCCGCAAAGTGTCCAATAGCTGGGCCAATCTAGAAACTCTGGGTGCAGGTATTGGCGATTCACTGTACGGGTTTCGCGTCTACCCTTTGCGTGCACTACAAACGGTCATGCAGTGCAGCCGCTGGATGCGCCGTTTCGACTTTGACCCCGAAGTGGCCGTGCGCCTGTGCTGGGAAGGCGTCAAGCCCATCAACATCGACGCCCCGGTCAAATACTTCAGCGCCGCAGAGGGCGGCGTGTCGCATTTCAAATATGTGCGCGACAATATTTTGCTGACCTGGATGCACACGCGCTTGTTCACTGAATTTTTGCTGCGCCTGCCCTGGCTGCTGGCGCGCCGCCGGCAGCACAAAACCCTTTGATCCCATGCCCGTTACGAGTAAACCGATATGTCCGACATCCTTCAAAAAATCGTAGAAGTAAAACGCCAGGAAATCGCGGCTGCCGTCCACAAAATGCCGTTTGCCGCCATGCGCGCGGACGCCGAAAGCCGGGTGCTGGTGCGTGACTATGTGGGCGCAATGCGGGCCAAAATTGCCGCTGGCCAGGCGGCAGTGATTGCCGAGGTGAAGAAGGCCAGCCCGTCCAAGGGCGTGCTGCGCGAGGAGTTTTTTGCCGCAGATATTGCCCAAAGCTATGCCGATGGCAACAGCGAAAGCCGAAAGAAGAGTGAGGCGCTGATTAATGCTGCCTGTTTGTCAGTGCTTACTGACAAACAGTTCTTCCAGGGTTCATCTGACTACCTCCGGCAAGCCCGGGCCAGTTGCCAGCTGCCGGTCTTGCGCAAAGACTTCATGGTCGATCCCTACCAAATCTACGAATCGCGGGCCATGGGCGCGGACTGCATTTTGCTGATAGCGGCCTGTTTGGATGATGCGCAAATGGCCGACCTGCAGGCCATCGCGTTGGGGTTGGACATGGCCGTGCTGGTGGAGGTACATGACCGGGCCGAGCTGGAACGCGCCTTGCGGCTGAAAAATGTGCCCCAAAAAACCCTGCTGGGTATCAACAACCGCAATCTCAAAACCTTCGAGGTCAGCCTGCAAACCACGCTGGACATGCTGCCTGACGCACCCGAAGACAAATTGCTGGTCACCGAAAGTGGTATTGCGACCCGCGAGGACGTGCAAAAGATGCGCGCCGCGGGCGTGCATGCCTTTTTGGTTGGCGAGGCATTCATGCGCGCGGACGAGCCGGGGCTGGCTTTAGCCCAGTTGTTTGCCTAGAAGGCGCAGGCGGGTGGGCGCGGGGCAGGCGTCCGGCGCCAGTGTAAATGCTACTAAGTTAATAGCGAATTGTGCTATGTTCTATTGGGCTAGAGGTCAATTTGACACCTAATTTGTTCGAAAATTCCGCTTTGACGGGTATCCCGGCGCCCAACGCCGCTGCGCATCTGCGCGATTGGCAACCGCACAGGTGGGCCGTTGCGCCTGATTGGCAGCCGCTGGTGGGCACGTTCCTGCAAAGCGCGGTCGCTGCCAGTTTGGGCCAGTTTGTGCAGCAGCGCCTGGCCGCAGGCGCATGGGTGTACCCACCGCAGCCGTTTCGCGCGCTGGAGCTGACCACGCTGGCCGACGTGCGGGTGGTGATTTTGGGCCAAGACCCCTACCACGGCCCCGGGCAGGCCGAGGGCTTGGCTTTTTCGGTAGCACAGGGGGTAAAGCTGCCACCCAGTTTGCGCAATATTTTTAAAGAATTGCAGCGGGATTTTGCGCAGCCCATTCCAGCCCATGGCTCGCTGCAACGCTGGGCCGCCCAAGGGGTGCTGTTGCTAAATACCACCTTGACGGTAGAAGATGGCCTGCCCGCCAGCCACGCCAAGCGCGGCTGGGAAGTGCTGACCGACCATATTATTCAGGCCTGTGCACGCAAGCCCAGCCCGGTGGTGTTCATGCTGTGGGGTGCTCACGCGCAGGCCAAACAAGGGCTGATCGCCGCGCAGAATCTGGATGCGCACCATTTGGTGCTGACAGCCAACCATCCCTCGCCCTTGTCTGCTCTGCGACCGCCCGCGCCATTTATGGGCTGCGGGCACTTTAGCGCAGCGCGGCAGTGGTTGGCCGATAGCCATAGCCCGGCTGGTGCTGACTTGTTCGCCTAGCGCTATAAATTAAATAGCTTCCTGTGCCCTGTGTTATTGGGCATAGCGCATAAAAGCTTGTTAAATCAGTCGCCCAGGCTGCCCATGCGCATATCGTCCAGGTAGTCGCGTGCAATGTTGACTGTGGTTTTTTGGCCCAAGTCGTCAAAATGCTTCTTAAGCCATTGCTCGGCGCACGCGCGGCCCAAGGTGTGCAGCTTATCGATCACCACCCCGTCCGCCGATGTTTTGCTGGACGCGGGCAGCGTCTCTAGCGTCTCCCCGCCGTCTATGCGGTGCAGCAGCACCGGGCGGTAGCGGTCGGCGTCCAGGCGGCCGCGCTCCAGCATACGGTTCACAAAGTCGATGGCGCGCATTTGCGCCAGCAGGCTGGCGTTGAAGGTCAGCTCGTTGATGCGGTCCATGATCTCGGCGCCGGTGTTGGGCAGGCTGCTGCGCTCTATCGGGTTAATTTGCACCAGTAGCACGTCGCTGGCGTGGCAGCGGTAAATCAGCGGGTGCATAGCCGGATTGCCCGAGAAGCCGCCGTCCCAGTAGTGTTCGCCCTCGATCTCCACCGCGTGAAACAGCATGGGCAGACAGGCCGACGCCATCAGCGAGGCGGCTGTCAGCCGCGTGCCGCTGAAAATTTCCGCTTTGCCAGTGCTCACCTGGGTGGCGGATACAAATATGCGCGGGGCGGCCAGCTTGCCAATGCGTTCAAAGTCAAACAAGCGCTCTAGCATGCGCCGAAAGGGGTTGATATCCAGCGGGTTGGTTTGGTAGGGCGACAGCATGGTTTGCGGCAAGGCCTCGGCCGCTAGGCTCCAGCCGCCCAGCCACACGTCCATCATGCTGCGCTGGATGGTGCTGGCGGCCCCCAGCTTGACCACTTCAGCCCAGAACTGTGCCAGTGCCTCGCGTGCAGCCTCACGGGGGTCTGGTTTGCTACCGTTGGAGGTCTTTTTGGCCATCGCAAACCCTTGGCCAAGGGCGACAGCGTTCATGGCGCCTGCACTGGTGCCACTGACGCCATCAATTTCTATTCGCCCATCTTCCAGCAGTGCATCCAGTACGCCCCAAGTAAAGGCACCGTGCGATCCACCGCCTTGCAGCGCCAAGTTGATAACTTTGGTTTTGGTAGCCATAATCAGTATTTACCCTTATGTAAGCCATTACACGCTAGTTTGACCTTCTGGGTGTGTCCCAACGTGACTCAAAAGCATGCCGCGTGCCTTGGGTAGGCAAATAGGGGCGGATCTTTCAATAAAATTATGGGGCGTTTGACAAACGGCTACAAAGTCTGGCATAATCAAAGGCTTCGCGCAAAAAGGTATTCACTAATTTGCGCATATCCGCCCAAACGTTGGCCGCTGCCTGCAGCAGTTAGCGACGGGCCCAAGACTGGTTCTGGATGCAAAGCGCATGCGCTGCGTATCTGGAGGTAAGTTGGGAAGAATAGACAATGATCCAAACCGAATCTCGACTCGATGTCGCCGACAACACGGGCGCTAAATCCGTGCTGTGCATCAAGGTGCTTGGTGGCTCTAAGCGCCGCTATGCATCTGTAGGCGATGTTATTAAGGTGAGCATTAAAGAAGCTGCACCACGTGCCCGCGTCAAAAAAGGCGAGGTCTACAGTGCCGTGGTGGTTCGTACCGCCAAGGGCATTCGCCGTGGTGATGGCTCGCTCGTCAAGTTTGACGGCAACGCCGCCGTTTTGCTTAACAACAAGTTGGAGCCTATTGGCACCCGCATCTTCGGACCCGTCACGCGCGAACTGCGTAACGAGAAGTTCATGAAGATCGTGTCCTTGGCCCCAGAAGTTCTGTAAGGACTCAAAAGCCATGAACAAAATTCGTACAGGCGACCAAGTGATCGTGATCGCTGGTCGCGACAAAGGCAAGCGCGGCACAGTGTCGCTGCGCAAAGACGACAGCCATGTGGTAGTC
This sequence comes from Polaromonas sp., assembly GCA_043766985.1. Taxonomy (GTDB): domain Bacteria; phylum Pseudomonadota; class Gammaproteobacteria; order Burkholderiales; family Burkholderiaceae_C; genus JAAFIP01. Next base: position 33,739 of record JAYUHM010000075.1, read on the forward strand.
GACGGCATTAACTTGGTGAAAAAACACGCCAAGCCTAATCCGTTGAAAAACACCACCGGCGGTATCGTTGAAAAGACCATGCCAATCCACCAGTCCAATATCGCCATTTTCAATGGCGCTACGGGTAAGGCGGATCGCGTGGGCATCAAATTGTTAGCCGATGGCAAGCGCGTTCGCGTTTACAAGTCCAGCGGCGAAGAAATTAAGGCAGCATAAGCATGGCACGCCTCAAGCAAATTTATAACGAAAAAATCGCGCCCGAGCTGATGAAGCAGTTTGGCTACACCTCGCCTATGCAGGTGCCGCGCTTGACCAAAATCACCTTGAACATGGGTGTGAGCGAAGCGGTTGCGGACAAAAAAGTCATGGATAACGCTGTTAGCGACATGACAAAAATTGCTGGTCAAAAACCAGTGGTGACCAAGGCTAAAAAGCCTATCGCCGGTTTCAAAATCCGCGAAGGTCTGCCAATCGGTTGCATGGTTACCCTGCGCGGTGAGCACATGTACGAATTTTTGGATCGCTTTGTCACCGTGGCCCTGCCCCGTGTGCGTGACTTCCGGGGTATCTCGGGTCGTGCATTCGATGGCCGTGGCAACTACAACATCGGTGTTAAAGAGCAGATCATTTTCCCTGAAATTGAGTACGACAAGGTTGATGCCTTGCGCGGTCTCAACATCAGCATTACCACCACCGCTAAAACCGACGAAGAGTGCAAGGCGCTTCTCACCGGTTTCCGCTTTCCGTTCAAGAACTGAGGTGAATCGTGGCTAAAATGGCTCTCATCCAACGCGAACTCAAGCGCGACAAACTCGTCGCCAAGTACGCTCCTAAATTTGCCGCTCTGAAGGCTGTCATCAATGATGCCAAGAAGCCGGACGACGAGCGCATGGCTGCTCGTCTAGAGTTGCAAAAGCAGCCGCGTAATGCCAACCCGACTCGTCAGCGTAACCGCTGTTCGATCACGGGCCGTGCACGCGGTACCTATCGTCAATTTGGTCTTGGCCGCATGAAAGTGCGCGAGATGGCATTCGCAGGTGAGATTCCTGGAATGACCAAGGCCAGCTGGTAATCGAGCGAAGGAAAATCAAATGAGCATGAGTGATCCTATCGCTGACTTGCTGACGCGTATTCGTAACGCGCAGATGGTCGCTAAAGTGTCTGTGTCGGTACCCGCTTCCAAAGTGAAAGTGGCTATTGCACAGGTGTTAAAAGATGAAGGCTATGTGGACGGATTTAAAGTCGTTCAAGATGGCGGTAAGTCTGAGCTGGTTATTGCGCTGAAATACTACGCCGGTCGCCCTGTGATCGAACGTATCGAGCGCGTTAGCCGCCCTGGACTGCGCGTCTACAAAGGCAGCGGCGCCATTCCTCAAGTCAAAAATGGCTTGGGTGTGGCTATCGTTACCACCCCTCGCGGTGTCATGACAGATCGCAAAGCGCGCGCCGATGGCGTGGGCGGCGAAGTGTTGTGCTACGTAGCCTAACAGTACAGGAGTAATTAAGATGTCCCGTATTGGAAAAATGCCCGTTAACGTGCCTGCTGGCGTTGACGTGTCTATCAAAGAAGATCAAATCAGCGTGAAGGGCACCGGCGGTTCGCTGGCTATTCGCTCAAACGTTTTGGTCGTTGTCAAAAATGACGCTGGTAAGCTGAGTTTCGCTCCTGCGAACGACTCCCGAGAAGCCAACGCCATGAGTGGCACCTTGCGCCAGTTGGTAAACAACATGGTGGTTGGTGTTACGAAGGGTTTTGAGAAAAAGTTGAATCTGGTGGGTGTGGGCTACAAAGCCCAGGCGTCGGGTTCCAAGCTCAACCTCACCGTCGGTTACTCGCATCCGGTTAACTTTGAGATGCCGGCTGGCATTAAAGTTGAAACGCCGCTGCCTACCGAAATCCTGATCAAAGGTGCTGACCGCCAACGTGTGGGCCAGATCGCCGCCGAGATTCGTGCTGTTCGTCCTCCTGAGCCCTACAAAGGCAAGGGCATCCGTTATTCGGATGAGAAGATCACGATCAAAGAAACCAAGAAGAAATAAGGAGCTGTCTCATGTTGACCAAAAAAGAGCAGCGTCTTCGTCGTTCGCGCCAAACCCGTATCCGCATTGCCAACCAAGG
>JAYUHM010000076.1:0-15298 GCA_043766985.1 Polaromonas sp.
CTCGTTGAGCATGCGGTCGGCAAAGTTGGGCCAGGGCACAAACTCAAACTTCATCTTCACGCCGCTCTTGGCAGTGAAGTCTTTGGACAGCTCTACCAGTGCGTTAGCTGGGTCCCATGCAGCCCAGCACAGGGTGATGGTTTTGTCTTGCGCCCGCGCGGCGCTGCTGCCCAACGCCAGTGCGGCGGCAACCGTCACAGCGGCCAGTGCTGGCAGTTTTTTCAACATCGTCTTCATGACTTTATCTCCTTGGGAAGTTGTTAAAGAACCGTACTTACACACACATCTGGCCACCGTTTCAATGCAGGTTTTCGGCAGTCAAGATTTCTACACGCGGCTGCACTACATTGAGCGCGCCGCGAACGTTGTCACACAGCCCACGCAGTACGCGGGCTGCGGCTAAAACACAGTAATGGATGTCCTGGTGCAGCACATAGGCCAGTGCGCCACTGCTGAGCATCGCCTGGTGCGCCTGTGTGGCGTCGTGCACAGCCGCGCCCTGTGATGGCTCCAAGCCCAGCTCTTGCAGCGCGCGCACTACCCCTGCGGTAGCTGCCCCCACGCAGTAAACGCCCGCCAAGCGCGCCACATCCATGTCGTTCTGCAAAAACTGCTTCAGAGTGTCGTACGCGCCAGTGTCCTGCAAAGGCAAGTCGGGCGCGCGCAGCACCCGCAGATGGCTAAAGCGCTCTTCTACCACTTGGGCAAAGCCAATACGCCGCTCAATCTCAGCCGATAAACGTGTGGCCTGCGACAGCAGCAGCAAGGTGTCGCGCTGCGGCGCACCCGCCATGCGCGCCAGCAGCAGGCCCGCCGTGCGCCCGGCTGCGCGGTTGTCTACGCCCACGTAGGCATGGCGCATGGAGCCTGCTACGTCTGAAAATAAAGTCACCACGTGCACGCCCGCGCGCACTTTGTCGTTAATCGCCAGTTTGACCGCTGGCAAATCAGGCGCCAGCACCGCAATGCCGTCGCAGTCGTCCACCTGGGCCAAACACGCGGCAAACGCTGCTGGGTCGTTCATGTTGAAGCGCAGGGTGACCTCGGTCGTATGCTGGTGCCGAAAATCGCCAGCCGACTGCGCAATTTGCCGCTCGACTTGGTCAAAAAACGCAGAATCCGCCTCGGGCAGTACATAGGCAAAGCGAAAGTTTTCCCGCATGCGGGGCCTGCCCCGCACCACCACCGGTTTACCTAAAGCGGTAATGGCCTGCATCACTTTTTGCATCGTCTCAGCGTTCACGCCGGTGCGGCCGTTGATGACCCGGTCTACCGTGGCGGTGCCCACGCCCGCTTGGCGGGCGATGTCGGCAATCGTGGCGTTTGTTGTCATGGATTGATTTATTTGATGTCGTATTTTCTATACATCAATAATTAAATCAATCAGGGTTTTCACGGGTGCTTTTGGGATGGTAAGGGCAGGCGGGAAGTGGTCAATAGCATGTCCAACGCAAGGCTCACCAAGGCATGATGGAAGAGGGTATTGAGCTGGGAATACCTATAAAAACAATAGCTGCTTGTGCTATGTTCTATTGGGCTAAGGGCCATTAGCGTCCAGCAATTTGGGTGACCGGACGGGCAACAAAAAAAGCCCTGAATTCAATAGAACTCAGGGCTTATATCTGGCGGAGAGGGCGGGATTCGAACCCGCGGAAAGTTTTACCCTTCGTACGCTTTCCAGGCGTATGACTTAAACCGCTCATCCACCTCTCCTAGCGGGGTGTATTGTAGCTCACGAGGGTGATGGCTCTGGGTTGCTTGGCAGTATCTTCGACCGAGCTGGACTCAGGGTGGGACATCCCGCTGCAAAAATACTCCGAAAACACGCGCGAACACTGGTAACGCGAGGCTGGCATATGTACCGCGCGCCTTTCTGCGTATTTTTCATCGGGACGCTCCCACCCTGTCACATGTGCTTGGTGTTGTGAGCAGCCCGCGCTTCGGGGGCCTGAGTCCATGGCCAAAGGACCCTGTTTACCGACGAAATAGGCCGCTAGCCCAACAGAACGTAGCACAAGCAGCTACGTCTTTGATAGTGCTCTTCAGCCGCTAAGGCGCCAAAAGCCCGCGTCAAACCGTAACACCGCTGCGCGCAAAGGCACGCCCACCAAGCCGGCAAGCGGTGGTTGAACGTGTTTGTGATGAAAAATCGCAAGAAGGCGCGCGGTGCATACGCTAGCCTTGCGTTACCAGCATTCGCGCGTGTTTCTGGAGATTTTTGCAGCGCAAATTCTTCAACCGCCGCAACGTAACCAAGCTAGCAGGCAGTCTTCGTGCCAGCCATCGCCATAGTGACCAAGCTAGCGTGCGGTCTCCATAGCCAACCAAGCCAAGCCGAAGCCGAAGACGGCAAAACCCCCGTATAGAATCAACCCATGTCCTACTTGGTGCTCGCCCGCAAATACCGTCCAAAATCCTTCACCGAGATGGTGGGGCAAGAGCACGTGGTGCAGGCTTTAAGCAACGCGCTGACCACCCAGCGGTTGCACCACGCGTACCTGTTTACCGGCACACGCGGCGTGGGCAAAACCACCGTATCGCGCATTTTGGCCAAGTCGCTTAACTGTCTGGGTGCCGATGGGCAGGGTGGTATTACCGCTAGCCCTTGCGGCGTATGCGCAGCCTGCACAGCTATTGATAGCGGCCGGTTTATTGACTATACCGAACTGGACGCCGCCAGTAACCGCGGCGTAGACGAAGTGCAGCAACTGCTGGAGCAGGCGGTGTACAAGCCGGTGCAGGGGCGCTTTAAGGTCTTCATGATCGACGAAGTGCACATGCTGACCAACACCGCGTTTAACGCGATGCTTAAAACGCTGGAAGAGCCGCCCGAGTACCTGAAGTTTGTTTTAGCCACTACCGATCCGCAAAAAGTACCCGTTACCGTGCTGTCGCGCTGCCTGCAGTTCAACCTGCGGCCCATGGCGCCTGAGACGATTTACGAGCATTTGGTGAAGGTCATGGCCGCTGAGAGCGTCACCAGCGATGACCCTTCGCTGCGCCTGTTGTCGCGCGCCGCACGCGGCTCGATGCGCGATGGCTTGAGCCTGACCGACCAGGCCATTGCTTTTGGCAACGGCGTGCTGGCAGAGGCCAATGTGCGCCAAATGCTGGGCGCGGTAGACCGCAGCTACGTGTTCCGCTTGATTGAGGCGCTGGCCAAGGGCGACGGCAAAGCGGTGCTGGACACCTCGGAAGACCTGCGCATCAACGGCCTGAGCGCCGCCAGCACCCTGGAAGACATGGCCAGCGTGCTGCAGCGCATGGCCGTGGTGCACAACGTGCCCGACGCCTACGACGCTACCGACAGCGACGCTGTGGAAACCGCGCGCCTGGCAGGCCTCATGCCCGAGGACGAAACCCAGTTGCTGTACAGCCTGTGCATCCACGGCCGCGCCGAGCTGGGCTTGGCGCCCGATGAATACGCCGGTTTGACGATGACGCTGCTGCGTCTGCTGGCGTTTAAGCCCAAAGGCTTCAAGCCTGCCAACCTGAGTAGCCCTGCCGATCCCCAGCCCGTTGCAGCAGATTTGGCTGAAAAAAAAAGCCTGAATTCAGCGCTGCCAGCTAGCGCGCCTGCCAGTCCGGCCGCCGCTGCGCGGGCTACAGCTTCGCCCGTTATCTCGGCGCCCGTTATCGCTTCGCCAGTGTCGCTCTCGGGCGCGCCAGGCGTGGCACCGCAGCCAGCGTCTGTGGCCCCGCACCAGACCGTGGCCATTGCAGCTTTACAGGCCCCTGCCAGCTCCGCACCGCCACCAACGCCTGTGCCGGCTAATTCAGAGCCAAATCAGCCGCAAGCCCCACAGAATATGGCGCAAGCTGCTAGTAAATTAGTAGCAATCCCCATCTGCGAGCAAGGCGCGCCTACGGCCCGTACCGAGCCGCGCATGGCCCCCGTCGCGCCCGACAGCGTGCACGACGCGTGGGTGGCTACGGTGCAGCAGTTGCTGGACGCAGAGGCCATTAACGCCTTGGTGCGCGAGCTGGCGGTGCAAAGCCAGTGCGTAGAGCAGGGCGCGCAGCACCTGACGCTGCGGGTAGAGCAAGCCTCGCTCAAAAACGACGCTGCCCGCGACCGGCTGCAAACCGCCTTTACCGCACTGGGCCGCAGCGAGGTGCTGACAGTGGAGCAGGGGCCTGTAAGCGACTCTTGGGCCAAGCGTAATCAGGCCAAAATAGCCGCCCGCCAACAGGCCGCCGAAGACCTGATTTTGAACGACCCGCTGGTACTTGACCTGCAAAGCCAATGGGGTGCGAAAATCGTGCCCGGAAGCATAAAAGCCCTGTAACCCAGCTGTGTAGTTTTTTTACCCCAACCGATTCACCATTCAAGCAAAGGATTCCCCCATGTTCAACAAAGGACAACTCGCAGGCCTCATGAAGCAAGCCCAGGCCATGCAGGACAACATGAAAAAAGCCCAGGAAGACTTGGGCAATATCGAGGTAACAGGCGAGTCTGGCGCAGGTTTGGTCAAAGTCACCATGACCTGCAAACACGATGTCAAGCGTGTAGCCATCGACCCCAGCCTGCTGGCCGACGACAAAGACATGCTGGAAGACCTGGTAGCCGCCGCCTTCAACGCCGCCGTGCGCATGGCAGAGGACGTCAGCAGCGCCAAGATGGCCAAAATCAGCGCCGGTATGCCCAGCTTGCCCGGCGGCATGAAGATGCCTTTCTAAAATAAGTGTCCGACACCCACAATCTCTCGTCCCTCATCGACGCCCTGCGCCGCCTGCCCGGCGTGGGTGCCAAGTCGGCGGCGCGTATGGCTTTTCATATGCTGCAGCATGACCGCGAGGGCGCTCAGTTGCTTGCCCGTGCGCTATCAGAAGCGGTGCAAAAGGTGCGCCACTGCGCGCGCTGCTACACCTTTACCGAGGCCGAGGTGTGCCACACCTGCCTGGACGAAGAGCGCGACAAAACCAAACTGTGCGTGGTCGAAACCCCAGCCGACCAGTCGGCTTTAGAGCGCACCAGCGCCTACCGTGGCCTGTACTTTGTGCTGATGGGCAAGCTCAGCCCGCTGGACGGCATTGGCCCCAAAGAAATTGGCCTGCACCGCCTGATGGAGCGCGCCTGCGACGGTGTGGTGATCGAAGTGATTTTGGCCACCAACTTTACCGCTGAGGGCGAAACCACCGCCCACGTCATCGCCCAAACCCTCAAAGCGCGCGGCCTGCAAGTTACCCGGCTGGCCCGCGGCGTGCCTGCAGGCAGCGAGCTGGAGTATGTTGACCTGGGCACCATTGCGCATGCGTTGGTCGACAGGCGTTGATGCGCAGCGATGCATTGCTGGGCAACCATGAGCACGCTGACCCTCATCCGCGACAAAATGTACAAAACCGTAGCGCGCCAGCTGCATGGCCAAGTGCCGTGCTGGGTGTGTGGTGAACATGTGCTGCCCGAGGCTGCCACGCTGGAGCACATCAAACCGCGCAGCGAAGGCGGCAATAGCCACGCAGAAAACCTGGCCATCAGCCACGCGCTGTGCAACCACCAGCGCCACGCCTTGGGGCCAGTCATGGCGTCTGCCGATTTGGCGGGCGGGGTGCAGCGGCGCGGCAACAAATTACTATAAATTAAATAGCAGCTTGTGCTTTGCTCTATTGGGCTAGTGCCCTAAATCAATGGTTTTTACCACGGGTACGCCACCTAGCCCCTCATAGTGCGCCACCACCCAGGCGCGGGCCACTTGCGTGCTGGCCTCGTTCAGCAGGGCCATGACAAAACCAATCGACGGTTTATCCAGCGCGGCAAACGGGCAGTCGAGCAAGGTAAGCGCTGCGCCCGATGCGAAAGCGGCTGCCAGATAGACTTTGCGCCTGGAGCCGGTGGACAGCATGTACATCGGTTTGGCCACATGCGGCGCAAGGTACAGGCCGTCTACCAGTCTGCCTACATCTGGCGTAGCGAACCCAGGGTATTGGCCCTGCAGCGACTGAAAGTACTCGGTAGCGCTTGTCTGGTCAAAAGCGGTGCTGCGCGGGTCTACCCAAAACACCTGCTTTTGGTACGCAGCTGGGGTGCCCTTGAGGCTGACGCCGTTAATGCCTAGCGCGCCAGCGTCGGCCGCCAGCTCCCCGGCCAACAAACGCAGCAGCGTGGTCTTGCCTGCGCCGTCGCCGCCCCGTACCAGCGTCACGCCGGGTGGCGCATGCAGCGACAAACCGGTAAACAGCGGCTGCTGCGGGTAGCTAAAGCAGAGTTGGTCGACCTGCAAAATAGCGTCTGGCGGTGGGGTGGAGTGGGCGATGGGTGGCCTTTTGTGATGGTGAGAATGCACCGATTGTAGACAGGTGATGGCCAGGAATAAGGGGGCGCTGGGTTGGAGCGATATAGGAGCGATGCAGGAGCGATGCAGGAGCGATGGCCCATCTTCATACCGTCTCAAGTAACATCCACTGCCATGCCTCCTCCACCCACGTTTGCGCACACACCATGGCGCCTGATAGCCCTGCTGTACGCCGCCGGCCTGCTGGCCGCGTTTCAGTACGCCAAAATGCCGTACATGCTGCCCGGTCTGGCGGGGCAAACGTTGATGAGCCCGGTGCAGCAGGCCATTGCGCTGTCGGTTGTTGGCATGGCAGGGGCTATCGCAGGCACGTTTGCAGGCGCGCTGTGCCAAGCGGCGGGGCTGCGCCGTACGTTGTGGTTCGGGCTGCTGGTGGGCGTGGTGGGGTCTTTGCTGGCGCTGGTAGCCAGCAGCTACGCCATGCTGGTGTTGGCCCGGGTGGTGGAAAGTGTGGCCCATATGGCCATCGTGGTGTCGGTGCCCACACTGATGCTGGCTTTAAGCGCCCCGGCTGATAGGCCCCGGGTAATGGCTGTGTGGAGCTGCTACTTCACGTTAACTTTTATCGTCGCAGCGGTGGTGGTGCCCACCGTGGTTCGGGCTACTGGCTGGCAAGGCATCGCGGTAGTGCATGCCGCGCTGCTGCTGCTGGTTGCCGTGTTGTGTTTTTGGCTGCCGGACAGCGATACGCTACGCCGCAATGGCCACGCGCTGTCGGCCAAAAGCCTGCTGGCTGCGCAACTGCGGCTGCTAGGGCAGGGCAAACTGCTGGCCATTCCGGCTACTTTTTTTGGCTACACCTTGTTGTTTGTGGCGCTGGTTAGCGCGCTGCCCGCCTTGTTGGCCGACGCGGCGCAGGCCGCTGCCTGGCTGGCCTTGCTGCTACCAGGCGCGTCGCTGCTGGGCACTGCGGTATCGCTCACGGCGCTTAGCAAGGGTGTTACGGGGCATCGGCTGGTGCGTATCTCGGCTGCGGGCATCTTGCTGGCTGGCGCGTGCTTGATGTTGACCCCCGCGCGTGGGCTGGCTGCCCAAGGCGTGGTGATGGTAGCCTTTGTGCTGCTGGGCACCTTGCCCGCCGGCATCATCAGCTCGCTACCGGCCCTGTTCAAGGCGGGCGACCCCGACATTACGCTGGTCAACGGTGGGTTGGTGCAGTTTGGCAACTTGGGCAACTTTGTGGGCGCGCCCCTACTGGCTGCCATGTTGCTCAAGTTTGGTTGGGTTAGCGTGGGCGCGTATGTGATCTTCGGGGGCTTGGTCGTCTCCGTCTGCCTGCTATTTTTGCGCCACTATGCGGTACAGGCAGCATCAAGGCCGCCGACCTAAACCCGCTGGCCTGCACGCGCTGGGCTACTGCGATACCATCGTTTACCGCGTGATGGATACGCCATTATTTAAACCTTACTTTCCATGACTACCCACTTAAAAATTGATTTCGTCTCTGATGTGTCCTGCCCTTGGTGCGTGATTGGCCTCAAAGCCTTGGACGAAGCACTGGCCAGCGTGGGCAGCGAGATCAGCGCGGAAATGCGGTTTCAGCCCTTTGAACTGAACCCCACAATGGGGCCGGGCGGCCAGGACATTACCGAGCACATTACCGAGAAGTACGGCATTACCCCGGCGCAGGCCGACGCCAACCGCGAGAACATTCGCCAGCGTGGCGCGCAGCTAGGCTTTACCTTCAGCATGGCCAATGCCGCCGGGGCAGATGCTGGCAAAAGCCGTAGCCGCATTTACAACACCTTTGACGCCCACCGCCTGCTGCATTGGGCCGAGCTGGTTGACTTGGGTAAGCAAAGGGCGCTGAAAGAAGCCCTGTTTACAGCCTACTTTACCGACGGCCAAAGCCCTGCCTCGCACGAGGTGCTGGTACAGCTGGCCAGCCAGGTGCGCCTGGACGCCGCGCGTGCGCGTGAGATTTTGGCATCCAACGAATACGCCGATGACGTGCGCCAGCGCGAGCAGCACTACACCAGCCAAGGCATCCATTCGGTACCCGCCATCATCATCAACGACCGCCACTTGATATCTGGCGGGCAACCCGCCGAGGTGTTTGAGCAAGCCCTGCGCCAGATTGCGGCTGCGGGATAAATGGGGCGTCTGGCCTTAGAGGGAGCCTTCTAATGGCCGCTCCGACACTATTTCAGTGGTCATGGCGAAGCTATAATTTCCATAGCTGCCCGTGCTATGTTGTGTTGGGCAAGACGCTTAAAACACAAGGATAACCATGAATAACATGCACTTTACCTTCGCTTACTGGTGCTTGCTGGTAGCTGCAATTTTGCCGATAGTTTGCGCCGGCATTGCCAAGTCGGGCATGTTCAGCAAGCCGCGCCGCGAGGGGGGCTACGACAATCACGACCCGCGCGCCTGGCTGGCCCGGCAAACCGACTGGCGCGCCCGCGCCAACGCCGCGCAGGCCAATACCTTTGAGGCGTTGCCCTTCTTTTTTGCCGCAGTCATCATCGCCCACCAGTTGGTCGCAGTGCAGTTGCGGGTGGATATTTTGTGTTTTGTGTGGCTGGTGCTGCGCGCCCTGTACATCATCATGTACGTGGGTGACATGGCCAAAGCGCGTTCGGGCGTGTGGGCAGCGGCGCTACTGGTTAACGTGGTAATTTTGTTTGTTGGCTACCGTTAACGGTGCTTGCATTTTCTACTTACGTAAAAACCCGCTCGGGGACATTCCCGATGCGGGTTTTTTGCATCGTGCGTAAGCTAGCGCGTATGAAAATAACAAACAGGGGACAACTCGCAGCGCCGAGTGCGCAGCAAGCCGATGCCTGCCAGGATGGCATGGTGCCAGCGCGGCGGGCTTGGGTGGCCCAAGTAGGGCAGCTGGGCGCTGCCGTTATAGGCTTGTATGCTGCGGGCAGTGGCTTGTCGGCAGTGTGGGCGCAGCGCCCAGCAGCCAGCGCTGCTGTGGGCGACGTGGCCGCAGCCAGCAAGCTGGAGAAGCGGCGCGTCACCATCGCGGTCACCAACAAGGCGGCCTTGGCCTACCTGCCGCTCACCGTGGCAGAGCATTTGGGGTTTTTTCAGGCTGAGGGTTTGGAGCTGGAGGTAGCAGAACAACCCAGCCTGGCGCGTGCGCAGCAATTGGCCAGCAGTGGCGCTGTGGATATGGTGAGCGGCTGGCTGGAAAACACCCTGGCGGTACAGGCCAAGGGCCAGGCTTATCTGGCCTTTGTTTTGCAAGGCCGCGCACCGCAAATAGCCTTGGGTGTGTCCACCAAAGCGCTGCCCGACTTTAAAACCGTGGCCGACTTGCGCGGTAAAAAAGTCGGCATCATGGCGCCGGGCACGCCTACCCACACCGTGGCGCACGCGGTGCTGGCCAAGGCGGGTTTGCGTTTGGGCGATATGAGTTTTGTGAGCGTAGGTACGCCCAGCGGGGCGCTGGGCGCGCTCAAGGCCGGGCAGATAGACGCCCTGTGCTACACCGACCCCCTTATTACCCAGCTGGAGCAGCAGGGTGAGCTGCGGGTAGTGGCCGACACCCGTACCTTGCGCGGCACACTGGAGGTGTGCGGCGGCGACATGCCCTCCACCTGCTTGTACGCCACGCCCGAGTTTGTGCAAAAGCACCCCAACACCACCCAAGCCGTTACCAATGCCATGGTGCATGCGCTCAAATGGCTACAGACTGCCGGTCTGTCGGACATGATGAAGACCGTACCGGAGAGCTACTTTGCCAGTGACCGGGCCTTGTATTTGTCGGCTTTTGCACGTATGCGCGAGGCCATTGCGCTAGACGGTGTGATTTCGCCTTCGGGCGTGCGCAACGCGCTGGACGCCATGCGCCGCGCAGATCCAGTGCTGCGCACCGAGCAGATTGACCCTTTGCGGTGTTATACCAATGTGTTTGCGCAGCGCGCCAAACAGCGCTTCAGGGTCTAGCCTGGGCCCTACGTTTACGCTTTGGTGTACGCTTTGATTTACGGCTTGGTGCTGGCCGTTTGCTGGGCTGGCGCTGCCTGGGGCACGCGGCGCGCACCGTCAAAACGGCTGCTCCAGTAGCCCACGCGCATGTCTTCTACCCGCACCACGCTGCCGGTGCGCGGCGAGTGGATAAACTTGTTGTCACCCACATAAATGCCAACATGGCTAAACGCGGAGCGCAGGGTGTTAAAAAACACCAGGTCGCCCGGTTGCAGCTCGCTTTTGTCAATTGGCTGGGTGGCAGCCGCTTGTTCTACCGAGCGGCGCGGCAGCACCATGCCCACGGTTTGCTCATACATGGCTTTGACAAAACCGCTGCAGTCAAAGCCGCTTTCTGCGCTGTTGCCACCGCGTTTGTAAGGCACGCCTAAAAACCCCATGGCATTGAAGACTAAATCGGAGGCTTTGTGGGTGACTACGCGGCCTACCTGGCTTACTTGGTCGCCCAGTTTGGCTACCAAGCCTTTGTCGGCGAGGAACTTGTCCATGTCATCCGTTGCGCTTTGCGCGTGGGCCGCCATACTGGCCAGGGCGATAGCCACAATGGCCAGGGCGCGAGGGGTAGACGTGAATGGGCGAAACTGCATGGGAGAGAAGGTATCAGTTATAACTTCATAAGTCAAGCAAACAAGTCACGCTAAGTGATTGATTTATTGTGTTATTAGGGTCTTTACGGAGGGTTTGTTTGATACATCTTCTCGTGAATTTTGCACGCCACTGCCACGCGGGCTTTGCTTTGCCCATAGAATACGTTTACTGAATTAATAGACGACTAGTCTGTTAATAAAATTAATAGCGCCAAACCAAGATGCTCGATCACATCCAAGCCGTATCTCGCAGCCACCCTGTGCGCCGTGCAGACCTTCAGTCCACCCGTGAGCGTTTGGTTCGGGTGGGTTTGCAAAAAGTGCTGGAAAGCGGCTGGGCGGCCACGGGGATAGATGCCGTGCTGCGCGAGTGCGACGTGCCCAAGGGTTCGTTCTACCATTACTTTGCCAGCAAAGAGGTGTTTGGCTATGCGCTGCTGGACAGCTACCAGGCGTTTTTTATGCAGCGCCTGTCCCGGTGGTTTGTAGAGCCGCCCATCGACAATTTGGCGCAAATGCAAACCGCCTTGAACGAGTTTTTGGCGGATGCTATAGCCGGTATGCAGCGCCACCAGTACCAGCGCGGCTGCTTGGTGGGTGCGCTGGGCCAAGAGGTGGCCAGCTTACATGAGGGCTTTCGTGCCAAACTGCTGGCCAGCTTGGAGGCGTGGGAGAAAACACTCGCTAACGCCCTGTTCAATAGCATGAGCAGCTATAAAAAACAAAGTGAATTAGGCGGCAAAAATAGTGAGACGACCAGTCTATTGCGGTCGCAATGTGATGCCTGGTCGCGTGATTTTTGGGTGGCTTGGGAAGGCGCAGTCTTGCGCAGTTTGCTGGCCCGCAACCCAGAGGCGCTGCAAACCGTGGTGCGCCGCTTTGGCCACCAGCTAGAAGCCTGGGCAGAGCTGGAGCAGGGCCGAAAGGCCAAGCCAGTGTCTTTAGCCAGCACCTCAAAAGCTAAAAAATCTAGCAAAATCAAGGAAATTCAAAGCCAGCTAAATTTTTAAACGACTGGTCTGTTTTAATAATTTCCGCATCGCTTTCTTTTCATCATCGTTACCTTCTCGTCATCCTTCTCAACCACAACCTTCAAAAAGACCAGGCCATGAAAGCTATTCTTCTCAGTAAATCCCCCGACTTTGCCGCCAGCGTGAGCGACGTAGACACCGCCCAGCTACCCGCGGCTGACGTGCGGGTGCGCGTGGCGTATTCCACCTTGAACTACAAAGATGCCTTGGCCATCACCAACAAAGGCCCGGTGGTGCGCACTTGGCCGATGGTGGCGGGTATTGACGGCGCAGGCGAGGTGCTGGAATCTGCCCACCCGGCTTGGAAAACGGGCGACGCGTTTATACACAACGGCTGGGGCGTAGGCGAAACGCATTGGGGGTGTTTGGCTGAGCAAGCCCGTTTGAAGGGCGACTGGCTGGTTAAACCACCCCTGAGTGCCAGCGGTAAGCTCGCATTCACAGCCCGTCAGGCCATGGCCATCGGCACGGCAGGCTACACCGCCATGCTGTGCGTGATGGCCCTGCAAGAGCGCGGCGTAGTGCCAGCGGGCGGCGAGGTGCTGGTAACCGGCGCGACGGGTGGCGTGGGCAGTGTGGCTGTGGCCCTGCTGGCCAAGCTGGGCTACAGCGTGGTGGCCGCCACCGGCAAGACCGCGGAGGAGGCCTACCTAAAGCAGCTAGGCGCCACCAGCATCATCGACCGCGCCGAGCTGTCCGCGGCGGGCAAGCCGTTTCAAAAAGAGCGCTGGGCAGGTGTGGTGGACTGCGTTGGCTCGCACACCTTGGCCAACGCATTGGCCCAAACCCGCTACGGCGGCGCAGTAGCCGCCTGTGGGCTGGCGCAGGGCGCCGACCTGGCTACCAGCGTGATGCCGTTTATCTTGCGCGGCGTAGCGCTGGTGGGGGTGGACTCGGTCATGGCCCCGCTGGCCCGCCGCCAAGCCGCCTGGAACCGCTTGGCCACTGATCTGGACCTGGTCTTGCTGGAGCAAATGATCGACGAGGTGCCGCTGGAAGGCGCTATCGACAAAGCCCACCAGTTGATGGCTGGGAAAGTGCGCGGGCGGGTGGTAGTGCGGATCTAGGCCGCTGCAAGCTTATGTGTACCATTTAATTGATAAAAAGTGCCATAAGCCCAATAGAGCAGGGCATAGCATGCTACTAAATATATAGTGCTTGGTTAACCCATAACGCCAGCCAAAGCGGCGTTATGGGTGCAGCGCAAGCGCTTACTTGACGGCCAGTACGTCGGAACCGGCTTTAGCCACCACGCCGTCTTGCTCGGCACTGCCGCCCGACACGCCAATAGCGCCGATGATTTTGCCGTCAGCTACCAGCGGCAGGCCGCCTTCCACGGCGTTGGCGTTGCGCAAGGTCAGCACGCGCAGGCCCGCGCCGCCACCGGCTAGCGCGTCCTGGAAAGCCTTGGTTGGGCGGCGGTACATGGCCGCAGACACCGCTTTGTCTTGCGACACGCCGATACTGCCGGTTTGTGTGTTGTCCATGCGTTCAAACGCCACCAGTTGCCCGGCGGTGTCCACCACGGCCACGGCCATGGGCAGGTTTTGCTTGCGCGCCTCGGCCACAGCGGCCGCCAGCGCCTTGCGCGCCTGCTCATAGTTGACGTTGGCGCCGTACTGCGGCACCGTCTGGGCCTGCGCGGCGGCCATCAGGCAGCACAAAGCGGCGCCAGCGACGAGGGTGGTGAGTTTTTTGATGGTCATAAATGTCTCCAGATTTTGGTTGGCAAAGGCCCGTCCGACCAGCCACACAGTGGCCTGCGCAACACGAGCGCACCAGTCTAGCATCTGTGAATTGATCACAGACTGATGGCTATTACCTAGTTGGCAAGGCCATATCTCCTACAGCGTTTTGCGTGGTGTCCTACCGCAAGCCGCGCTGTAGCCTGCTGGCAACCTGTCGATGGGCCGCGCTAAATGGTGGTGTGGCGTTGCCCTATGTGGGGCGGCACCATCCCTTTTAACCAGGAGACCTATCGTGCGCCATACTTCATTTTTAGTGTCGATTACCTCAGCCACTGCGCTGGCCGTTGGCTTGGCAGCCTGCAGCGCACCCGGCCCCAGCGCGCCGGTAAGTACCTACCCTACCTCCACCAGCGCGCCTGGCACTGCTGCACCTGCCAATACCGAGTACGGCCGTGTCACAAACATCGAAACCTTGCAGGGCAGCGCGGGCAGCGTCAGCAGCCCCAACGTGACGAATGCCGTGATCGGCGGCATTCTCGGGGCCGTAGTGGGCAATGCGGTGGGCCACAACAGCACTGGGACGGTGCTGGGCGGCGTAGCGGGCGCAGCAGTGGGCAGCCAAGTTAACAAAGCCCCGGGCGCGCCAGCCACCAACACGATTTACCGCTTCACCATCCAGACCGATGGCGGAGCCGTGCGTACCTATGACGTAGGCCTTGCAGGCGACCTGCGTACGGGTGATCGCGTGCGTATCGCCAACGGCGTTATTTCCCGTTACTAGCCGTTTAACTAGACGTTTAACGCGATCTGCCGCCCAAAATGCTGCCCAGCACGCCGCGCAGAATCTGCCTGCCGACCTCGCGACCTATCGAGCTGGCGGCAGACTTGATCATTTGCTCGCCGACGCTGGAACGGGTGTGCTTGGCCCCGCCAGTAAACACATTGCCCACGCTGTCCATGATGCTGCCAAACATGCCGCCACCAGCTTTTTCTTCGGCAGGCGCGCTGGCCTTGGGGGCTTGGCCAGCGGCAGAGGCGGGCGCTTCATCGGGCATTTTCTTGTCGGTGCGGCCTTTGATCTTTTCGTAGGCTGATTCGCGGTCTACCGTCTTCTCATACACCCCCGCCACGATGGAGCCGGCCATCAAGGCCTTGCGCTGTTCGGGGCTGATGGGGCCAATCTGGCTGCCGGGTGGCAGCACATACACGCGCTCGGTCACGCCGGGGCGGCCTTTCTCGTCCAAAAAGCTCACCAGCGCCTCGCCCACGGCCAGCTCGGTGATGGCGGTTTCGATGTTGATATTGGGGTTTTGGCGCATCGTCTGCGCGGCGGCTTTCACGGCCTTTTGGTCACGCGGGGTAAAGGCGCGCAGGGCGTGCTGCACGCGGTTGCCCAGCTGGGCCAGCACGCTGTCGGGAATGTCCAGCGGGTTTTGCGTCACAAAATACACGCCCACGCCTTTAGATCGCACCAGCCGCACCACCAGTTCAATGCGCTCCAGCAGCGGCTTGGGCGCATCGGTAAACAACAGGTGCGCCTCGTCGAAAAAGAACACCAGCTTAGGCTTGTCCAAATCGCCCACCTCGGGCAAGGCTTCAAACAGCTCGCTTAGCATCCACAGCAAAAAGGTGGCGTACAGACGCGGGGCAGACAGCAGTTTGTCGGCAGCCAGCACGTTGACCACGCCCCGGCCCTCGGTGTCGGTCTGCATGAAGTCTTCGATGTTGAGCATCGGCTCGCCAAAGAACTTGTC
>JAYUHM010000077.1:0-5760 GCA_043766985.1 Polaromonas sp.
ACCTCACGCGGCGTGCCCATGGCCAGCATCTCGCCCTGGTTCATCGCCAGCACGCGGTCAGACACTTTAGACACCAAACTCATATCGTGCTCCACCATCAGCACGGTAATGCCCAGCTCCTGCGTGATGTCCTGAATCCAGAACGCCATGTCTTCGGTCTCTTCCACGTTCAGGCCAGACGATGGCTCGTCCAGCAGCAACAGCTTGGGCTGCATGCACAGCGCGCGCGCCATCTCCACCACCTTGCGCACGCCGTAGGGCAGGCCCGCCACCATGCTGTCGCGGTGGTGTTGCAGGTCTAAAAAGTCAATCACCTTCTCTGCCCGCTCGCGTGCCAGCAGCTCGGCCTCGCGCGTCTTGCGGGTAAAAAACACTTCGCTAAGCAGCCCCGTGCTGCGCTGGGTATGGCCGCCAATCAGCAGGTTATGCAGCACCGTAGCATGCTCAAACAATTCAATGTTCTGAAACGTGCGCGCAATGCCCAGGCTGGCCACCTGGTGAGGTGCCTGGGCCAGCAAATCTTGCCCCAGGTAGCCGATGCTGCCAGTCGTGGGCGTGTAGATGCGGCTGATCAGGTTGAACACCGTGGTCTTGCCCGCACCGTTGGGGCCAATTAGCGTGAACACTTCGCCGGGGTGCACGTCAAAGCTCACCTTGTTGACGGCCAGCACGCCACCGAAGCGTACGCTCAGGTCCTTAGCGCTGAGTAGTACGTCGCTCATTTCAGCCTGTCGGATTTCAAAAAGCTCTTTTGCCGCTTGAACATTCCCTTGCGGTAAAACGGAAAGAGTTGGAAATAGGTGCGCACTTTGAGCCAGCGGCCATACAGGCCCATGGGCTCAAACAGTACAAAAGCTATCAGTAGCAGGCCATACACCAGGCCCTGCAATCCTGTGGCTTGCCCAATGGCAGAAGGCAAATAATCTTTGGCCAGCGAAATCAGTTGCGGCATGGTGATCAAAAATATCGCGCCCAAAAATGCACCGTGCACAGAGCCCAAACCACCGATCACCACCATCAGCAGCAAGTCAATAGACTGCACAATATTGAACTGGTCGGGCGAGATAAAGCGCAGCTTGTGCGCATACAGCGCGCCGCCAATGCCCGCCAGCGCGGCTGACAGTGCGAACGACAAAGTTTTGTAGCGTGCAAGATGAATGCCCATGCTCTGCGCTGATATTTCAGAATCTCGAATCGCCACAAACGCCCGCCCCGTGGGCGAGCGCAGCACATTGACCACGGCCAGCGTGGCCAGCACCGTCACCACCAAACAAATAGCGTAAAACTCTTCTGAGCTGTTGGCGTTCCAGCCAAACATCTCGGGCGACTTGACCGTCAAGCCCGCGTTGCCGTGAGTTACCGATTCCCAACGGGCAAAGGCCTCTTCCACAATAAAACCAAACGATAAGGTGGCAATGCCTAAATAAATACCCTTCACGCGCAGTGCAGGCAAGCCGACCACCACACCCACCGCCGCTGACAAGCCCGCAGCCACTGCCAATGCAATAGGGAAAGGCCAGCCCATATTGGTAAGCACCGCCTGCGTGTATGCGCCCACACCCAAGAAGGCCGCGTGGCCGATAGAGAACAGGCCGGTAAAACCTGCTAGCAACATCAACCCCAAACCGACGACAGAGTAGATGAGCACAAAGGTCAACTGCGCCAGCCAATACTCCGGCAGCACAAACGGTGCGGCTACCAGTGCTACCATCAGCGCCGTATACCAAAAGATATGCCCGCCGTGCTTGGCTAACGCAATGTCTTGCGCGTAGTTGGTTTTAAAGATGAAGCGCATATTTACTGTAGCAAGACACTGCCTGCGGTGCACTCAGCGCAGCGGCATAAAGGGGGAGGCAGCGGCCCTAGGCCGCAACGGAGGACAGCCGAGGAGCTGAGTGCGCCGCAGGCAGTGTCCAGTGATGACGTACGCAAGTCAGTCATACCTTCTTTCGCAGCTTCTCGCCAAACAGTCCATTGGGTTTGACCATCAGCATCACCAGCACCACAATGTACGCAGCAATGTCTTTCACCCCCTCAGGCAAATAAAAGCCGCTCAGGCTCTCCACCAGCCCAATGATGATGCCGCCCACTATCGCGCCAGGCAAGCTACCAAAGCCGCCCACCACCGCAGCAGGAAAAGCCTTCAAACCTATGAAGCCCATGTTCGCATGTACGAACGTTATGGGCGCGAGCAATAAGCCAGCGATAGCAGCCACCGCAGCAGACAGGCCCCACACCAAACCATTCAATCGCTTAACCGGAATGCCCATGTAATACGCGGCCAACTGGTTTTGCGATGCGGCTTGCATGGCAATGCCCATCTTGCTGTAGCGAAACATCAAAAACAGCAGTGCGCAAAGCACCGCTGTAGCAGCAATGATGGCCATTTGCTCCCAGTTAATCACCAGGCCGTGCCAGTTGGTAATTTGGTCTTTGTAGGGCACCGGCAGCGTATGCGTCTCGGTGCCGATACCGGGGATCATCGTGATCAGCCCGCGTGCCACATAGCCAATGCCAATGGTGAGCATGACGATGGAAAACGCAGGTTGGCCTAGAATAGGACGAATAACAACGCGCTCTAGCAGCACGCCAAATGCCGCCATGGCCAGCATGACGGAGGGAATGGTGATCCAAAATGGAAAATTCAGGGCGGTCATCAAGGCCAGCCCTGCAAACGCGCCCAACATCATCATCTCGCCCTGCGCAAAGCTGACCGTCTCGGTGGCTTTATAGATTAGCACAAAGCCCAGTGCGATCAGGCCGTAAATACAGCCTTGCGATATTCCACTGATTACCAATTGCAGAAACTGCACTTTGTCTCCATAATCTTTTCAATAACAGCTCGCAATATAAGAGCGCAGCGCAGAATCCTTTACTCTGGTAATCCCTATCTTGTCACCTACCGCCTCCACTTCACTGCACAAATCCGTCGTGCTAGCGGCAGGCTTGGGCTTTTATGGCGACAACTGGGAGCCGGTAGTGGCGTCCATTGAGCGCGGCGGCGCGCAGTATGTGTGCAGCGACCACTTGGCCGAGCTGACGCTGGCTATCTTGCAAAAAGACCGCCAAAAAGATGCCGCCTTGGGCTATGCACGCGACGTGGTGCCCATGTTGCTGCGCTTGTGGCCACTGATGCACGCGCGGGGCTGCAAATTTATCTGTAACGCAGGCGGATTGAACCCGCAGGCTTGTGGCGCAGCGGTGTCGCAAGCGCTGACGGCCAAAGGCTTGCCCGCGCGTATTGCGGTGGTCGCGGGCGACGACGTGTTGCAAGACTTGGATGGCAGCGCAGCGCACCTCTTTCAAGGGGCTGCCTACAGCACGGTGCAGGCGCGTATGGTGTTTGCCAACGCCTACCTCGGTGCGCGCCCCATCGTCACGGCATTGCAGCAGGGTGCAGACATTGTCATTACCGGCCGCGTAGCCGATGCGGCTCTATTTTTAGCCCCCTTGGTGCATGAGTTTGGCTGGAAGCTGGAAGACGCCCGCACCCCGCAAGAGCTGGGCTTGCTAGCGCAGGGCCTGGCTGTGGGTCATTTGCTGGAGTGCTCGGGCCAAGGCAGCGGCGGCAACTTTGGCAGTCTGGACGCCTGGCAGGCTATCCCCGACCTGGCCCACATTGGCTACCCCATGGCCCGCGTACAGGCAGACGGCACCGCCACCATTACCAAAGCGCCCGACACAGGCGGCTTGATCAACTTTGACACCGTGCGCCAACAGCTTTTGTACGAGGTGCACAACCCCCACGCCTACGCCTCACCCGACGTCGTGCTAGACCTGGGCACCGTGCAGCTCGATGATTTGGGCCACAACCAAGTGCGTATGACGGGTGCCACCGGCCACCCGCGCCCCGAGCAATTGAAGGTCGTAGGCGGCTACAAAGATGGTTTTAAAGCCGAAGTGACCTGGGGCTTTAGCTGGCCCAATGCCTGGAGCAAATGCCAAGCGGCGATTGAGATGATCCGCAGCCAACTCAAAGACAAACGCATTCCCCACGACGAGTTGTTCATCGAATACCCCGGCCTCAACTCCGCCCACGGCGTGCTGGCCCCGCTGCCCGCGCCGCCGCAGCTCGATGAACTCAATGAGGTATGGGTACGCATAGTGCTGCGCACCCAACACAAAGCCGCAGCAGACAGTTTTGGCCGCCTGTTCCCATGGATGGCACTGAGCGGCCCGGCCTACACCTGCGGTTTCAGCGGTCTGCACAACAGCAGTAAGCTGCTGGGCATCTGGCCCACGCTGATCGACCGCACCTTGGTAGAGAGCCGAGTGAAGGTGACCATGCTATGACTAAGCCCATAGTGAAGGTTCAGCTAGCCAAACTAGCCCACGCCCGCAGCGGCGACAAAGCCGACTGGGTAGACTTCGGCCTCTTCGCCTGGAACGCAGCGGGCTACGACATCTTGGCGCGCGAGGTAACAGCGCAGCGCGTGCAAGCTCACTTTGCGCCTTGGATAGCGGGCGAAGTAGATCTGTGGCTGCTACCCAATATCCTGTCCCTCAAGATCGTGCTGCGCGGAGCCTTGCAAGGCGGTGGAGCGCGCAATTTGCGGTCTGACAACTTAGGCAAGGCGATGGCCGGGGCGTTGCTGCGGATGGAGATTTCTCTGAACGAGGCAGAGTGGACGCTTGCGCAAACCTCCCCACAACGTGGCGCGTGGCAATCTAGAAAGCTACTCTATTCATAGCATATTGTGCTTTATTCTATTGGGCTAAAAGCCAATTTATCTATCTAAAACCTAATCCTTAGGCACCGGCATAGGCTTCCCATTGTCATCAATCGCCACATACGTCACCGAAGCCTCAGTCACCTTCACATAACTACCCTGCGAGCGAAAGCGTTCGGCATACACCTCCACCTTTACCGTCACAGAGGTATTGCCAATCCGCGTAATCTCAGAAAAGAAGCTCAAGATGTCGCCCACCCGCACTGGCTGTTTGAAAATAAACTCGTTCACCGCCACGGTGGCCATGCGGCCGCGCACTACGCGGGCGGGGAGGACGGAGCCTGCCAAGTCCACCTGGGCCATCACCCAGCCACCAAAAATATCGCCATTGGCGTTGCAATCGGCGGGCATGGGGATGACCTTGAGCACCAGCTCGTTGTGGGTGGGCAGGGGCACGGCGGCACTTGAGTTGGTAGACATAGGCACAATCTAGGGTTTAGTGGTGAATTACATCACGTTGATAGAGATATTGTCCCATGCGTTCCCTTGGAAATCCCGCCCCCGCTTTGCCGGCCACCCTGCCCGGCACCACCACACCCGCCGCTCCAGTGACGCCCCAGTCCGACTGGGCCACGCTCAAACGCCTGTTTCCCTACCTGTGGCGTTACAAATGGCGGGTGATTGCGGCGCTGGCCTTTATGGTGGGGGCCAAGGTGGCCAACGTCAGCGTGCCGCTGCTGCTCAAGCAACTGGTGGACGCGCTCAGCATCCAGCCCGGTGACCCGAAGGCCGTGCTGGTGGTGCCGGTGGCCTTGCTGCTGGCCTATGCGGCGCTGCGCTTGTCAACGTCCCTGTTTACCGAGCTGCGCGAGCTGGTGTTTGCCAAGGCCACCCAAGGCACGGCGCGCACCATTGCGCTGGAGACGTTTGAACATCTGCACGCGCTGAGCCTGCGCTTTCACCTGGAGCGGCAAACCGGCGGCATGACGCGAGACATCGAACGCGGCACGCGCGGCGTGCATTCGCTGATCTCGTATTCGCTCTACAGCATCATCCCGACGCTGATCGAAGTCACGCTGGTGCTGACCTT
>JAYUHM010000078.1:0-35782 GCA_043766985.1 Polaromonas sp.
CAAGAAGTTTTGCAGGCCAATGATGGTGAACGCGCCAATCACTGGCCCGGCAAAGGTGCCCATGCCGCCCAGCAGCGTCATCAGCACCACCTCGCCCGAGAGCGACCAATGCACGTCAGACAATGTGGCAAAGCCCAGCACCAGGGTCTTCATTGACCCGGCCAGCCCGGCAATGGCGGTGGACAGTACAAAGGCCAGCAGCTTATAGCGGTCTACGTCGTAGCCCAGTGATATGGCGCGGGGCTCGTTCTCGCGGATGGCCTTGAGCACCTGGCCGTAGGGCGAGTGCACGATGCGCATGATGCCCATAAACACGGCTACAAACACGGCCAGCACCACAAAGTACATGGTGATGTCGCTACTGAGGGATATCAGGCCAAAAAGATTGCCACGCGGCACGCCTTGCAGGCCGTCTTCACCGCCAGTAAACGGGGCTTGCAGGCAGATAAAGTAAATCATCTGCGCCATGGCCAGGGTGACCATGGCAAAGTAAATGCCCTGGCGGCGAATAGCCACCAAACCCACCAGTAAACCCAAAAAGGCCGCCACCAAAGTGCCCGCCAAAATACCCAGCTCAGGCGACCAGCCCGCGCTGCGCACCAGCCAGCCCGTGGCATAGGCTGCCGAGCCCATAAAGGCGGCGTGCCCAAACGACAGCAGGCCGGTGTAGCCCAATAGCAAGTTAAACGCGCAGGCAAATATGGCAAAGCACAGGGCGTTCATCAAAAACACCGGGTACAGCCCGATAAATGGAGCCGCCACCAGCAAGGCCAGCACTACCAGCCAGGTGATGTGGCCCAGGCGCTGGATGGAGGCAGGAGGTGCCATGGCGGCAGCCGCTGTGTCTACTGCTGCAGGGGTAGACACACCGGCTGATGGGGCGGGTGTTGGCATAGGTGTTGGCATAGGTTTTGGCGTAGAGGTGCTCAATTTATTTTTCCTTGCCAAACAAGCCTGCCGGGCGAACCATCAGCACGATCACCATAATGACGAACACCACGATGCTGGAAGCTTCGGGGTAAAACACCTTGGTCAAACCCTCGACCAAACCCAGCATCACCCCCGTAAGGATCGAGCCCAAAATCGAGCCCATGCCGCCAATCACCACCACGGCAAACACCACGATGATGAGGTTGGAACCCATCAGCGGATTAATCTGAATCACAGGCGCAGCCAGCACGCCCGCCAACGCTGCCAGCGCAGCACCGCCAGCGTAGGTGAGCGTCACCATCAAAGGCACATTGATGCCAAAAGCCTGCACCAAGGTCGGGTTCTCGGTACCCGCACGCAGCGTGGCCCCCAGGCTGGTTTTTTCGATCAAAAACCATGTACCTAAACAGATAGTGAGCGATGCCACCACGACCCAAGCGCGGTAGTTGGGCAGCACCATAAACCCTAGATTCGTCGCGCCTTGCAGCAGCTCAGGCACGGCATACTGCTGGCCCGACACGCCAAACTGGTCGCGAAAAATACCTTCGGCAATCAGCGCCAAGCCAAAGGTCAACAGCAAACCGTACAAAGGATCTAGCTTGTACAGGTGGCGCAATAATAGTTTTTCAATCAACACACCGAGCGCGCCCACGGCCACAGGGGCCACCACCAAGGCAACCCAATAGTTAAGGCCTAGCTTTTCCATCAGCAGCCAGGCCACATAGGCACCCACCATGTACAACGCGCCATGGGCAAAGTTAACGATACCCAGCAGGCCAAATATCACCGCCAGGCCCAAACTCAGCATGGCATAAAACGACCCATTGACCAAGCCGAGCAGCAACTGCCCCAGAAAAGCCTGAATCGGTATGCCAAAAATTTCACTCATGAATGCTCCTGCGCTCAGCCCCTGTACAACAGCCGTTCAGCCCTTGCACAGGGCTGAACGGCTTATCAAATTACTTCCACAAAGCGCACTTGGACTCGGCTTTGGTGGTCCACGCCTCTTCGCCTTTGAAGGTCTGCACCACGTTGTAGTAGTCCCATGGCTCGGTAGACTGCGCCGGCGTCTTGACCTGCATCAGGTACATGTCGTGCACCATGCGGCCGTCATCACGGATGAAGCCGCCTTTGGCATACATGTCATTGATTTTGGTCTTTTTCAGTTGCAACATCACTTTGTCGGAGTCGTCAGTGCCTGCGGCTTTCACAGCGTTCAGGTAGTTCAACACCACCGAATAGTCGGCCGCTTGAATGGACGAGGGCATGCGCTTCATTTTGTCGAAGAACTTGCGGCTCCAGGCGCGTGCCTCGGCATCTTTGTTCCAGTACCAGCTGTCGGTCAGGTACATGCCCTGTGTGGCTTTCAAGCCCAGTGAGTGGATGTCGTTGATGAACATCAACAGGCCAGCCAGCTTCATGGTTTTGGTAATGCCAAATTCGTTGGCAGCTTTGATGGAGTTGATGGTATCGCCACCCGCGTTGGCCAGGCCCAAAATCTGTGCCTTGCTAGACTGCGCCTGGAGCAGGAAGGAGGAGAAATCGCTAGCCGACAAAGGGTGCTTCACAGCACCCACGATGTTGCCGCCAGCCGCTTTAACAATCGTAGAGGTATCGGCTTGCAGCTGCGCACCAAAGGCGTAATCAGCCGTCAGAAAGTACCAGCTTTTGCCGCCAGCTTTGACTACCGCATTGCCGGTGCCTTTGGCCAGCGCGACAGTGTCGTAAGCCCAATGCACGGTGTAAGGAGAACACTGTTCGTTGGTCAGCGCAGAGGTGGCTGCACCCACGGAAATGAACAATTTCTTTTTCTCCAGCGCCACTTTGGCCATAGCCAAGTTAGTACCCGAGTTAGGGCCGCCAATCAGCATGTCCACACCCTGGGTGTCAAACCACTCGCGGGCCTTGGCAGCGGCGATATCGGATTTGTTTTGGTGGTCGGCCACCACAAATTCAATCTTTTTCCCGTTGATGGCACCGCCAAACTCTGCAATCGCCATTTTGACGGCTTCAATGCCGCCCTGCCCGTCGATGTCAGAGTACAAGCCCGCCATGTCGGTCAGCAGGCCAATGCGGATCACATCGCCCGAGATTTGCGCATGCGCTGGGGTAGACACGGTGACCGCAGCGGTGAACGCCATGGAGCAGGCGGCTATGAGTTTTTTCAGTTTCATGGTGAGGTCCTTAAAAAATAGGAGTTGCGGGTGGGAAGTGAGCAAAGAGAAATGAGGAAAACAAAAAAGTAGGTAGGTAGCAACTTGAAAAGATCAAACACCCAGGTATTCGTGCAACTGCGCAATGCGCTGCGGTAACTGCGCCTGGGTAAAGTCTTGCTGGATTTCTCCATGCTCCATCACCAAAAACCGATCGGCCAGCGGCGCTGCAAAGCGAAAGTTTTGCTCCACCATCACGATGGTGTAGCCCTTGGCGCGCAAGGTTTTCACCATCTCGCCGAGCTTTTGCACAATCACCGGGGCCAGGCCTTCAGAGATTTCGTCCAGCAGCAGCAGGCGCGCCCCGGTGCGCAAAATACGCGCTACCGCCAGCATTTGCTGCTCACCACCCGACAGGCGCGTGCCCTGGCTGTTGGCGCGCTCTTTGAGGTTGGGGAACATGGCGTAAATATCGTCCACACTCATGCCGCCAGGGGCCAGCACGGGCGGTAGCAGCAAGTTTTCTTCTGCCGACAGGCTGGAGAAAATACCCCGCTCTTCCGGGCAATAGCCCAAGCCCAGCCGGGCAATGCGGTGGGTGGGCATGTCAATCGCCTCCGTGCCCTTGATGCGGATAGAGCCCTTGCGGCTGCCGGTGAGCCCCATGATGGCGCGCATGGTGCTGGTGCGGCCTGCGCCGTTGCGCCCCAGCAGCGTAACCACCTCGCCCTCTTGCACCGTAAAGTTAACGCCGTGCAGTACGTGCGATTCACCGTACCAAGCATGCAGGTCGCGTACTTCTAAAAACGGTGTAGCCATCAGTGCGCCCCTACCAGTTCGGCATCGGCATCAGCGGTGCCCATATAGGCCTCGATCACAGCCGGGTCTTTAGACACTTGCGCATACGGCCCTTCGGCCAAGGTAGCGCCGCGCGCCAGCACGGTGATGGTGTCAGCCAGGCTGGACACCACGCTCATGTTGTGCTCCACCATCAGCACGGTGCGGTTGGCGGCTACTTTTTTAATGAGTTGGCGAATGCGGTCCACATCTTCCAAACCCATGCCTTGGGTGGGCTCGTCCAACAGCATCAGCTCTGGGTCCATCGCCAGGGTGGTGGCAATCTCCAGCGCACGTTTGCGGCCATAGCTCAGCTCGACCGTCACGGTATGCGCATACGACTCTAAATCGACCGAAGCCAGCAGCTCTAGCGCGCGCGCGTTCAGGCTGTCCAGCGAGCTTTCAGGTCGCCAAAAATAAAACGACGTGCCCAGCTTGCGCTGCAAGGCGACGCGCACGTTTTCCAGCACGCTCAGGTGCGGGAACACGGCAGAAATCTGGAACGAGCGGATGATGCCGCGCCGCGCGATATGCGCCGACGCTTCGTGCGTGATGTCGTGGTCGTTGAACAAAATTTGCCCGGCGGTGGGCTTGAGAAACTTGGTCAGCAAATTAAAACAAGTCGTTTTACCTGCACCGTTGGGCCCAATCAACGCATGGATTGACCCCCGGCGCACCTTCAGGTCCACCTTGTCCACCGCGACGAAACCCTTGAACTCTTTAGTGAGCTGGCGGGTTTCCAGAATGATGTCAGTTGTCATGGCCTGAATTATCTATGCTACTGGCCAATAAACGGTCACCTGCGTCTCGTGCTTTACCCTGCCTAGTAAAAGTACGTACACCACCATTCAGATGGGCGTTCGTAGATGGGTGGTTGGGTGCTTTTGTACGGGGTCTTTGTCTCGCTGCTGTTTTACTTGATCAGGTCGGCGGCGCTATTTCAGCTGCGCGCCTGGGCGTACGAACCCACAGTAGCCAAAAGCAAATTGCCACTACCCCAGTACTTCACATAGCCATAAGAAGCCGGCGTAGCTCAGGGGACTGTCTACACCGGCTTGGTCTGCCAAGGCTATGCCCCAGAAAAAAAAGCTACTTTTCAACCAGTATCAAGCTGCCTTGACCATCGGCGCAACCTGCTCCAGCGCTGCGCGCAGGTGCGACAAGGTGCGCTGCGTGTCGTGCCATTTTTCCAGGCCAAACAGACCAAGACGGAAGGTGCGAAAGTCTGCCGGCTCGTCGCACTGCAAAGGTACGCCCGCAGCGGTTTGCAGGCCCACCGCCAAAAACTTTTTGCTCGACTGGATCTCGGGGTCGCTGGTGTAGCTCACCACCACGCCCGGTGCCTTAAAGCCGTCGGCCGCCACGCTGCGAAAACCGTACGACTCTAGCAACTGGCGCACCTGCTGGCCCAGCGCTATTTGCTCGTCGCGTACTTTGGCCAAGCCGTAGGTTTGCGCCTCTTGCATGTTCTCCCACAGGCGCGTCAGCGCGTCGGTAGGCAAAGTGGTGTGGTAGGCATGGCCGCCGCCTTCGTAGGTTTCCATGATCTGTAGCCACTTCTTCAAATCCATGGCAAAGGTGGTACTGGTGGTGCCGTCAATGGTCTTGCGGGCGCGCTCGCTGAGCATCACCATGGCGCAGCAGGGTGAGCTGCTCCAGCCTTTTTGCGGCGCGCTGATAAGCACATCCACACCCGTGGCGCGCATGTCTACCCACATGGCACCGGAGGCGATGCAGTCCAGCACAAACAGGCCGCCCACGGCGTGCACGGCGTTGGAGACGGCCAGCAAATAGTCGTCGGGCAGCATCAGGCCAGCGGCGGTTTCTACGTGGGGGGCAAATACGGCAGCGGGCTTCTCGCGGGCAATGGCAGCCACCACCTCTGCAATTGGTGCTGGAATCCAAGCAGCCTCAGGTTGGTCGCTGACGCGGCGTGCCTTGAGCACGGCGTGCTCGCTGGGAATGCCGCCCATGTCAAAAATCTGCGTCCAGCGGTAGCTGAACCAGCCATTGCGCAGCACCATCGCTTTTTTGCCACCGACAAACTGGCGCGCCACCGACTCCATGCCAAAGGTACCGCTACCCGGCACCAGGATGGCACTGTGGGCACCATAGACCTGCTTGAGCATGGTCGAGATACCCGTCATCACGCCCTGGAAGCGTTTGGACATGTGGTTCAAAGCGCGGTCGGTGTAGACCACCGAAAACTCCAATAAACCATCGGGATCAATAGCGGGCAATAGACCGGGCATAGCGGCTCCTAGGGGCAAGGTAAATGGGGAAAAGAATCGAGCTTAGTGCAACGGGGGTTTCCAGACGACGCTAGCTTCCTCTTTTGGTGCGAATGGTCATTTTATGACTTTTGTGACGGGGGATGTGTTTTGGGGATTTTGCTTCTAGCCTCCATCCCGTGCGCAATCAACTGTTCAATGCCCGTGCAGGTGGTGCGTGTCGGGTACATGGGCATGGGTGTGGTGCATGGGGTCGTGTCGGTGCACGTGGCTGTGCGGCCCCAAAGGCAAATCGTCGTGCGTGTGCAGGTGGTGCCCATCGTCATGCGAGTGTGCATGTTCGTGCTCTAGCGCAGCGTGGTCATGCGCATGGCCGTGCGACTCAACCAGATGCAGTACCACACCGATCAACATCA
This sequence comes from Polaromonas sp., assembly GCA_043766985.1. Lineage (GTDB taxonomy): Bacteria > Pseudomonadota > Gammaproteobacteria > Burkholderiales > Burkholderiaceae_C > JAAFIP01. The sequence goes on from JAYUHM010000078.1 coordinate 6,568, forward strand.
GCACACCGCCTGCAACCAGCATCCAACTGCCAGAGCGGCTGCCCAACACGAATGCGCCGAACGCGCCAATAAACGGCGCAAACGCAAACACCGAACCCGTCCGACCCGCACCAAACGCCCGCTGCGCCAGCAAGTACAAACGAAGGCTCAGGCCATAACCGGTAGCACCTATTGCCAGCAAGGCCATTGCTGCGCTTAAACCTGGCAACGGCTCGTCGAATATGTACGCCATGCCCACCGTCGCGCTGGCTCCCAAAATGGCTTTGAGCAAAATGACCTGGCCGGGGTCGCGCTCAGCCACCGCGCGCGACAACGTGTTGTCTACGCCCCATGCGGCAGTGGCTGCCAGAACGGCCAATAACCCCCACAACTGGGTGTTGCCACTCAAGCCTTGCTCCAACACCAGTGCTACACCGCCCATGATCAAAAACAGCATGGCCAGCGCCACGCGTTTGTCCATGGTCTCACCATACAGCCGCCACGCCAATACGGCCGTAAACAATGCCTCCAGCGTCAGCATAAGCGATGCGCTGGAGCCACTGGTGCGCTGCAGCCCCCACGCCAAGGCAACTGGGCCGACTACTGCGCCGAATGCCGCCATCGCTGCGATACGCGGCAGGTCTGAGCGGCGCACCGCGGCCTCACGCTCAGGCGGCTGGCGCATGGCCAATGCAACCACTGCCGCGCCTGCATAGAGCAGTGCTGCCGTGGTAAATGCACCCAAGCCATAGCCAAAATGCTGCACCAAGGGCGTGCTAAGCCCGAACAGCGCCGCCGCTAGCAGCGCGAGCACCCCGCCTTTAAAGGCGGGTGCAGAGAACAAGGTATTCAAAAAATTATTGCCCCATAAAGTTAGCGCCAATCAAGTTACCAGACAGGCTGTAAAACATGCAAAGGGTTTGCTTTGCGGCATCTTTGGCCGATGGGTTTTTGAAGGTGCGCTTCCATTCCTTCATCTTTTTGCCTTCTACAGTTTCAGCGCTATCGAGTTTGACAGATTTCCAGGGTGCCTCAATTTTCCCATTGGCAGCCAAAGCGTCCTTATCTGCCGTAACACACCCCGTGACGACGGCCTCTTTGGCGGGCGCATTGCCATGAAAATGGCAGGTACCATCGTCGCCAGCAAAGACGGCTGGGGTGGCGCACAGAGTGCTTTATCGTTCTGGCATCCATGCAGCCGCATCAGTGGCAAATAAATGCTAGCATAGGTCGACCCCAAGTTTGCTAAAACGCTTAAACGACAGGCGATGCCGCCGACACGCTTGTACTACACCGGCGTGGCATATTCAGACCCATCAGAAACACCCGCCCAATTGGAAAGGTAACACCATGGCAGACATAGCAGGCAGCGGTAAATCAGGCAAAGTAGTGATCAAAAATATCGGCCTGCTTTTGTCAGGCGATATCGACAGCCCCATTCTGGACGCGGACACCATCGTCATCGTGGACGGCATCATCACCGCCGTGGGCAAAGCCAAAGACTGCGACACCGCGCATGCCAAAAATACGATCGATGCGCAACAAACCTGCGTGTGCCCTGGTCTGATCGACAGCCACGTGCACCCGGTGTTCGGCGACTGGACACCACGCCAAAACCAGATCGGCTGGATCGACTCGACCATGCATGGTGGCGTGACGACGATGGTTTCCGCTGGTGAAGTGCATCTACCTGGGCGCCCCAAGGATATTGTCGGCCTCAAAGCGCTGGCCATCACGGCGCAACGCTCTTTTGACAACTTTCGGCCCGGCGGCGTGAAGGTGCTGGCCGGCGCCCCGATTATTGAAAAAGGCATGGTGGAGCAAGACTTCAAAGACCTGGCCGAGGCCGGTGTGACGCTGCTGGGTGAGGTGGGTTTAGGGTCTGTCAAGGCTGGGTATGAAGCCAAAGAAATGGTAGCCTGGGCGCGCAAATACGGCATTCAAAGCACCATCCACACAGGGGGCCCGTCCATCCCTGGGTCGGGCCTGATAGACAAAGATGTGGTGCTGGAAGCCGATGCCGATGTGATAGGCCACATCAACGGTGGCCACACGGCACTGTCAGAGCAGCATGTGTGCGAGCTGTGCGAAAAGTCGTCACGTGTGATTGAAATTGTGCACAACGGCAACGAGAAGGTAGCCATAGCCGCTGCGCAAGCCGCCTTGCAACTCAAGTGTCCGCACCGGGTGATTTTGGGCACCGATGGTCCGGCAGGCTCGGGCGTGCAGCCGCTGGGGATGTTGCGATTGATTGCTTTGCTCTCGAGCCTGGGCAATATCCCCGCCGAATTGGTGTTTTGCTTTGCCACTGGCAACACAGCGCGCATTCGCAGGCTCAACTGTGGGTTGATTGAAGTAGGCCGTGCAGCAGACTTTGTGTTTATGGACAAAGCGCAACATACTGCAGGGTTGACCTTGCTGGACAGTGTGCAGCGCGGGGACATTCCCGGCGTCGGTATGGTGATGATCGACGGCATCGTGCGCTGTGGCCGCAGCCGCAACACGCCACCGGCTACGCAAGTGCCTGTTGAACTGGCTTTGTGAACTTACTTTTTGTTCTATTCCGTTTGAGCCGCGATATCTTGCATTTGCTTGGCAAAGGCTTCCGTTTGTTTGACATCAATTTTCACTTCGCCATCCGGCGTTTTGATAGTCATGGAAGCGGTATCGCTCCCTACAGCAGCGCCTGATGTAGCGCGTGTGGTGTTGATGGTGGCTTTGCCTGCAGGCGTGTTGGTGCTTATCTCGCCCCCACCGCCCGTACCACCGGCGCCGCCCGTGTTGAACCCCGGATGCGCGGGCCTCAAGGCACTGGTGACGGTGCCCAGCACCAAGCCCTGCCACAATGCCAAATAAGGCCACCACCGGCGTGTAGTGAATGGTTTTTCTTTCGGATTTTTCATCAGTACTGGCATGCCGACGTACATCACGTACAGCGCATAAAAAGCCACCGGCAACATCGGGGTGCTGCTCGGCCTCGATAACTGGCCAGGTGGCAGCTGGGCTGCGCGTAATGGCTTTGGCGCGTTCGACAAAATCCACGGTGATTTCCTCAATGCAAGTTGACTTGCTGGAGCGAGCAGCACGTTCAGAACCTACCCGCAGCTGCACCGACCATCCAACGATAAATTCCTTGAGCCTTTGGCAGCCCCACGCTATAGTGCAGTCACCGAACAGGATCAGGCGGCTTGGACTTGGAGTTGTCCTCACGAATGACGAAGACCCGGCAGTTCCTCAGCGTTAGCTGGCAGCACGGCAACGTTGTTCCGGGAGCGAAGGGCCTCGGCCTGTCGTAACAATCTGGAGGAGTCGTCGTGACGGCTAAGTTACGCTAGACGTCACAAACCGCGTTTTGTAGTCACTCGTAGATCACAGAGGCATCATGTCCAAGCTTCGCGTAGAGAGTTTCACCATTTCACTAGACGGTTTCGGCGCTGGCCCAAACCAGGACATTAACCATCCACTGGGCGTTGGCGGCGCTTCGCTGCATGGTTGGGCGCTGCCCACTCGAACCTTTCAGCAAAAGCTGTTTGGAAGCGATAGCGGGGAAACGGGCGTCGACGATGAGTTTGCCGCTCGAGGTTTCCAGAACATCGGCGCATGGATCCTGGGCAGGAATATGTTTGGGCCTGTGCGCGGCGCATGGCCAGACGAGAGCTGGCGGGGTTGGTGGGGCGAGAACCCTGTGTATCACGTGCCGGTATTCGTGCTAACGAACTACCCGCGCCCACCGCTTGTGATGGACGGCGGAACGACCTTCTACTTCGTGACGGAAGGTGTTGCCGTCGCGCTGGAGCGCGCCCGCGAGGCCGGCGGAGGGAAAGATGTGCGCGTCGGTGGCGGCGTCAATGTGATCCAACAGTATCTTCGCCTGCGCCTTATCGATGAGATGCACATTGCCATATCGCCAGTGCTGGTCGGCTCCGGTGAGCGCCTCTTCGAAGGTGTCAATCTTCCTGCCTTGGGCTATGCCTGCGCCCGACATGAAGCCACGGCACGAGCCACCCATTTGGTTCTGTCTCGGTCGTGACCGCGGTGATGCCTAACCCACTGATAACCAGCCTGCTACAGCTGGCCGGTTATCAACAACGCCAGACGTCTGAGGGACATGCTGGCGGCCTCGGTACGTGACAAAATTCCATCATCGTTCTATTTTTTGGGGACATGGCGATGATTCTTAAATCACTTTCTACTGCGCTGGCAACGGTGCTTGTGGCGGGCTGCGCAACGGTGGCGAGTGTGCCAGATGCGGCGCGTTCGGAGTTGGCGCCTACGGGCAAGCTTCGGGCGGGGATGAACCTGGGTAATACCCTGTTCACCACCAAGGACGCGACAACTGGCGAGCTACGCGGGGTGAGCGTGGACTTGATGCGCGAGCTGGCGTCTCGCCTGGGCGTGCCGGTCGACTTTGTCGTACACGCCCAGCCGGGCGATGTGGCCGATTCGGTGGGCAAAGGAACATGGGATGTGGCCATCCTGGCTATCGCGCAGGCGCGCGATAGCCAGGATGGCGTTTTCGCCCCCCATGACCGAGATCGAGGCAAGTTACGTGGTGCATAAGGATTCTGCGCTCCGTTCAGCCTGGCAAGTCGATACCTCCGGAATCCGCATCTCTGCACCGGAAAAGGCAGGGTACGAGCTGTACCTGACACAAACGCTGCGCAACGCCACACTGGTGCGCACCAAGGGCGGGTTCGCCGAGTCGGTCGAGCTGTTTAAAAAACGAGGCGCTGACGTGTTGTCGGGGCTCAAACCTGACCTGCTCGGTGCCATGGGCAAGATGCCCGAGGCGCGGATGCTGGACGGCAATTTCATGACCGTGAGCCACGGCTTTAGTATCCCGCGCGATCGGCGCGCGGCGGCAGAGTACCTGAAAACGTTCGTCCAGGAGGTAAACGCATCCGGCTTCGTAGCGCGCTCGATTGAGCGCCACGCCGTGCAGGGGCTGTTGGCTGTGAAGTAACAAGTGGCGGTTGCCCATTGGCTCTACAAACGCTGGAAAAGCAATCGCCAGTCAACTCCCGTGCGCCAAATTGCTGACCAGCGTGACCAGCAAAATACCAACGGCCAGCCACGCCACCTGCGCCACAGTCTGGCGCAGGCTGAGGCGCTTTTGCAGTTGGGGGATTAAATCTGCCAGCGCCACGTAGATGAAGCTGCTGGACGCTACCACCAGCAGGTAGGGCAGCAGGTGTTGCAGTTGCTCTACCAGCAGGTAGCCCACTACGCCGCCCAGCACGGTGACCGCGCCTGCAGCGCTGAGCTTAGCCAAGGCCTTACTGGCGCTTTGCCTGGCTTGGCGCAGCACCACCAAGTCGCCCATATGGTGCGGAATTTCGTGCACCAGCACGGCCAAGGTAGCCGCCAGGCCCAGTTGGAGGTCGGCCATGTAGGCAGCGGCGATCAAAATGCCGTCGCCAAAACAGTGCACGCTGTCGCCTAGCAGCACGGCCCAACCGCCGCCGCCAGCGTGCGCGTGGTCATGACCGTGTTCATGCGCAGCATGGTCATGCCCGTGCCCGTGCCCATGTGTACTGCCGTGCGCGTCTGCGGCATCGCCATGGTGGTGCTCATGCCCATGGTGGTACAGCTCGGCTTTATCGAGCAAAAAGAAGAAAATAAGCCCTGCCAACAGGGTGGTAAACAGCGCCTGCGCCCCGGCCTGGCTTTCAAACGCCTCGGGCAGCAGGTGCATAAAGGCCGTGGCCAGCAGCGCGCCCGCTGCCAGGCTGAGCAAGTGCTGGGTGTAGCGGGCCAGCACGCCGTAGGTGAGCAAACCAGCCACCCAAACGCTGCCAATGCCTGCAACCAGGGTTCCGATGATGATGGCCAGTAAATTCATGTACTATATTATTGATAGCTGCTTGTGCTATGTTCTATTGGGCTAACGGCCTAAAACAGCATTGAAAAACCGCCCGAGGGCGGTTAACAAGCTCAGCGGCGACAAACTCCAACCATCCTGCACGCTTACAGGTAAGGCTACATTATGTGTCAAGCCCCCGGCGCTTTACGCCACCCCATTGGCCTTAAACCAGTCCAGCGCGCGCTTAAAGCCGTCCTCGGCAGGCTCTTTGCGGTAGGTGGCGCGGTAGTCGGCATGGAAAGCGTGGGGTGCGCCGTCGTAGACCACAAACTCTGACTTTTTAGCCGCGGGGCTACCGTCTTTAAGGGCTGTTTTCATCTTTTCCACAGTGTCCAGCGGAATGCCTTGGTCGGCGCCGCCGTACAGGCCCAGCACCGGGCCGTGGATGCTACCTACCAGGTCAATCGGGTTTTTGGGCATCAGGTCGGACGGCTGGCCTACCAAGCGGCCATACCAGGCCGCGCCCGCTTTGACGTTTTTGTTATGCGCGGCGTACAGCCAGGTAATGCGGCCACCCCAGCAAAAGCCGGTAATGGCCAATTTACTGGTATCGCCGCCGTTGGCACCAGCCCACTGCACCATGCCGTCCAGGTCGGCCATCACTTGGGCGTCGGGCACTTTGTTAACCACTTCGCGGATCAAATCGGCAATCGCGTTGTATTTGGTCGGGTCACCCTGGCGGGCATACAGCTCGGGCGCAATGGCCAAATAACCCATTTTGGCAAAACGGCGGGCCGTGTCGGCAATGTACTCATGCACGCCAAATACCTCTTGAATCACCAATACCACGGGCAAATTGGTCTTGCCAGCCGGTGAGGCGCGGTAGGCGGGCACCTTAAAGCCGCCCACATCGACAATAAATTCGCCCACCGTCAGGCCCTCACTGGAGGTTTTGATGGCTGTTTGCGCTACCGCCGCGCCCACGCTGGCGGCGTAACCCACGCCCAGGGCCGCTTTCAGCGCGGTACGGCGGCTGGCGGTATGGGCGCCGCTGGCACTGTCGAGTAAAGCTTGGGTATCGGCCACTTGGTTGGCGCTAGCAATATTCAGCATCAAAGTCTCCTGATGGAAAGATGGGGATGAGGGGGTGGGTGGTTTAGACTTGCAGTATCGAGCCATTGTGCCGCCCAAGGCAAGCACAAGGCTTTCATTCTAGGAGAAAAGTATGCCAACAATTCGTGTCGAAATGCTGGAAGGGCGCACGCCCGAGCAAAAAACAGCCTTGGTCAAGGCCCTCACCCAGGCCGTGGTTGACAGCTTGGGCTCCAAGCCTGAGTCCGTAGACGTGTTGCTGTATGACGTCCAACGCGCGCACTGGGCCACCGGTGGCGTGCAATGGTCTGAGAAGAAATAACATGCACATATCTGACGATTTAGGGGCTGGCCGCGGCAAACCCCTGCCTGAGCCGGGCGCACCCGCCACCAAGGCCAAGCGCGGCATGAAAAAAGGCTACTACGTGCGCGGCGTGTTTGTGGCCGAAGGCAGCGACTTTGACCTGGAGCTGAAAAGTGAGTTTGCCAGCAGCAAATCGGTGGCCAAAGAAGAAAGCACCGAGCTGCAAAAGCTGGGCGAGCAAATGCTGACCCTGTCGGTAGCTGCCATCGAAAAACTTGACCTGCCCGAAAAGCTGGTGGACGCGGTGGCCGAAGCCAAACGCATCACCAACTTTGAAGGCCGTCGCCGCCAGATGCAGTACATCGGCAAGCTGATGCGCCGCGTAGAGCCCGAGCCTATCCGCGCGGCCGTAGAAGCCAGCAAAAAAGGCAGCGCGGCCGACACCCTGGCCCTGCACCGCGCCGAGCTGTGGCGTGATGACCTGGTAGCCAACGACGACGCCCTGCCCCGCTGGATGGCCGAGCACCCGCCCGTACCCAATGCCCCTGAAGGCAGCAGTTACGACACCCAGCAGCTGCGTGCACTGATCCGCCAAGCCCGCAAGGACTTGCTGGCCGGTAAACCCGGCGAAGCCCCGCGCCAAGGCCGCGCCTACCGCGACATCTTTCAAATGGTGCGCGGCGTGCTGCGCAGCGATGTAGAGCCTGATGAAGCCACTGGCGACGCCTCCGACGACGCGGCTGAATCCTAGTGCCATGACCCACGACCCCATCAAAATCGGCATTGTCTCCATCAGTGACCGGGCCAGCACCGGCGTGTACCAAGACAAAGGCCTGCCCGCGTTGAAAGACTGGCTTGTCAGCGCCATTCAAAACCCCATCACCTTTGAAGCGCGCCTGATACCGGATGACCAAGCAGGCATCAGCGCCACCTTGATTGCGCTGGTGGATGCCGGTTGCAGCCTGGTGCTAACCACGGGCGGCACGGGCCCTGCTCTGCGCGACGTGACGCCCGAGGCCACATTGGCGGTAGCGCACAAAGTGATGCCCGGCTTTGGCGAGCAAATGCGCCAAATCAGCCTGAAGTTCGTCCCCACCGCCATTTTGTCGCGTCAATGCGCCGTAATTCGTGACAGAAGTCTCATCATCAATTTGCCCGGTCAACCAAAGTCCATACAAGAAACGTTACAAGGAGTACAGTCTGGGGAACACCCGACTGCGGGGATTTTTGCGGCAGTGCCGTATTGCGTAGATTTGATCGGTGGACCCTACATACAGACCCATGATGCGGTGTGTAAGGCCTTTCGCCCCAAGTCTGCCGTGCGTGCCAGCGTTGCCCCAGCATAGCGTTCTAACGGAGACAGTTTTGATGAAAAAACAGCAATTTGTGGTTGCAGATGTTGCACGGGCAGCTCTTATTTTGGTGGCGCTTAACGCTGCGGCACCTTTGGCTTGGGCCGCCATGACTGAGCCTTTCGTCAGCTACACCGTCAAGCCCAGCGACACCTTGCAAGGGCTGTCCCGCACGCTGCTCAATGTGCCGTCCAAGTGGCCTGAAGTGGCCAAGCTCAACGGCCTGAAAAACCCCAACCTGATCCAGCCTGGCCAGGTCATTAACGTACCCCAAAGCCTGCTGAATTTGGGCTCGCAGCCACGCGTTGCCACGCCCGGTACCGTACTGAGCACACAAGGCGACGTCACCATTGGCGGGCAAAAAGTGCTAGCCGGTGCCCCCGTGCCCGAAGGCGCGCGTCTGCAAACCGGGCCCAACAGCTCGGCCGTGGTGCAGCTGGGCGATGGCTCACGTTTGCAGCTCATGCCTAAAACCTTGGCAGACGTCGTTACGCAGCACGGCTACGCCCTGCGCGACCCGGCCAGCAGCGCCTCCACCACCTGGTTTTCTGGCACTATCCGCCTGGTTGAGGGGGTGCTAGACACCTTGGCCGAGAAAAGGGCCAGCCGCATCACCCCGCTATCCGTAACCACCCCAACCTCGGTGGTGGGCGTACGTGGCACCCACTTTCGCGTTGCCTATGAAGACCCGGCCAGCGGCACCGCCCGCACCGAGGTGCTAGAGGGCAAAGTACGTACAGACAACTCCCGGCAGCAAGTCGGCGCCGATGTGGGCGGTGGCTTTGGCGCGGCGGTCAAGCCGCAAGAGCGCGAAATCAAAGTAGTAGCGCTGTTGCCTGCATTACCAGACGCACAACTGCCCGCTGAAGTAACCCGCGCCAGCGCTGCGGGCAGCCCTGCGGGTGCCCAACGCGCCGAATGGACCGTGGGCACCCTGGCTGGGGCCGTGGGTTACCGCGCGCAGTTTGCCACCGACGACAAGTTTGCGCTGATTTATGGCGACGTGAAGTCCGCATCTCCCACCATCGACGTCACTGGCCTCACCAATGGCAAATACTTCGCCCGCGTGCGCGGTATCGACCCCTCGGGCATTGAAGGCTTTGATGCCATCAAGCTGGTGGAAATTAAAACCGCGCTGGTGTGGCCCAATGAAATTGCCATAGGTGCCACAGCGGTATACGTGCCCGATGGCGTGCTGCTGAAGGTGTATGGCAGCAGCCCCGACACGCCCAAACAGTTAACTGCCCAAGTAGCGCGCGATGCCGCATTTACCCAAGGCGTGCAAACCGCTGCGGTTGGCGCGGACACGACGGTACTGCTGCGCAACATGCCAATTGGCCAGCGCAGCTATGTGCGCTTTACTGCAGTGGGCGCACAAGGTGCCAGCGCCAGCAGCCCCGTATTCAGCATGGACATCCCTGGCAACTGGGGTAGCACCGTGCTGGGCATGGCGCAGGCATTGCAGCCTCTACGTTAAGTGGCTTGGGGGGGGGGCACTGCCCCTTCCACCTTGGAGCCCCGTTAGCCGTGTAGCCCCGTTAGCCTGGCACGTGCAACGCCAGCAGTTCACTTACCCACCAGATCGGTCAGCTTCTTGGCTTCAAACCGCTCATGAATCGCCGCGTTGTTAGGCACGCAGTCGGGTTGCGCTTGGCCCGCTGACAGCTTTTCTATCGCTTGCCACAACAGCGCTATCTGCGTCTCCTGGCTGCTGGCGTTGTCGATCAAGCCGCGCATGGCTTGGCTTACCGGGTCGTCTTCATCGGTGATGCCGTAGGCTGTGAACTTCTTCTCATGCGTGGTGACATCGGCACTATGGCCGTCTTTGGACGGAATGATGCGCGCCGGAATGCCCACCGCCGTAGCGCCTGCCGGTACGGGTTTGATGACCACCGCGTTACTGCCGATCTTGGCACCATCGCCCACCACAAAGCCGCCCAGCACTTTGGCGCCCGCGCTCACCACCACGTCTTTGCCCAAGGTAGGGTGGCGCTTGGCGCCTTTGTACAGTGAGGTACCGCCCAAGGTGACGCCCTGGTAAATGGTGCAACCATCGCCAATCTCAGCCGTCTCGCCCACCACCACGCCCATGGCGTGGTCAAAAAACACGCGCTCGCCGATGACGGCGCCGGGGTGAATCTCAATGCCCGTCAACCAGCGCGCTATGTGCGAGATAAAGCGTCCAGGCCACTTAAAACCATGCGTCCAGCACCAGTGCGCGCGGCGGTGCAGCACCAGCGCGTGCAGGCCGGGGTAGCAGGTAAGCACCTCCCAAGTGCTGCGGGCAGCGGGGTCGCGGTCAAGGATGCATTGGACGTCTGAGCGGAGGCGTGAAAACATGTAATCAGTGTAGCGTTTTAGTCGGGGTGGCGCGCCGCATGTGGCGAAGGACTGGCCTGCAGCATGGCCTTGGCCACGCCGCGCAGAATGTGAATTTCTTCGTCGCGCAGCGCCGCGCGGTTAAGCAGCGCGTTCAGGCGGGGCATGAGCTTTTTAGGAGCGGCGGGGTCCAGGTAGCCAATATGCACCAAGGCCTGCTCTAAATGCGCAAGCAAACCGCTGACGGCCCGCGCATCGGCTATGGCGGGGGTGGCACCCGCGTCCTGCACGCCAAAGCCGCCCAGGGCTTGGCGCCATTCGTAGGCCACCAGTTGTACCGCGCTGGCCAGGTTGAGTGAGCCAAATTGCGGGTTAGTGGGAATGCTGAGCGCCGCATGACAGCGGTACACGTCTTCGTTGCGCATGCCAAAACGCTCGGAGCCAAAGAGGAAGGCCATGCGGGGTGTGGCCGCATGTTTATGTCCTAAATCAGGCTCCAGCCCAACAGAGTGATGCACAAGCTGCTCTTTTTTTTGTAGCAAATTGAAGTAGTCACGCACGGCGTACGTTGGCGGGCCAAAGTCGCGCGGGGTCATGGCGGTGGCGCACAGATGGTCCACACCGTCCAGGGCTTCGTCCAGCGTGTCTACGATGCGGGTTTTGTCCAGCACATCGTTGGCGCCGCTGGCGCGCTGGATGGTTTCTTCACGCCGCAGCACGTTGGCCCAACGCGGCGCTACCAGCACCATGTCGTCAAAGCCCATCACCTTCAGTGCGCGGGCCGCCGCGCCTACATTGCCTGCGTGGGAGGTGTTGATCAGAATAAAGCGCGCCATTGCATCCCGTCTACGCGCGGCCAGCCAAGCGTTTGATGCCCAGCCATTGCTGCTGCCAAAAGCCCCGCCCGTAGTCGCGGCCCTGCTCTACCTGGTCGCGCACGCCGGTCGGGTCAAAACGCTTTTCAAAATTAGCGGTACCAAAAATCATATCCCACCAAGGCAGCAAAATGCCGAAGTTATGGCCTCCTAACCTGACCCCCACGCTGGCCACTGCGTGTGCTGCGCTGCCCCCCGTGGGGGTTCTCGCGCCTACGGGCGGCCTGTCGGCGCTCGGTTTTGCCGGGGTTTCATGCCCAATGCCAATGGCGTGGTGCAGCCGGTGAAAGCGCGGGCTGACCCACAGGCGCTCACCTACCTGGCCAAACCATATTTTCAGATTGCCGTGTTGAAAGCTTTCACTGAGCTGGGTCAACGCCACCACCGCAATAAACTGGCCGGGTGCTACGCCTATGGCCTGGGCAGAGAGCACCAACAAGCTGTCAACAATCAAATCGTCCAGCAGATGGTTGCGGTTGTCGCTCCACACTGTCATTTGCCGCTGCGCATGGTGCAGGCTGTGTAGCTTCCACCACCAGTTAAATTGGTGCTGCCCCCGGTGGATCCAGTAGCCGATCAAATCCAGCACCACCACATAGACCGCAAAGCTGAGCAAGGCATTGCCCGAGATGCCCAGCCATTGGTCCAAGTGCATACCGCTGATGCCGCGCTGGCGCATGGCGCCAAACACCGCATCAAACACAGGCTCGACGGTAAAAAACAGCGCCACACGAAACAGCCCCAGCCGATGGATGAGGGTGTAGAGGATGTCGGTACGGATGGTGGCCTTGTCGGTAACGGGCTCTACGGGCAGCACGCGCTGCAAGGGCGCCAACACGCACACCAGCACCACCACCTGCAGCAGGCCTATCAGCAGCCAGCCAGTGCCTTCAAAGCCGTCTTCCAGCAGGGCGCCCATACCCAAATGGAACATAGCGGGCTGCACCGCCGCCTCGTAAAGCCATTGCTGGGTGCTGGCAAACAATTCAATCAGCGCATCTATCATCTACTCACAAGCCTTCATTACCGTTGCCTGAATTTTAAGAGCATTCTGTAACCCGCTCGGCTTATAGTGCAACGGTGCCAAAAGTCATAACCGCCTCAAGACCTTGCGTACGCCCCTTGGGCGGCGAATACAGCTCCAGTCCGCCGCCTTGCCTGTCCATGATGTTGCGCACAATGTACAGGCCCAAACCGTAGCCTGACAGGTTGGATCGCAATCGCACATGGCGCTGACGCAAACGCACCATATCCTCAGCGTTGATGCCCGCACCTGAGTCAGACACAGCAATGCTTGGCGGGTTGGACACGCTTACCAGCACCTCTGACTGGGGCGCATATTTCAGGCTGTTTTCAATCAAATTGCGAAGGGCAATGGCCAAACTGTCAAAGTCTCCCAGCGCGATCACGGCTGCCCCGTCGGGCACGCTAAGCTTGATCTGCCGCGCTGCAATCGATGTTTGCGCAAACTCATCGACTACGGCATTGGCCAGGACACCGAGGTCCACCACGTCTTGCGATAAGGTGGCGCTGGCCTCGGCACGCGAGAGTTGGAGCAGTTTTTCTGCGCGTCTATTCAGTGTATCCAGGCTGGACACAGCGTGCTGTGTGGCCTTCAGTGCCTCTTCGGACATCGCATAACCCTGCGCCGCGCTCAATGACATTCGAGCCGAGGCCAATGGCGTTCTTAACTCGTGTGCGGCATTCGCAGCCAATGCACGCTCAGTTTTCAGCGCATCATCGAGGCGCGCTAACAAATGGTTCGCACTGTCGCTTATCTCTGTCAACTCCATCGACAAGTCGGTAACCGCAATAGGAGACAAGTTAACACCATTGCGCGTAGAAATTTCCTGGGCAATGCTTTGCACCGCCCTCAACTCCGCGGCAGTGACTCTGCGCACTGCAAACAAAATCAACGGCAGCAGCGCCAGCAAAATGACCATCAGCACCGACATGGTGTCAATAAACCCTTTGTATCTGTTGCTGTGGGTGTCGGCCACCACAATAAGATAGTTACGCGTAGGGTGGCGCAAGGTGTACGTCCGCCAGTCGTTGCGCTCTGAAAACCCTAGCTGCAAATTATTTGACAGCGGCGTTTTTGGGGCTGCTTCAGACAGAAAAATGATGTTACCTTTTTCATCCAGAAACTGGTACACCAAATAAACATTGTTCACCTTAATGCTTTGGCTGTCGGGCACCTCTGCAGCCTGCGGCTTGAACTGGGGGACTATGGCCGCTATTTCATCCACCTCATGCACGGCAATATCCAACAGCAGCCGGGCACTTTCTACCAATGACTCGTCAAATCGATCAGAGATTTCGTGGTGCACATACAAAGCAACGCCCAAAGACGTAAAGAGCCAAAAACCTCCGACCCAAAGCGACAAGGATCGGCTCAGATGCTTGACTAAGCTGTATTTTTTGCTATTCATTTGGAGTCCGCATTCAAACGGTAGCCTAAGCCCCGCAGGGTCTCTATGCAGTCGCGCCCCATTTTTCGCCGCAGATGGCTAATGAACACTTCTAAGGTATTGCTATCAACACCACTATTAAAACTGTAGAGCGCATGCATCAACGCCTCTTTGGACTGCACCCGGTTTGGTCGCGCGGCCAAAACATTCAGCAAAGCCCACTCTTTGGCCGTCAGCTCTATGGAAAAACCGTCGATATGTACCGTGCTGTGGCCAAGGTCTATTTTTACATTCCCCGCAGTCACTACAGCGGACTCAGCGCCGCTGCGTCTACGCTCTACAGCGCGTAGACGCGCCAGCAGCTCATCGGGGTCAAAGGGTTTAACCAAAAAGTCATCTGCCCCAGCATCTAAACCCCGTATGCGGTCGGTAATCAGTTCACGGGCTGTCAGCATGATGACAGAGGCTTTGACAGCAAACTTTCGAATCAGCGGCAGCAGGCGCAGCCCTTCACCGTCGGGGAGATTCCAGTCTAACAACACTGCATCCCAACCGGCCATAGGCAGCATGCGCTTGGCAGACTCCAGGGTACTGACATGCTCTACAACAAAGCCCTTTGGAGATAAAAAAGCACGCATGGCTTTGGCAAAATCTGCATCGTCTTCTACCAGCAATATTCTCATGATGAGGCCTCCCGGCGCAATGGTCTTAACGTTTGCTGAACGGCTAACCCAAATTGGAATACTTCAACATGAACGCAAGCTGAACAGCTTATTCAGCCAGGATTCACACTTTCGGCGTAGAGTTTGTGTCATTGTGTATCGGCATCGCTTTGTACCATGCCAATTAGACACCACCTATGGTTGCCAAACTGCTCTGTGGTCTTGTCCCCAGACTTGGACTCGCCAAGGCGAGAGTTGGCGCCTGCCTGATACCTGGCACCGGCGGCACAGGCTACGGCTGGTAGATGAAGAATTGCCTGCTCACTCGGTAAGCGCCAACACGCCCCCCGCCAGCACACCCCCGCCAGCCCACATCACCTACTTTTAACCCGGATGCGCCGCGTACCACGCCTTGTAGTCCGGGTGGTGGCGCAGGGTGGTAAAGCAAAAGCCCTTTTCTTTCAGGCCAACGATCAAGGGCTCCAGCACGGCCGGGGCCCAGGGGTCTTTGCGTGACCAAATGCCCAGATGGGCCATCAAAATGTCGCCACTTTTGATGTCTCGCAGCGCCTTTTTCAACAGCGCGTCGTTGCTGGCGCTCTGGCTGGGCAGCTCGTCACCCAAAAAGCCTGCGGGCGCCCAGCCCACGTGCTTGTAGCCGCAGCTCTCAGCCATTTCGATGAGCTTGCCCGAGGTTTTGCCACCCGGTGCGCGCCAAATGGGCAAAGCCTTTTTACCGGTAAATTCTTCTATGCGTTCCCGCGCCTGGGTAATTTGAGCGCAGTATTTTTTGGGTTCCCAGGTAAAACTGCGCCCCGCAAAGGCGCCTGCACTGGGCTGTACGACAAACTGGGGCGCTATGCCTTTGGCATCGCCCTTCCAGTAGACGTGGTCCCAGGTGTGGGAGGCAAAGTCGTGGCCCTCTTGGCCGCGCTGGGCCCAAAACTTTTGACCCCACTCAAAGCCCATGCTGTCTTTGCCGTCTTTGGTCGCTTCGTTGGCGACAAAAAAGGTGACCTTGACCTGGTGTTTGTTCAGTATGTCGGCCATCATCGGCGCCACTTCCATGTGGCCGGTGTCTAGGGTGAGGTACAGCGGCTTGTCGCAGCTAGGCGGGGGCGCGTTGGCTGGCGCTGCTGGCGCGGCGGGGGCTGCCTTTTTGCCAAACAATTGGGCATTAGCCCACGTAGACAGGGCACAAGCTGCTAATAAAAGTATAGCGCCACAGACTAACCGGAGCCGTTGGCTGGGTTTACTGGCGGCCTGCGTGGTCAAGGGTCCATACACCATGGGGTGAGCGTCCTACGTTAATTTGGCGCACTATTTTGCGCGTTTCAGTGTCGATGATGGTCAGCTTTTTGGCCCAGCGTGAGGTCACCATCAGCAATTTTCCATCACTTGATACGTCCATGCAATCGGGCCCGCCGGGGGCCGCGTAGCTGGCCACCACTTCTAGGCTTTGCAGGTCAATTTTACTGATGGTGTTGGCCACCCGGTTACTCACGTACACGTGGCGCTTGTCGCCCGCAGACCGAAAGGCATGCGCCCCAGCACCAGTGGGGATGGTCTTAAACAGCTTGGGTTCGCGGCCCGACACGTCAAACACCTGCACGCTGTTGCTGCCGGTCAGGCCAGTCATCACAAAACGGTCATCGGGGGTGCCAAAAATATCGGCCGGCATGTCGCCCGTCGGCACCCGCCAGCGCAGGGTTTGGGTGGCCAGGTCAATGGCGACCAGCTCGTCGCTGTCTTGCATGGTGCTGTAGACGGTGGTGGACTTGCTGTCGATCCATAAATGGCTGGGGGTTTTGGCGGTGGCGATGCGCTTGGCCAGTGTCATGTTGCTGCCGTCCCAGCGGTAAATGTCGACGTGGTTCAAGCGGTTAGCGGCAGTTACAAACCACTTCATATCGGGGGAAAAGCGCAGATGGTAGGGGTCTAGCACGCCCTTGACGGTGCGCTGCACTTGGGCGGTTTTAGGGTCAATAAAGGTCAAAGCGTCGCCCCCTGCGTTGGCCACAATGACCGATTTTTCATCGGGCGTGAGGTACAGGTGGTGGGGCTGCTTGCCAGTGGGAATGCGCTGCTTTTCAGTCCAGGTGACGGGGTCGATCACGCTGATGGTGGCGTCGAGCGAATTAAGGACAAAAACAGGGTTAGTGGCCGGGCCAGTTTGTGCCCACGCTGCCCACGCCATCCACAGGGCTGTCAGCCCAAGAAACATACTACGAATCAAAATCACGTCCCAACAAAATGGTGCAATGCAGCAGAGCGTGCGCGCACAACCCCTAAGTGTACCCGCAGGCCCCGCGCGCTGGCATGCGGCACAATCCATGGCATGCAAACCATGCAAGTGTTGGGTGTCAATCTGCAAGTGCAACGCATTGCGGGCGATGCCGCTGCGCCGATCGTGTTTTTACACGAAGGCCTGGGTTCGGTGGCGATGTGGCGGGATTTTCCGGCGCAGGTGTGCGCCGCCACGGGCCGCGCCGCTCTGGTGTACTCCCGCCGAGGCTACGGCCAGTCAGATGCCGTGCCGGATGTGCGCAGCCCGGCCCATTGGCGTGACGGCCAACATGCCGGCCAGTTGCCGCCCGATTACATGCACCACGAGGCCTGGGAGGTGCTGCCAGCCCTGCTGGCCGCCTGCGGCATAGACAAACCGGTGCTGCTGGGCCACTCTGACGGTGCCAGCATTGCCCTGCTGTACGCCAGCCGCTTTGCCACCACGGCCTGTATTGCCATGGCGCCGCACCTGTTTGTAGAAGAGCTCAGCCTGCGCAGCATCGCCGCGGCGCGGGTAGCCTATGAGACGGCGGACCTGCGCAGCAAGCTGGCGCGCTTTCATGCGGATGTAGACGGCGCCTTTTGGCAGTGGAACGATGTGTGGCTGAGCGAGGGCTTTCGCAGCTTTGACATACAGGCCGAGTGTGCGCGCATTACCTGCCCGCTGCTGGCTATTCAAGGGCATGACGATGCCTACGGCAGCATGGCGCATATTGATCGGCTGAAACCTGAGTTTATGGGCGATAATAGCCTTAAGCCCAATATAGAAGGGCACAAGCAGCTACTAAAACTAGAGCATTGTGGACATTCACCGCATAAAGACCAAGGCCCGGCGGTCGTGCAAGCGGTAACACAGTTTTTAAGCGGCTGAGCGCTATGGCGTAACGGCCAAGCTCACAGTAGCGCCAAATCAGCCTCGGTCAGCCAGCGCCATTTTCCGCTGGGCACATCGCCCAAGGTGATGCCGCCCATACTGGCGCGGTGCAAGCCCTCTACCCTATTGCCCACCGCTGCAATCATGCGTTTAACTTGGTGGTATTTACCTTCGGTCAAGGTTAAATCCAGCGTCAACTCGCCGGTGGCCACGCACGCCGCTGCGCGCACGGGCTTGGGCGAATCGTCCAGTACCACGCCCTCTAGCAGCTTGGCAATTTGCTGCGCGTCTACCGCGTGTTTGCAGGTCACTTGGTAGACCTTGGGTACGTGGTGTTTGGGCGAGCTCATGCGGTGGATAAACTGGCCATCGTCCGACAGCAGCAGCAAGCCTGTAGTGTCTTGGTCTAGCCGGCCCACCGCTTGCACGCCCTGGATGGTGTTTTTATTGGGCCGCATGCGCAGCGGGCTGAGCAGCAAGGTGTACACGCTGGGCCAGGCACCGGGCTTGTGCGAACACTCGTAGCCCGCAGGCTTGTGCAGCAGCACGTAGGCACGTTCATGGTACTGCCACTCCACACCTTGCACCTTGAAGCGCAGACCATCCGCTACCAAATCAGTAGCTTCTTGTGCTACATCCCATTGGGCTGGAAGGCTATTTTGATCATAAACTTCGACCAAGCCACGTTCCAGCAATCCGGTGCAGACGCGCCGCGTGCCAAAACCTTGGCTAAACAATATATCGGCTAAATGCATGGGGTTTTATGGTGTCGTGGGGGTTGCAGCAGTAGCCGTAGCCGCTGGCTTGGGGGTTACGGCCAAGGGCTTGCCCAGCAGCATGGCGATCATGTCGTCGTAGCTTAATACACGGGGGTAGTTGTCGATCACCATGTCAAACTGCAGCTTGTCGTCGGCCAGCACTTTGGGTGCGGGCATGGGCGCGGGTTTACATTGCCAGGCGCAGGACAAAGCCAGGTCGCGCTGCACTAAGCGGGCCGCGTTCAGTGCCTGACGGCGCAGGGCCTCGCCGGGGTAGGTGTTGTTGGTGGTCACGCGCACCGTAGCCACTTTACCCACGTAGCTAGAGGCCATGGTCACCCCGCCGCTGAGCACAGCCTTGGCGTCAGCGTCATTGATCTGCTGCGGCGGCGGGCTGGCACGCGCCGCAGACGCTGCCGAGGCAGCCGCCGCAGCGGCAGCCGCTGTGGGTTTGCGTTTGGCGGCGCCACTGGCAGCCACCCCTGGGTTGCCTGCTGGCGCAGGGCCAGGCGCGCTGGCTGCGGGCTGCGCGGGGTTTTGCGGTACGGCCGGCAAGCCCAGCACATTGGCTTGCGCGTGGGCAGATGAGGTGGCCAGCATCAGCGCGCAGGCTACGGAACAAAGAATTAATTGCATGGCCGTATTTTCGCTCAAGTCGATATGATGCAGGCCATGACCCTGCAACGCCGATTTTTTACGTCCCGCCTGATAGCCCTGCTGGGCACCATGGGCTACGCGCCGCTGGCACTGGCCAAAACCACCTTTCCTGTACTGCTAGCCCAAAATGCTCCGAAGGGCATCGACCCCACGGGCTATCTGGTTAGCGAAAAGCTGGACGGGGTGCGGGCGCTGTGGGACGGCAGCACGCTGCGTTTTCGCAGTGGCCGCGCCATTGCCGCGCCCGGCTGGTTTACCAGCAAGCTACCACCGACCGCCCTGGACGGTGAGCTATGGCTGGCGCGCGGCCAGTTTGACGCGCTGTCGGGTATGGTGCGCAAAACCCAGCCCATAGACGCGCAGTGGCAGCATGTGACCTACCGCGTGTTTGAACTGCCGCAAGGCAGTGGTACCTTTGCCGAACGCGCCGCAGCTCTGCGCAGCCTGGTGCAAACCGTGGCGTGGCCAGTGCTGCAGGCCGTAGAGCAGTTGGCCGTGGCTAACCCTGCGGCTTTGCAAGCCATGCTCCAAAACATCACCAGCGCAGGCGGCGAAGGCCTGATGCTGCACCTGGCCAACGCGCCAGTAACTACCGGCCGCAGCGACGTGTTGCTGAAGCTCAAAACGGTGCAGGATGCCGAAGCCCTGGTGGTAGGCCATGTGCCCGGCAAAGGCAAATACCAAGGCATGCTGGGTGCGCTAAACGTGCAAGCCGCCAACGGCCTGCGCTTTAAGCTGGGCACCGGGCTGAGTGACGCTGACCGAAAAAACCACCGGCCATTGGCAGCACTGTCACCTACTCCTACCGCGACCTCACGCCCAGCGGCAAGCCACGCTTTGCCAGCTTTTTGCGTTTGCATGACGACGACTAGGCGCTGCCTGTGCTGCCCCGGCAACGGCCTTGTGCGGCTTGCTGCACCGCGCGGCAAAAAATGCCGCCGAACCTGCCAACTAAGCTACGGCTTTTGCCGCCTTACCCAACAGCAATTTGAGCTGGGCTACTGCGCTTGAAACCGGTGTGATAACGACCAGGCCGGTGCGACGGTGCACCATCGGTGCTGCACGCGCCATGCTGAACTGGGCCAGCGCAATCACCCTGCACCCTTTGGCCTCCAGCTCTGAAGCGGCTTGCGCGATCAGCTCGTCGTGCAGCGCACCGTTACCGGCATTCAAAGCGGCCAACGCGCCTTCGGCCAAAGCAGTGTCCAGCACCACGTGCCTGGGAAACTCAGGGGGCATGGAAATTAGCGTGGGGCCAAAGGTTGCCACCAAGCCAATGCGCTGGTCAAGGGCGGCGGCATCGTCGATCATGGCTTCGTTGGGTTTAAGCACGGGTATGGCCGAGTGTGTGGCCGCCACCGCCTCAATACAAGCGCCAAAAGCCGAGCAGGTAAACAAAATGGCGTCGCTGCCGCAATCTACCGCATACTGGGCCAAGCGCTGAAAACGCGCGTGCATGGCAGCATCTTGTCCGCGGCCACTCGCCGCCAAATCGGCTGACAAACTGTCGTCCAGCAAGTTCATGCGCGTGGCTTCAGGCCAGTCGCGCGCAATGGCTTCATTAATAGGGTCAACGGCGTGCGCCAGTGCGTGGATCAGTGCGATGCGGGGGTGGTGTGTCGCCATAGTAGCTATTGGTATAAACCAGATGAATTGTTGGCCATATGATAGACGGTTTAGTCTAGGCAAGCGTGCCAGCCACAGCGCCACAGACTACGCTTTCACGCTGCGGAAATTCCCAGGAAATATCACCATGCAACTGACTACCCGATTTTTTGCCACTGCCGTTTTCTCACTGTGCGCGTGCGCCGCGTTGGCGCGAAGCAATTACCCCAACAAGCCCATCAAGATGATCATCCCGCTGGCTGCTGGCAGCGCGGTAGACAATGCAGCCCGCATTTTGACCGCCAAAATGTCGCAAGGCCTGGGCACCGTTACCTCGCTGCTGCAAGGGGGCAAGCTGCGCCTGCTGGCCGTGTCTACCCACAAGCGCTTGGCGCAATACCCCAATGTGCCTACCGTTGACGAGTCGGGCTTGAAAGACTTTTTCTTCAACTCCTGGTTTGCCATGGTGGTGCCTGCGGGCACACCCAAAGACATCGTCGAGCGCCTGAACAGTGAAATGCGCAAAGCCTTGGCCGACCCCGAGACACGCGACAAGTTGGTGGCCATTGGCCTGACCTTGCGCGGCTCATCCGCCGCCGAGCTGGGCACCGCCACCAAAGCGCAGTTCGAGCTGTACCGCAAGTTGATTCAGGACAACGGCATCAAGGCCGATTAAGCAACTTACCCAGCAAGGCTACCGCAAATGAAAGCCCTTGACGCATCCGCCACTGGCGTGTACCTCATCACCGTCACGCCTTTTACCGACAGCGGCGCGTTGGACTTGGCCAGCACCGACCGCATGGTCGATTTTTGCCTGGACGCAGGCGTGACCGGCCTCACCGTGCTGGGCATCATGGGCGAGGCCACCAAGCTCACGGCCGAAGAATCGCGCACCTTCGTCAAGCAAGTGCTCACCCGTGTAGCCGGGCGCGTGCCGGTGGTGGTGGGTGCATCAGCGCCCGGCTTTGCGCCCATGCGCGAGCTGACCGAGAGCGTGATGGCCATGGGCGCGGCGGGCGTGATGGTGGCACCGCCGCCCACCATGCGCACCGACGACCAGATCGTTGCCTACTTTGAGATGGTGCAAGAGACGGTGGGTAAAGACGTACCCTGGGTGCTGCAAGACCACCCGGTATCCACCAGTGTGCAAATGTCCACGGCCGTCGTCCTGCGCATTTTGCAAAACTCGCCCAGTTGCGTCATGCTCAAACACGAAGACTGCCCCGGTTTGGCCAAGCTGTCCGCCATCCGCGCGGCCAGCGCCAAAGGCGAAGTCAAACGCGTCTCCATCCTCACCGGCAACGGCGGTGGCCTGTTCTTGCCCGAAGAGCTGATCCGTGGTGCCGACGGTGCCATGACCGGCTTTGCCTACCCCGAGATGATGGTCGATGTGTGCAAAGCCCACGCCGCAGGCCAACAGGACAAAGCGCAAGATATTTTTGATGCCTACCTGCCGCTGGCACGCTACGAGCAGCAACCCGGCATTGGCTTGGCGGTGCGCAAACACATCTTCGCCCAGCGCGGCATCATCGCCAGCGCGGCGATTCGCAAACCGGGGCCCAAGCTGTCCGCACTGGACATTGCCGACATTGCGCGCTTGACGGCGCGGCAAACAAAACGTTTAGCAGAAATCAGTTAAAGAAAACGCACAAAATGTCTACTTCAATCAACATGCAGCTCGACCCCAAAGCCATTGAAATTCTGAGCCAGGTCACCACTGCTACGCTTACCACCATCTTGCTGAAAAAAGGCCTGCGCAACGTATGGCTGCGCGGCACCAAGCCCCTGCGCCCGGGCCAGCCGCGCCTGGTGGGCCGCGCCTTTACGCTGCGCTTTGTGCCTGCACGTGAAGACCTGGCCACGCCTGCGTCATGGGCCTCGCCTATCTCTACCCGCGCCGCCATCGAAGACATGCCCGCAGACTGCATTGCCGTGGTCGATTCGATGGGCGTGCAAGACGCCGGAATTTTTGGCGACATCTTGTGCGCCCGCATGGGCAAGCGCCATGTGGCGGCGCTGGTGACTGATGGCGTAGTGCGCGACGTAGCAGGCGTGCTGGGCACCGGCCTGCCCGTGTGGTGCAGCGGCGCGGCAGCGCCACCATCCGTTGCGGGCCTTACGTTTGTGGCCTGGCAGCAGCCCATCGGCTGCGGCGGCGTGGCGGTGTTTCCGGGTGATGTGATTGTGGTGGACGACGACGGCGCAGTGCTCATTCCCGCAGACTTGCTGGACGAAATGCTGGTGCTCGCCCCTGAGCAAGAGCGGCTGGAAAACTGGATCATGGGCGAGGTGGAAAACGGTGCCGTGCTGCCGGGTTTGTACCCGCCCAATGCGGAAAACAAAGCCCGCTATGCGGCGGCGATGGCTGCGAAGTAGATACACATACGCAACACGCCCCACCAGCGATTGAATACCCAAGTCGCAGGACTTAACTCAACGCGGAAACCGCTCCCGCAGCTTCATCTTCCAAAACTTCCCCGTCGATGTACGCGGTACCGCGTCGATAAATTCGTACCGATCCGGCAACTGCCATTTGGCAAACCCACTGCCCAGCAGCAGCGCGCCAAACTCTGCGGCGCTGGCGCTTCGGCCGGGTTTGAGGACGATGCAGGCCAGCGGGCGTTCGCTCCACTTTTCATCGGGGATGGCGATCACTGCGGCCTCGGCCACAGCACTGTGCGCCATCAAGGCGTTTTCCAAGTCGACCGAGCTGATCCACTCGCCACCGGATTTGATGAGGTCTTTGGTGCGGTCGGTGATGCGCAAAAAACCCAGCTCGTCCATGCAGGCCACGTCACCCGTGCGCAGCCAGCCGTCTTCGGTAAATTTATCTTCTGCCACCGGCACCTCGTGGTAGCTGCCGGTGACGAAGGGGCCACGCACCTGGATCTCGCCTGGGCTTTTGCCGTCCCAGGCTTGCGTGTGGCCTTCGTCATCGCGCAGGCGCAGCTCTACCAAGGGCACGGGCACACCGGCCATGGCGGCGCGGCGCAAGCGTTCGTCTAGCGGGGCGTTGACCAGTTCGGCCTTGCGGTAGGAGACTGTTGCCAGCGGCGACGTTTCTGTCATGCCCCAGCCTTGCAGCAGCCAAATGCCGTGCGCGTCAAACGCGCGTATCAGCGCCTGCGGTAAGGCCGCGCCGCCCACCAGCGAGCGCATGCCTTTGGGCAGCTTCCAGCGGCCCTGGTTGGGCGCGCTTGGCTTTTGCGCGGCATCGTAGGTTTGGATCAAGCTCATCCAGATGGTGGGCACGCCCAGCGACAGCGTGGGTGGCTCAATGGTCATCAAGTCGAGCAGATCATCGGGGTGCAGGTGCGGGCCGGGGAAGACGAGTTTCACGCCCATCATCACCGCGCCATAGGGCACGCCCCAGCAGTTGGCGTGGAACATGGGCGTGACGGGCAACACCACGTCGGTGCCCTTCAGGCCCCAAAAATCTCCCAGACAACCAACGAGAGTGTGCAAAATGGTAGAGCGGTGCGAGTAGGCCACGCCCTTGGGCCGGCCCGTGGTGCCCGAGGTGTAGCACATAGCGACGGGGTCGTTTTCATCGTGCTCTGGGTAGACGTAGTTTGCACCGTCAGCCTGCGCCAACAACGCTTCGTAGTCGGTAAATTCTGCGGGTACCGGCGCACCTGAAAAAGGCACGACGATGACTTTTTTGAATTGGTGCAGGTGGGCAAACTGCTTGTACAGCGGCAGCAAAATATCGTCCACCACCAAGAAGCGGTCTTGCGCGTTGCCCGCGATCCAACCCAGCTCGTCGGGGGAGAGCCGCAGGTTCAGCGTATGCATCACACCCGCAGCGGCGGGAATGCCAAAGTAGCACTCCAGGTGGGCATGGTGGTTCCAGCACAGCGTGGCCACGCGCTCGCCTTTTTGCAGGCCCAGGCCTTTGAGGGCGGCGGCGAAGGCCCGGGTGCGTTGGTAAAACTGCTCGTAGCTATGGCGCTTCAAAGACTTGTCGGGCAGGCGCGAAACAATCTCGCTTTGCGGGAAGAGCGTGCCCGCGCGCTCCAGCAGATGGTTAAGCGACAGGGGCGTGGTCATCATGGTGGTTTGCATACGGTGTCTCCTATTTAGCTGAAATGTACTCTGCAAAACGGGAGACAGCAGCAACTGTGTGAGAGCCCAAAAAAGCAGATACTTGGCCCTTATGACATCTACCCCACTACACCAACTCAAAGCTTGGCAAGCCGCCGCCCTGCTGGCCCGCCGCGAACTCAAAGCCGTTGACCTGGTACGCGCCTGCCTGGACCGCATAGCCGAGCGTGACCCGCAGGTGCAGGCCTTTGTGGATCTGCGCGCCGATGCCGCCCTGGCCCACGCCCGCCAGCTGGACGCGGGCACGGTGCGCGGCCTGCTGCATGGCCTGCCGTTTGGCGTGAAGGATTTGCTTGACACCTTTGACATACCCACAGCCTACGGCTCACCCATCTACGCGCAGCGCCAGCCGCTGGCCGACGCAGCAGCGGTCGCGCTGTGCCGCGAAGCGGGCGCGGTACTGCTGGGCAAAACCGTTACCACCGAGCTGGCCAACATGTTCCCCGGCATCACGCGCAACCCGCACAATCTGGCGCACACGCCCGGCGGCTCGTCCAGCGGGTCGGCCGCTGCGGTGGCCGACTGCATGCTGCCGCTGGCGCTGGGCACACAAACGGCAGGCTCGCTGATTCGGCCTGCCGCTTTTTGCGGCGTGGTGGGCTACAAACCCAGCCACAACCGGGTGCCCAAAGCGGGTGTCAAAAGCCTGAGCGAGACGCTGGACACCCTGGGCGGCTTTGGCCGCAGCGTGCGCGATGTAGGGCTGCTGGGTGCGGTGCTGACAGGCGATGCGCGGCTGGCCGACCCGGCCACGTACGCCCAGCCTGGCGCGCCGCGCATTGGCCTGTGCCAAACGCCCGAGTGGGACCAGGCCGACAGCGACACGCAGCAGGCTTGGGCGCTGGCGGAGAAGGCATTGCACGGGCACGCAACCGCCATGAGCCTGCCACCAGAGTTGTCCGACCTGGTCAGGGTGCAAAAAGCCGTACAAGCCTATGAGACCGCCCGCTCCCTCAGCCACGAGCGCCTGCACCATCACGACCAGCTCAGCGCCCCTCTGCAAGTGCTGCTGGCACAAGGCATGGCGATCAGCGGCGAGGCGCATGCGCAGAACCTGCACACCACCGCTAATGCGCGTAGCCAATCGGCCACGATGTTTAACGATTTTGACGTGCTGCTGTCGCCCAGCAGCATCGGCGAAGCGCTGCCCATGGCGCTCGGCAACACTGGCGACCCGCTGTTTTGCCGCACCTGGACGCTGCTGGGCCTGCCGTGCATCCACCTGCCCTTTGCACGCGGCCGTAATGGTCTGCCCATTGGCCTGCAACTGGTAGGCGCCTTTGGCGATGACCACCGCTTGCTGGCAGCGGCGCACTGGGTGCACGCGAAGCTGCAATGAGCCGACGGGGACATTGCGGGGACGCTCTGAGGGAATTACCTAGCAGACGTTTTGGCAAGCGGGGGTAGCATGCGGGTAACCATTTCGGTTATCGCTTGATAAACATCCTAGGAGCCCCACCATGAAACGTTTGTCCCTACTCATTGCCACGCTGTTGGTATCGGCATTCAGCCTCTTTGGCTGCGCCAATATGGCCCCCTCTGCGTCGTCTGGCCCTTCCGGCCCTGGCTGGGTGACTTTGCTGGACGGCAGCAACCTGGACAGCTGGAACGGTATAGGCAATGCCAACTGGCGCTTATCCGAAGGCAATGCACAGGCCGAGCTCGGTACAGGATTTTTGGTCTCCAAAAATTCGTACAAGGATTTTCAAATCTATGCAGAGTTTTGGGTGAACGATGTGGCCAACAGCGGCATTTTTGTGCGCTGCTCTGACCCTAAAGTCATCACTGCCGACAACTCGTATGAGGTGAATATTTTTGACACCCGCCCAGACCCCAGCTACGGCACCGGTGCGATTGTCAACTTCGCCAAAATTTCGCCCATGCCTAAAGCCGGTGGTCGTTGGAACACTTACGAAATTACCGTCAAGGGCTCGCAATTCAATGTGGTGCTCAATGGCCAGCCCACCGTGCAGTTAAACGACAGCAAGTTTGCCAGCGGCCCGATTGCCTTGCAGGCGGCAGGCGGTGTGGTGAAGTTTCGCAAAGTGATGGTCAAAGCGCTTTAGTATTTCTTGGTCCTCGGCTCTATCCACAATGCATCCATTTACAAAACTGTTTATTAAGTCATCTCGCCGTATAGCCCTTGCTTTAAGTGCGCAAGCGGCTCTTCTAACAATAGCTCCTCTGGCTTGCGCTGCCGACGGCGACTACCCCAGCAAGCCCATCTCCATCATCGTCGCCTATGGCCCGGGTGGGCAAGGCGACACCTTTGCCCGCCTGGTGGGTGAGCGCTTAACCACGGTGCTGAAACAATCGGTGCTGGTAGACAACAAGCCAGGTGTGTCGGGCACGGTGGGCACGCGCATCGCCGCCAAAGCCAAGGGCGACGGCTACACCTTGCTGCTGGGGCAGACCGGTGAGATTGCGGTAAACCGCGCCTTGATGAAAGACCTGGGGTACGACGCCCTCAAAGATCTGGTGCCCGTGGTGTTGATTGGCAATGCGCCGTTGGTGCTGATGGCACCTCAAGACGCGCCCTACAACACGCTGGCCGAGTTTATCCAGCAGGCGCAGGCCAAGCCGGGCAGCTTCAGCTATGGCTCGGTTGGCGCTGGCACGCCCGGCCATCTGGCGGCTGAGGCATTGATCTTGGGCGCCAAATTCAGTATGGTGCATGTGCCTTACAAAGCCGTAGGCCCCTTGTTTGCCGACTTGATGGGAAACCGCTTGCAGTTGTTCATAAGCAGCGCATCTGCTGCCCTGCCGCAGATCAAGGGCGGCAAACTTAAGGCCCTGGCGGTTACCACCAACCAGCGCATGGGCTCCTTGCCACTGGTGCCCACGGTTGCCGAGGCCGCCATACCGGGCTTTAGCTATACCTTGTGGGGCGGTTTGTTTGCGCCAGCCGATACGCCAGCCTCGGTCATTCAGACCTTGAACCGCGAGGTCAACACGATTTTGGCTGCCCCCGATATCCGTGCCCGCTTTGAGGCCGACAACTTGGCCGTGCCAAAGAATACCCCCGCAGAATTTGCCAGCTATGTGCGTGCCGAGGCAAGCAAATTTGACAGCCTTATCAAAGATGCGAGTATCAAAATCGATCCATAACATCGGTACGGCCACCGCCTGATCGCCGATGTCTGGCCATTGGCCTGCTACCAATATTGCCACCTTACAGCCCAAAATGCGGCGCCCCTAGGCAGCGCGCTATACAGCATATTGTATTTATTTAATACAAAAAGTAATATAATACGACAGTATATTGCATTCTTTAGTTACTAAAGTATTCCAATTACTCAAACGACGCATCTAAATTACGACTATATAAATAGTACTTGGAGTCCCCATGCCGGTCATCGCAAAGGTGTTAAGCCTTTTAAATCTCTCAAAATTTTCAATTCCCAAGGTATTCAGCATCTTATCGCTGGTGATTGGTTTCTTGATTTCCCTGTCCATCCCGCAAGTTGCCTTAGCGCAAACGCAAATCACCAACACGGCGTCTATAACGGCGCCAGCCGGCGTCACCAATACCAACACCGCTACAAGCTGTATCTCTGGTACCTGTACCGCAACTGATGGCGATCCAGTAACGGCCAGCTTGCCCCAGGTCGCCAAGACCTTTACGCCAAGCACCATCACTGCAGGTGGCACATCGTTGTTGGTTATTACCTTCACGAACACCCACAAACTGGTGTCAGCCACATTCAGCACCGCGTTCATCGACGAGTACCCAGCTGGCCTGCTAAACGCCACCACGCCTAACCCGGCTACCACCTGTTCGGGCCCTGCCCCGGTGGCTACTGCGGGTGCAAGCCAAATGTCGGTTGCTGCAGGCACGGTCATTGCGCCTAACGGCACTTGCTCTATCTCTGCTGTAGTGACCTCGGTGACATCGCCGCAAGCCGCCAACACCGTTCCTGCAGGTTCCTTGTCTACCTCAGTGGGTGCTAACCCAAGCTTGATTACCGCTACCCTGACGGTGAACCCAAGTGCTGACCTGGTCATCACCAAGACGGCCAGCATCGGCACGCCGAACGCCGGTGGAACCTTCACCTACACCATCGTGATTGGTAACAACGGCCCAAGCGCTGTAACCAATGCCACTTGGACAGATAGCCTGCCTGCCGGCTTGGG
>JAYUHM010000079.1:0-15143 GCA_043766985.1 Polaromonas sp.
CGACAGCTACAGCAAGGCCATGGCCGCCGCCAGCCGCGCCGCGCCCAACACCAACCGCCTGGCCACCGCTATGGACGTGCTGCGCTTCCTGTCCCAGCACATCGCCCAGCACGCCCCCAAGTTGCGCGAGGCCTTCCTCAAAATCTGCGAATCCGCAGGCCCCGAAATAGCCCGCGAATTTGGCAGCGGCCGCTAAGCCGATCGCCCTCCAGACAGCGCCCATGGCCAAGCAAAAACTACTCAAAGAAAAGCAGTTCCTGGACGAGCTGGCGGCCTTTGCCGACGAGCAGCGCCGCCTGGTCGAGGCCGAGGTCGAAGGCTTCGCCACCGACCACGCTGCGCGCGATGTGCGCAGCACCCGTGCGCAGGGCGACTTTGAGTTTTTCAGCAAAACCTATTTCCCGCACTACATCAAGTCCGAGCCATCGCTGTTCCACCGCTGGTTCTACGACCATGTGCCCCAGATGATTGACCTGCCCGCAGGCCAGCTCATCAACCTCAGCGCCCCGCGCGGCGAGGCCAAGTCCACCCTGGGCACCCAGCTGCTCAACCTGTGGCTGATCTGCACCGAGCGCAAGCACTTCATGCCCATCGTCATGGACAGCTTTGACCAGTCGGCCACCATGCTAGAGGCTGTCAAGGTAGAGCTGGAAAGCAACCCCCGTTTGCAAATGGACTTCCCCAAGGCCACCGGCGCAGGCCGGGTGTGGAATGCGGGCGTCATCATCACCGCCAACAACATCAAGGTGCAAGCCTTCGGCAGCGGCAAAAAGATGCGCGGCCTACGCCACGGCCCGCACCGCCCCGACATGGTCTTTTTGGACGATATCGAGAACGACGAAAACGTGCGCAGCAAAGACCAGCGCGACAAGCTGGAAGGCTGGCTCAAAAAAGTAGTGCTGCCCCTCGGCCCGCCTGACGGCAGCATGGACTTGCTCTACCTCAACACCATCCTGCACTACGACTCGGTGGCCAACCGCACGCACAAGAACCCAAGCTGGAAGCGGCACAAGTTCCAAGCCATCGTGCAATGGCCAGACCGCCTAGACCAATGGCAGGAATGGGAAGAGCGCTACATCAACGACGGCGAGGCCGTCGCCGATGCCTTCTACGCCCGCAACAAGGCCAGCATGGACGCGGGCGCAGTAGTCAGCTGGCCCGGCATGCGTCCCCTGCTCAAGCTGATGAAGCTGCGCGCCGGTGACCACTACGCCTTTGACTGCGAATACCAAAACGACCCCACCAACGACGAAGCCGCGCTCTTCACCAACATGCAGTTCTGGGTGCAGCCCAGCCGTGACTGGGTGTTCTACGGCGCGCACGATCCGTCATTGGGCAAGAACAACAAAAGCCGCGACCCCTCGGCCTGCCTGGTCGGCGGCTTTGACCGCAACCACGGCAAGTTGTCGGTGGTAGAGGCCGTAGTAGCCCGCATGGTGCCCGACCTGCAAATCAGCAAGATCATCCAGTTCCAAAAAGACTACAAGTGCCTGGCCTGGGGCATTGAATCCGTGCAGTTCCAGGAGTTCTTCCGCACCGAGCTCATCAAGCGCAGCGCCGCCGCAGGCACGCCCGTGCCCGCTATCGCCGTCAACCCCCACACCGACAAAGCCCTGCGCATCGAAGCCCTCAGCCCCCACGTCAACAACGGCCTGATCCTGTTCAGCCAGGCGCACAAGGTGCTCAACGAACAGGTACGCCACTTCCCCAGCCTAGACCACGACGACGGCCCCGACGCGTTAGAGATGCTGTGGAAGCTGGCCCTCAGCCGCGCAGGCGGCATCCCCATGATCCGCGTTGGCAAACGCAAATAACCTCCAAGGAACCCACCCCATGATCCCACTGCGCGGCCTCGTCAAAGGCCTAAAAGGCTGGCTAGGCAAACCCATCGCCGGGCCAGAAACCGACCCCGAGCGCTACTTCGGCAGCTTCCTGGCCTTGCCTAATCCCGACCCCATCCTGCGCCAAATGGGCAAGGCCGAGCAGGTCTATGCCAGCATCATGGCCGACCCCCACGTCATGGGCGAGGTGCGCTCCATGCGCGGCAGTATCCGCTCCTACAAGAGCCGCGTCGTCAGCGCAGCCGACGACAACCCGCAGGCCAACGCCGCCCGCGACCTGTGCGAGCAGTGGATGGCCGACACCAAGCCCAATGCCATTTGCGATTGGCAAGAGATCTACTGGCAAATGGTCAGCGCAGCCCTCACCGGCTACAACCCGCACGAGGTAGTTTGGGGCTACGTCAAAGGCAAGCACCTTCCCATCGAGGTGGTCGACCGCCCCGGTCGCCGCATCAAGTTCGACGTGCACGGCGCGCCCCTATTGGTCAGCCGCCAGGCCCCGCTAGGCGCACCCGTAGAGCCCTACCAGTTCGTCATCAGCCGCCACATGGCCACCGCCAGCAACCCCTACGGCAAAGCCCTTCTAAGTAGCTGCTTTTGGGCCTGGACATTTAAAACCGGCGGCTGGCGCTACTTCGTCAAATACTGCGAGCGCCACGGCCTGCCATGGCCCTTCGCCAAGTACCCGCAAGGCACCAGCGAGCCAGAGCAAGACAAGCTCGCCGAGGCCCTGGCCAGCATGATCGAAGCAGGTTATGTCATGGCCCCCGAAGGCACCGCCCTAGAGCTGCTCACCCCCACCAGTAGCGGCAGCAGCCTGCCGCAAGAGCGCCTCATCATGCTCTGCAACCGCGAGATGAGCAAAGCCATCACCAGCCAGGCCATGGTCGGCGAGCAAATGGAGGTCGGCAGCCGCGCCGCAGCCGAGACCGCCCAAGGCCGCCAAAACAGCGTGCATGACAGCGACCGCGATATCGCCGCCCAGTCCATGGGCCAAATCTTCGAGTGGATCACCCTGTTCAACTTCGGCGAAGGCGTACCCGCGCCCACGCTAGAGTTCTTCCAGGAGAACCAAGGCACCAAAGACCGCGCCGAGACCTTCCAAATCGCCGCCAACATGGGTGCCCGCCCCAGCAAATCTGCCATGCTCGACGAGCTGGGTATGGTCGCAGCCGAGGGCGATGACGATGCCCTGCTGCCCATGGGTAAAACGCCTGATGCGGCCACGTTGCCCCTGGACCAATTTCCTGGCACCAGGAAATTGGTGGCTGCAGAAAAAGTAGATATCGCAGCCGATCCTGCTGCTGATTTTTCCCAAATCGACTTCAACGCCCTCGCAGGTTTCACCTTCGCCAAAGCCGCAGGCATGACCGAAGACGAGGCCATGCAGCTCGCCAGCGAAGCCGCCGACCAGGCCATCGAAGACCACATGATCAAGCCGATCTACCAAATGCTAGTCAGCTACGAACAGCAAGGCAAAACCCTGGCCCAGTTCAGCGCTGACTTGGCAGGTACGGTAGGCCAAATGGACGACGAAGCCCTGCGCGAAGTTCTAGACCGCGCTCTAAGCTACAGCATCCTGCGCGGCGCAGCCACGGGGGCCGCGTGAATGAGCTGGCTCTTTTCGCAGGCGCTGGTGGCGGCATACTGGCCGGAGAACTCCTCGGCTGGCGCACCGTCTGCGCCGTTGAGTGTGACTACTACTGCGCAAACGTTCTTGCGCAACGGCAAAACGATCAAATCCTCCAGCCTTTCCCGATTTGGTCTGACGTGCGAACTTTTGACGGCCGACCTTGGCGCGGCCTTGTTGACGTCATATCTGGAGGCTTCCCGTGTCAGGACATCAGCGTCGCAGGCAAAGGCAAGGGACTTGCAGGGGCCCGGTCAGGTTTATGGAGCGAATTCGCTCGCATTATTGATGAAGCCAGACCCAAATCTGTCTTCATTGAAAACAGCCCCATGCTTCGAACTCGCGGTCTTATCACCGTGCTCCAAGACCTTGCCCATCTCGGGTTTTATGCACGATGGGACTGTGTATCCGCTGCGCAGATGGGTGCCCACCACAAGCGCGACCGCATATGGATTGTGGCCCACGCCAACGGTCAGCGGGAACAACAACAGGGCGGGGTTGAGCGCCAAGTCGGGCAACGGTCTAGCGACAGCCGTCAAGCTATGGTCTACACCGAGCGCAAGCGATTGCAGGCGAGGCGGCAAACTGACGGCGAAAATGTCAGGCTCCAGTCTAGTACAGCAGGTCAATACGCCAGCATGCTGGCCGACACCTTGTGCAATGGAACCCGTAAAGAACCTGCAAGCCTATGCGCAGACGCTTGCCCGGCCTCGATCGGCACGCGGGGGCGGCAAGGGCCCGAACCTGGCCACGAAGGTGTCGATGTATCCGACTCCCACCGCATCGGATGCGGACTGCTGGAATACCAAGACAGTTGCGCAGCGCAAAGCAGCGGGCAGCAGTATTCGGCTGAGCAATGCAGCTCTGGATGCCAATGGCAACCCAGCGGGTGGCCAGCTGAACCCAACGTGGGAAGAGTAGCTCATGGGGTGGCCTATCGAGTGGACAGAGTTAAGGCCATTGGCAATGGACAAGTTCCTCGAGTGGCGGCTGCAGCATGGAGGTTGCTAGCATGAAACCTCTTTTCATCCCCCTGACCACTCACTGGTTCAACCAGTTCGCCGATGGCACAAAAACAACCGAACTACGCATCTACGGCCCACGCTGGAACGAGCGCACATGCACGATAGGCCGTGCCGTGACCATAAGCCACGGCTACGGCAAAGCCCGCCGCCTGCACGGCACCATCGTTGGCTTTGACATCAGCAAAGCCGCCAGCACCATCCCTGACTTTATCGCAGCCTTCCCAAAAATCAAGCGCATGGTCGATGTGGCTTGCATTCATATCAAGCTGGAGATCAAAGAATGAGGCGTATCTACATCGCAGGCCCTATGACAGGCCTAGCAGACCTCAACTACCCATACTTCAACCGTGTGGCTGCTGTATTGCGCAGACTGGGGCACCACGTCGAGAACCCCGCAGAAAACCCAGAGCCGGCCAGCAAATCATGGGCCGACTACATGCGCATGGCCGTGCGCCAGCTCGCCACCTGCGACACCGTAGTGCTACTGCCAAACTGGGAGCTAAGCAAAGGCGCTTGCGTAGAGCACCGCCTGGCCCACGACCTGGGCTTGCAAGTGGTCAAGGTCGACCAAGTGCTGCATCTGCACACCGAGCCTGCACCTAAAGTGATTCTGATCCATGGCTGATCCCACCCAGGTCCAACCCTTCGGCGTCAAATTCGACGAGGCCGTCCGCTTTCTAAAAGACAAGCTACCCGAAGGCACACTCAAGTGGGACGATCTGGCCGGGCCAGTCAAGGCCAAGGTGTTCACCATCGCCGGGGCCACCAATGTCGACCTGGTCGGCGATATCCAAAAGTCACTCGTCAGCGCGCTGGAAAACGGCACCACCATCACCCAGTTCCGCAAAGACTGGGATGCAGCCGTCCAAAAGCACGGCTGGACCTACAAAGGCAAGCGCGGCTGGCGCACCGCCGTCGTCTTCAACAACAACATGCGCTCAGCCGCCATGGCAGGCCGCTGGGAGCAGCTCCAGGCCAACAAAGCCAACCGCCCCTTCCTGCAATACCGCACCGCAGGCGACGCCCGCGTCCGCCCCCAGCACCGCCAGTGGAACGGCCTCATTTTCCCCGTCGACGATGCCTTCTGGCAAACCCATTACCCACCCAACGGCTGGGGCTGCCGCTGCACCATCCGTGCCTACGGCCAAGCCGAGATGGACGACAAAGGCCTCAAAGCCGAGACCGCTTTCGACCTCAAAACCCGCACCGTCACCAGCAAAGACGGCACCCTTAAAGACCAAGTCCCCGTAGGTATAGACCCCGGCTGGGATCACAACGTAGGCCAAGCCTGGATCGCCCCCGAGCAGGCGCTCGGCAAAAAAATAGCCGACCTACCCGTCAGCTTAAAAGGCGTCTTCGCAGAAAAGAGCGTTTCACCCGCCTTTCAAAAGGTATTAAACGAGCGTTGGAATAGCTTTTACAAGACCTTCAGCCACAGCAACAAAAGAGAGCCCGCGATGCAGATCGTTGGCTACATGGACGCCGCTACGCTGGCCGCTGTGGCCGACCAAGTGCCGCAGCTCACCATTAAAAACACATCCATAGCCGTGGCAGACTTCAAACGCGGCCACCTCAGCGGCGGGAAAAAGGCCAAGGACAGCCCAAAGCAAGTATGGCCAGACGATTGGCAAGCCAAGCTGCCCGAGCACCTGCGCAACTACCGCGCCATCTTTTGGGACAACGAAGAACCCGGGCTGATGATCATCCCCAGCGATGCCTTCAACGACTGGGTCCCGTACATCCTGCTGATGCCAACACAGGCTTCCGAAGGCTTGCAGTGGAAACAGCCCGCTGTAACGTCCTTGGGCTCTAGGCCGCACTGGAATGAAAACATCACAATCGCAGGCGTAAAAAAAGAGCGCTATACGCTCCTGGTAGGAAAAAGGCCGTGAAGTGCGTGAGGCTCCATACTACTGTCCATTAATGCAAGCACTAACAGCAGGGGGCTGGTACTGTCCAGTCCAACGGCTTGCGGCAAGTCTAACAACTTTCCCGGCTTTGGGCAATTACCCCGCATTTAATGGTCAACCGAAGCGTCACTTAACCAGCATTTAATTGGCGTTGCCTCCAATATTTTGAACACCCAGCAGATCAAATTAAACGTTCGCCCCGTTTTACCCCGATCTGCCACTTTCCCCAAACAAATCAAAGGCTTACGCCGTTTTATCGAGGGCCGTTTTTTGTCTCAAAGTAAACGTCTCCCCCCTTGAGCACGAAAAACAGAAAAATCAGCGCATGTGCGTTTGCGTGTCGCGTGTGGTGGGTACACTCACGCTAGACTCCGCTTGGCGGCCAGATTCACCATAAAAACCCCATTTTCTCGTTCACTTTCAACCTAATACAGGAGACATACCATGCAAAAACGTCAATTTATTCAAGGCGCAGTGCTCACAGCAGTAGCGCTGGCCTCTACTGTTGCTACCGCGCAAGACAACACTTTTAAAATCGGCTTGATCTTGCCCATGACGGGGCCATTTGCCTCGACGGGCAAGCAGATCGAAGCGGCTGTCAAACTGTACGTCGCGCAAAACGGCAACACGATAGCTGGGAAAAAAGTCGAGATTATTCTGAAAGATGACACCAGCGCACCCGACGTGACCAAGCGTATTGCGCAGGAGATGGTGGTCAATGACCAAGTCAACGTGCTGGCAGGTTTTGGCCTGACGCCGCTGGCTTTGGCTACCGCGCCCATTGCTACCCAGTCCAAAACACCCCTGGTGGTTATGGCGGCTGCTACATCCAGCATCACGCAGGCATCTGAGTACATCGTGCGCACCAGCTTCACGCTGCCGCAAGCGGCGGTGGCCATGGCTGACTGGGCGCCTAAAAACAACATCAAAAAGGTGGTGACCTTGGTGTCGGATTTTGGCCCCGGTTTTGATGCAGAGAAGTACTTCAAGGATCGCTTCCTATTTAACGGCGGCCAAGTTACCGAAAGCCTGCGCGTGCCCATGCGCAACCCTGACTTTGCCCCTTTCCTGCAGAAAGTGCGTGATGTCAAGCCCGATGCACTGTTCGTGTTTGTACCATCGGGCGCAGGCGCTGCACTGATGAAGCAGTTTGTCGAGCGCGGCATGGACAAAGCGGGCATCAAGCTCATCGGCACAGGCGATATTACCGATGACGATATTTTGAACAGCATGGGCGACGCCGCCACGGGTGTCGTTACCTCTCACCACTATTCAGCAAATCACAATTCGCCGCTGAACAAAAAATTCGTTGACGCGTTTAGCAAGGCCAATAACGGCCTGCGGCCCAACTTTATGGCCGTCGGCGGCTACGACGGCATGCACATCATTTATGAAGCCGCCAACGCGACCAAAGGCGGACGCGGCGACGCGTTGCTGGCAGCTATGAAAGGCCAAATTTTTGAAAGCCCGCGTGGCCCCATGTTCATTGACGCGCAAACCCGCGACGTAGTGCACAACATCTACATTCGCAAGGTCGAAAAGGTAAATGGTCAATTGCACAACGTAGAGTTCGATACCATTAAAGATGTAAAAGATCCAGGCAAAGCCAAGTAAGCCAGCGCGATGCTCACCATACTGTTTGACGGCATTGCCTACGGCATGCTGCTGTTTATCCTGGCTGTAGGCCTGTGTATCACCATGGGGTTGATGAATTTCATCAACCTGGCGCACGGCGCTTTCGCTATGGTGGGCGGCTACATTGCAGTCGTACTGATGCAGCAGTATGGGGTGCCATTTTTACTCTGCCTGCCACTGGCGTTTGTTGGCGCGGGCTTGCTGGGCGCCGTGATGGAGCGCACGCTGTACCGGCCCATGTACAGCAAGCCCCACCTTGACCAGGTTTTGTTTTCTATCGGCTTGACGTTTATGGCGGTAGCCGCCGCAGATTACCTGATGGGTTCTACCCAGCAGATCATGCAGTTGCCCGATTGGCTCAAAGGCCGTACTGAGCTTTTGGACGGGGCGCTGGGCATGGGGCACTACCGCCTGTTCATCATTGCTGTATGTGCGGCTTTAACGGCGGGCCTGCAGTATGTGTTGGCTAAAACCCGCTTTGGTAGCCGCTTGCGCGCCAGCGTGGACGATGCGCGTGTGGCTGCGGGGCTTGGCATTAATGTGAACGTGGTGTTTGCGCTGACCTTTGCCGTGGGCTCGGGCTTGGCGGGTTTGGGCGGCGCACTGGGTGCTGAGGTGCTGGGACTGGACCCTACATTTCCGTTTAAATTCATGGTGTACTTTTTAATCGTCGTTGCTGTGGGCGGCACCTCGTCCATCACCGGGCCTTTGTTGGCAGCGCTGCTGCTGGGCATTGCCGACGTGGCCGGCAAATACTATATTCCCAAACTGGGTGCTTTCATTGTGTATGCCCTGATGATCGCTATTTTGATGTGGCGGCCACAAGGCTTGTTTGTACGGCAGGGCGGCAAATGATGCGCGCGCCAACGGCTTTGCCGAATCCCGCCAGCTTCAGGGCTTGGGAGATCGTTTTTTGGCTCATCGCTTTTGCGGCGCCTTGGGTATTTACCAAACACGCGCTGATCGTCAATGAGATTGCCATCGTCGCCCTGTTTGCCGTCTCGCTGGATTTGATTCTTGGCTACACCGGCATCGTCTCGCTGGGGCATGCGGCGTTTTTGGGTTTTGGCGCCTACGCAGCCGCGTTGTTTGCCAAGCACGTGATGCCTGACCCGCTGCTGGGCTTGCTGGTGGGTATTGCAGCCTCGACCGCCTTGGGTGCGGTATGTTCACTCACTATTATGCGGGGCAGCGACCTCACCCGCCTGATGGTCACGCTGGGCATGGCCCTGATATTGATGGAGCTAGCCAACAAACTGGACTGGCTCACCGGTGGCTCTGACGGCTTGCAAGGCGTGGTGGTGGGGCCGCTGCTGGGTAAATTTGAATTTGACCTCATGGGGCGGACGGCGGCCTGGTATTCATTGTCCGTGCTTTTGGTGGTGTTTTTATTGGCGCGCAGACTGATCCATTCGCCCTTTGGCGCCACGCTAAAAGCCGTGCGCGACAACCGTTTGCGTGCGATGGCTATCGGCATTCCCGTGGGCGCGCGGCTGGCTGTGGCCTACACGGTGGCTGCCGGTGTGGCGGGTGCGGCTGGCGCGCTGATGGCGCAGACAACGGGCTTTGCTTCGCTGGATGTGTTTTCCATTGAACGTTCGGCCGACGTGATGTTGATGCTGGTCATTGGCGGCGTCGGCTGGCTGTATGGCGGTGTTTTTGGTGCGGTGCTGTTCAAGCTCCTGCACGATGTGATCTCTGCCATCACGCCCCAGTACTGGACATTTTGGATTGGTTTGTTTTTAGTGGTGTTGGTGCTGGTCGGGCGCGAAAAACTCATGCGGCCATGGACATGGTTTAACAAAACAGGTGGCCGACCATGAGCGAGACGGTGTTAAGTTGCCAAGGATTGG
This sequence comes from Polaromonas sp., assembly GCA_043766985.1. Taxonomy (GTDB): domain Bacteria; phylum Pseudomonadota; class Gammaproteobacteria; order Burkholderiales; family Burkholderiaceae_C; genus JAAFIP01. The sequence continues at coordinate 9,895 of JAYUHM010000079.1, forward strand.
TCAAGCGTTTTGGCGGCATTACAGCCACTGACAACGTGACACTGAACGTGGCCAAAGGCGCGCGGCATGCCTTGATTGGCCCTAACGGCGCTGGAAAAACGACCTTGATCAACCTGTTGACGGGCGTGCTCGAACCTACGTCGGGTCGTATCACCTTGTTAGGAGAAGACATATCGACGCTGGCGCCCCACCAGCGCGTGCGCCGCGGACTGGTGCGCACTTTTCAAATTAACCAGTTGTTTAGCTCGATGACACCGCTGGAGACCCTGTCTTTGGTTATTTCACAGCAAAATGGGCTTGGTGTCCAATGGTGGAGGGCACTAGGTGCTTCTAAAAACATAGTAGACGAATGCCATCAACTGCTAGAGCAGTTCCATTTGTTGGACGTGATGAACCAGCGCACCGAGCATTTGGCGTACGGCAAACGGCGCCTGTTGGAGATAGCCATCGCGTTAGCGTGTAAGCCGCGCGTGCTGCTGCTGGACGAGCCGGTGGCCGGCGTACCCGCTGGCGAGCGCGAGGAGCTGCTGCAAACGGTAGCGGCATTGCCCGCAGACGTGTCGGTGCTGTTGATAGAACATGATATGGATTTGGTATTTGAATTTGCCAAGCGCATCACGGTGCTGGTCAATGGTGCGGTGCTCACAGAAGGCTCCGCCCACAAGATTGCCAATGACCCTGAAGTAAAGGCCGTGTACCTTGGCCATTCTTTGGATGCTGGGGTTGCCCATGGCTGAGCTGTTGCGCATTAGCGGGTTGAGCGCCGGTTACGGTGAGGCCGTGATTTTGAATGGCGTTTCCTTGTCCTTGGACGAAGGTAAAACGCTGGCACTGCTAGGCCGCAACGGTACCGGCAAAACCACGCTGATCAATACCCTGGCAGGGGCCACACGCCAGCATGGCGGCAGCATTACCCTGGGCGGCGTTGCGCTGCACAAGCTTAGTTCGCACGAACGCGCCGCAGCTGGTATTGGGTGGGTACCGCAAGAGCGCAATATTTTCAAGTCACTCACGGTGCATGAAAACCTGACCGCCGTGGCGCGGCCGGCTAGAGTGGCTAGTACCTCCAAACCGTTCACGCCAGCACGGGTGTACGAGATGTTTCCACGTTTAGCTGAGCGAAAAACCAATTTGGGTACACAGCTGTCGGGCGGTGAGCAGCAGATGCTGGCTGTTGGGCGTGCCTTGGTACTCAACCCGCGCCTGCTGCTGCTGGACGAGCCGCTTGAGGGCTTGGCACCTATCATTGTGGACGAGCTGCTCAAAGCCATTGCGCGCATTACGCGTGATGAGGGGCTAAGCGCCATCATCGTTGAGCAGCACCCGCAGGCTATTTTGGCCATCTCACACCAGGCTGTGGTGCTAGACCAAGGCGCGGTGGTGCACGCAGGCGCAGCAGATGCGTTGCTTGCCCAGCCAGCGTTGATCGAAAAACTACTGGGTGTAGCGCGTTAGTTGTTTGTCAGGAGTTCGTCGTGTTGAAGTCAAAATATTTATCCACAGTGCTGGCGGCCTGCATGGGCATGGCATGTGGCATGGCGTTAGCGCAAAGTTTTCCTTCAAAGGCGCTCAAAATCGTTGTGCCTAACGCGGCAGGCGGCGCGGCGGACATCACCGCGCGCACGGTGGGCCAAAAGCTGGGCGAAGCGCTGGGTCAGCCGGTGGTGATTGAAAACAAAGCCAGCGCAGGCGGCATAGTGGCCGGAGAGCAGGTGGCCAAGGCCGAGGCGGACGGGCATACGTTGCTGCTGATTTCCAGCGGCACCGCGGTGAGCGCGGCGCTGTTCAAGCAATTGCCATTTGATACGCTGCGCGATTTTTCCCCGGTATCCAAGCTGGCCAGCTTTGACTTGGTGATTGCAGTGAGCGAGACGGGGCGCTTCAAGTCGCTGAATGAACTGCTGGCTTACGCCCGCGCGAATCCCGGCAAACTCAATATGGGCACGCCGCAAATTGGCACCACCCAAAACCTGGCTGCAGTGCTGTTCAAAGCCAGCGCCGGGATTGAGTTTCAGGTGGTGCCTTTCAACGGGACACCCCCAGTGGTTACCGCGCTGCGCGGTGGCGAGATAGATGCCATGGTCGATATTCTTGGCCCCTTGATGCCGCAAATTAACAGCAAGGCACTGCGTCCTGTGGCGTTGCTGGGTGAGAAGCGTGCTGCGGTGCTGGCAGACGTACCCACGGTGCGCGAGGCTGGCGGTGCTTTGGGCAACTTTAACGTGACCTCGTGGAACGGCTTGGCCGTACCGGCAAAAACGCCTAAAGACGTAGTGGCAAAACTTAACCGCGAAATTCAAATTGTGCTTGCGAATCCCGAGGTTAAAAAACGTCTGAGCAACCTCACCCTGAATGCCCAAGGCAGTACGCCAGAGCAGGTAAGTGATTTGCTGTCCAGTGAAATCAGGCGTTGGTCTGAGGTGATTGTGCGCTCGAAGATTGAGAAACAGTAAGGCGAGTGCCACCATGAAACTAGATGCAATTGGCCTGATCGGCTACGGCGAGGTGGGCAAAACCTTCGCCGTTGGGCTCAAAGCGAAACCCGGCGTCAACGCCATGGCGGCTTGGGACGCCAAGTTTGTAAACCCGGCTACCCAAAGCGCAGAGCACGCCCACGCGCTGCAAGCGGGGGTGGCCGCCTGCGCGTCGATGCGTGCGCTGTGCGAGCGGGCAACGTTCATCATTTCCGCTGTCACCGCATCCAACACGCTGGCTGTGGCAAAAGAGGCCGCGCAGTTTGTACGTGCAGGGGCCGTGTTTTTGGACCTCAACTCCGCATCGCCCGGCACCAAACAGCAGTGCGCGCAAGCCATAGAGGCAGCTGGGGGCGTATACGTGGAGGCAGGTGTCATGACGTCGGTGCCGCCATATGGGATCAAAGTACCCATGCTGTTAGGTGGCGCACAAGCCGCCGAACTGGCGCAAGCGCTGAACGCATGGGGCTTGGATGCCAAAGCCGTGAGCGATAAGCTGGGTGTGGCCAGCGCCATCAAAATGTGCCGTAGCGTGATGATTAAGGGCCTGGAGGCCTTGGTGATTGAAAGCTACACCACAGCCAGGGCCTACGGTGTTGAGGACTATGTGCTGCCAACGTTAGAAGAAACCTTTCCCAGCATTGACTGGCAGGCGCAGGGCGCCTATTTCTTTAGCCGCGTAGTGCAGCATGGCAAACGTCGTGCAGAAGAAATGCGCGAAGCCGCCAACACAGTGCGTGAGACGGGCGTGCAGCCTTTGATGGCCGCAGCCATTGCAGATAAACAGCAGTGGGTTGCCGATTGCGCCAGCCAAGGCACATTTGAAGCGGTGGCGAAAGATGCGCGTTGGCAAGATTACGCGGATCGGCTCATTGCCAAAGCTGCCCCGCGCTAGCAGTCGCGCCGGTACGTGAGCAGACGGCCTTTGTAGGCGGCTGCCACGCCTGAGGCCACAGCATCCAGGCGCTCTTCCCGCATTACAAATCCCAGCGCCGCCATACGGCGGTTAAAGGCTGGCCGGTTGCCGCGGTCTGGGTCAACGATCCACACCTCTGCCGCTGGCGCCGCGTTCTGGTGTATGAAATTGGCAAGCTCGCCGTTGGCATCGCGCTCGTACAGCACGTCGCTACCCATGATGAACTCGTAGTGCGTTGGCTGCATCGGGGCGCCGCCATGCTGGTGTGCAACGCTGGGTAATGCTGCCGCGCCCCACTGCCCTTGTAGATAGCGCATTGGCAGCAGGCTATTGAGCCGCAAGTTACGCCGCAAAAAGCCCGCCGCCAGCGGGTGACAGTCGCTGGCCGTTACTGCAGACCCGCGCCGGTGCGCCACCAAGCTTGCCAGTGCCAGCCCGCAGCCAATCTCCAATATTTGCTCGCTTGCCAATACGGGCCGCAACGCTATGCGTGCAGCCAGTTGGGCGCCCGACGGCCATAACAGCCCAAAGATGGGCCACATAGCCGATGAAATACCCAGGTCGTGGGCCTCGCCCAGAGGGTCAAAAAATTGATTGCGATCTAGCAGGGAGCAAATTTGCACATTGGCTACACCTGCCACCGAAACGCTCTCTTGCTTGGTACGGTAGCCGGGCATCATGGGTGGGCGAGGCCCGCTAAAGAGCCTCGTGGTGAAAAGTAGTGCCCAGTATGCCTGATGAATACCTCACGCATCTAACCACCCCATGCGGATGATGCCCGCGGCCAAGCCAAACGATACAGCAGGTAAAAAAAGTTATTTTTCGCTATTAGCCTTCGCATTGGTGTTTGTCATAGTTAGGTAAAGCCGCAAAGGTACTACAGTAGACCTGTTACAACATAAAAGGAAGAACAACATGAGTCAAAAAATAGCCTACGTTACGGGTGGTATGGGCGGCATTGGCACTGCCATTTGCCAGCGCCTGCACAAAGACGGCTTTAAAGTGGTGGCGGGCTGCGGCCCCACGCGTGACTTTGATAAATGGCTGGCCGAGCAAAAGGCGCTGGGTTACACCTTCTACGTGAGCGTGGGCAACGTGGGCGACTGGGACAGCACCGTGGCCGCGTTTGAAAAGGTCAAGGCCGAGCACGGCCCGGTAAGCGTACTGGTCAACAACGCGGGTATTACCCGCGACGGCCAGTTCCGCAAAATGTCCAAAGCCGACTGGGACGCGGTGATCTCCACCAACCTGAACAGCATGTTCAACGTCACCAAGCAAGTGATTGAGGGCATGATCGACGCAGGCTTTGGCCGCATCATCAACATCAGCTCGGTCAATGGCCAAAAAGGCCAGTTTGGCCAAGTCAACTATTCCACCGCCAAGGCCGGTTTGCACGGCTTTACCATGGCCCTGGCGCAGGAAGTGGCCAGCAAGGGCGTAACAGTTAACACCGTGAGCCCGGGCTACATCGGCACCGAAATGGTTAAAGCCATTCGCCCCGACGTGCTAGAAAAAATCGTTGCAGGCGTGCCCGCCAAACGCCTGGGCGCACCCGAAGAAATCGCCTCCATCATCGCCTGGATTGCCAGCGACGAGGGCGGCTATGCGACGGGCGCAGACTTCTCGCTCAATGGTGGTTTGCATATGGGCTAAGCGCCTTTGCGATGCGCATAAAAGAAGACCGCTGCGGCGGTCTTTTTTTTGGTTTTAAGTGCGTTCGGCATAACGGTGGCCTATGCTGAAAGCGCGCTCGCGGTTTTTATCATCCTATTTCCGGCAGTTGAAAGGCCATAAACCGTCTGCAAGCTAGACTACAAGCCAATTTCAACGGATTTGCGAGGGTCACCAAATGGGTGAAG
>JAYUHM010000080.1:0-35684 GCA_043766985.1 Polaromonas sp.
GAGCACGGCGAGTTGCTGGCCGGTGCCCGTGGCAGCCGCCATGGCGATCAGCTGCATGCGGCAGACGCGCTCCAGGCGGTAAATGCGCCGGTAGGCCTGTGCCACGGTGTCGCCCACCACCAGCACGCCGTGGTTTTTCATGAAGATGTAGTGGTTATTGCCCAGCACGGCCGCCAGGCGCTCGCCTTCGTGCAGCGTGTCGGCCAGGCCGGTGTAGGTGTTGTCGTAGGCGATGTGCCCATACAGAAAGGCCGAGGTCTGGGTGGTCGCATGCAGCCGGTTGTCTTGCAGCATGTTCAGTGCCGTGGCCCAGGTCTGGTGGGTGTGCAGCACCACCTTGGCACCCGTGATGCGGTGGATCGGCGCGTGAATGCAGCGGGCCGACAGCTCCACCGGGCCTGAACCTGCGAGCGTCTCGCCCGCCTCGTTGAACACCATCATGTCGCTGGCTTTGGCCTCAGACCAGTGGATGCCAAAAGGCAGGATCAGGAATTGGTCGTCTTTGCCCGGCACGCTGACAGTGAAGTGGTTGTCGATGCCTTCTTCAAGTTCATGCAAGGCCGCAAGCCGGTGCGCCGCCGCCAGTTGGACTTTGGCCTGGGCGACCGGGTCAAGGCCACGCGAAGCGGCGAGGGAGTGAACGGACATGGTGAGTCTCCTGAAAGGTCGAAAGGGCGGGGCTATTTGAAAAAATAGTTTGCAGATGTTGTCCGATTATTGCAAATAGCCGAGCTGGGGGGCACAGGTGCAATGCCCGGTCGGCCTGACGCAGCATGGCGTGCCATTGCACGACGCGGCCAAGGCCCTGCCCTTCCCCGTGCCGGCGACGCCCGGCTGAAGGCCTTCCCCGACGTGCCGACCTTGAAGGAGCTGGGCCTCTGCATCCACACTGCCCGATGTGGTGGTCAGGCTGAACCGGGAGATCAACAAAGCGCTGGCGGTCGCAAGCGTCAAGCAGCGCTTCAAGGATTTAGGCGGAGAAGCCACACCGATGGGCGTTGCCGAATTCAAAACAAAGATCGCAGCGGAAACCAGCGCGTTTGGTGGCGTGATCCGCTCCCGAAATATCAAGGCTGACGCTTAAGGGGTAGCTCGGCCGCGGCCAAGGTGCCGGGTTGGCTGATGCATCGGGTCGGCATGCAGCCGACCCTTGGGTTCCTTCAGTCAGCGCCATCCGCTTCAAACATCGCCATCGAAGTTTTGGACACCTGGATCCAACGCGTGATCTGCGCTGGATGCGAACTCCAGGCTGTGGCGTAGAGCTGGGAGCCATGCTGAAGCATGAACAGCGCGATCCGCGCAGATTCCTGATGGCCAGTCTCAGCGAGCCGGGAGAACTCTCCGAAAGCCCGTGACCACTGGTGTTTTTGATACAGACTGAGCGCGGTTTCATAGCTCGCAGCTGGGTTCTCCAGCGGCGTGGCTGCATGGCTCTGGCTAGAGAGCAGAAGCAGTCCAAGGGCACTGCACAAGACAGCTTTTTTGAGGGCTTGCTTCGTCAGATGTGTGGGGTGGGTGGTGGACATGGCGATTTCCTGAGGTTGGCACGCCATGATGAAGGTAAGGCTTGGCGTGTGGCTCAACTTTAGAGCGCCCCGGCCCGACAGCGTGATGGAAAATTACGCCCAGGACAGTGCGAATATTCTACAGAACCACGCGGCCACTACCAGCGCGCCGGAAACGGCTTGGTCAGCTTGATGAGTTTGTGGTTCATCTCCACGTAGCCACCGGTCACCAGCTCCCGCATCACCCGTGCCACCATGTCACGCGAGGCACCGACCCGGTGGGCGATCTCCTGTTGCGACAGCTTTTCTGACACCACTAACCCACCCGCCTGATCGTGGGACAGGCTTTGCAGAAGGCGCGTGACGCGCTGGTAAACGTCGTGCAAGGCCAGGCCCTTGATCTTGTCGGTTGCCAACCGCGCCCGCCCGATGAGCGAGGCGATGACCTTCAGCGCCAAGTCTGCGTCGTCCGTGATGGCGTCGCGCAAGTCCTGCCGCGTGACCACCGAGCAGATGACGCTCTCCATCGCTATGACCGAGGCCGAACGACGGCCGCCATCGAGCGCCATCTCGCCCAGGAACTCACCAGGCCCGCAGATATTCAGCACAATCTCGCCGCCATCAGGCTCGGACGAGAACACCTTCACGCGCCCTTCGAGAATGATATGAACCGTATCGACGATGTCACCCTCCACCATGAAAATGGTTTGCGGCGCAAATCGGTGCAATCGACCCAGCTTGGTGAGCGCGTGCATCGCGCTGTCGGCGAACAAGCTGTTGTTGGGTGTCGCCTCGGCGTTGGGGTGGCCGAAGAAATCGCTACTGACTTGATCCCCGTCCTTCATGGTGCCGCCGAATTTTGTTGTTGTTCAATCTTGGCGGGTAAATTCCCCGCCACTTGGGGCGTCCCCTGTTTGGTTTCAGAGATTCCAATACCTCACCCATGGAGCGAGGGATTTTATTATAGGTCGGAGTTCAAGCCCATGTGGAAGCCGCAAGTGGGGCTCGATTGCCCCATTGCGCAATTTCAGACTAAAAGCTCAGGTCTGACACTGCGCCATCAGAGCCGTTCTTCACAGCCAGGGCATGTGCCTGCGAGATCCAGCTGCTGTCGTGGACAGCGGTGATTGCTTGAACCACGGCCTCTGGCTGAAGCACCGCAGCGGCGCTCGTCTTGCCATCGATCTGCTGGCAGGCGGTCGTGAGCAGGATGACGGCAGCGACTCCCAAAACGAGCGCGATCGGTATGACGGTCTCTCGATCCGGACGGATCATCTTGCCTGTGTCAGGTCTAACAGTTTCGCGTAGCAGTCGGCGGGTGCGAATAGTGTGCATAGGGTTCTCCTGTAGGGGTCACGCCCTCAATGCAAAGACTGCTTGGCGTGTAGAGAGACTTTAGGTCTTTGCAGGGGCCGTGCGTTAGCGGAAATTCGACAACGAGAATGCAGAATTTTCTACAAAATTGGCAGGCCCTTGACATCGGCCTATGAATGCCCGCAGCGAATCGCGAGCCCTGTGATCCACAAGATACGAGGATACCGATGCTGCAAACTTTCTACACTGCAATTGAAGCCCTGGGCACCGCCATCCCGGTCGCCTTGGGCGGGCTGGTGGGCCTCATCGACAGTTTCATTCGCCAACTGGGCGCGTAGGGATTGTCCGATACACCGGCAGTGCGCTTGACGTTGGTAGGAATGGCTTGCCTTGGCGCAGCGCTGCTCCGGCCGCTGTTCTACGCATTTCGGCTGCAAAGCATGACGTGCTATGTCCCGGCACCGGTGTTCGCGGGCAGCGCCGCTGGCGCATGTCTGGCACCGAACGCGCGGTCAAACCTTGCTGATCCGCACGCCTATTTCAGCCGCGCCCAGTCCGTCGGCATCACCCGCGCCATAACCGTCCAACCGGTGCCGCCTGGCCGGATTACAGCGGCCTCGCCCTCGGCCAGATGCGGCGCACCGGCACACCAGGCCGGTGCGTAGCGTGGCGGTGAAAACAGTCATCTGCGGTTGACGTGGTTCTCAGGTTGAAGTTCCCTGCCTGCTCCGATGGCCATCTAAAACGCTATAAAAACAGTAGCTTTTTGTGCCTGCAGTACATAGGCCAGAAGCATATTTGATGCGCAATCTGTGCGGAAGTGTAGCGCCCAAACTGGCGTTACAGCCTCACCTTGCGCCTGCAGCCGCTCCAGCGCCTGTGGCTACTGGCGGTGGAACCGATATTGCTCACGGAGCGGATAGGTTCAAAAATGACAATGTTGTCATTTTTGAACCTGAATCTTGCAGTTTTTTGCAGATACAAGTAACCTTAAATTAGGAAATTTAAATCCTTTTAACTTATTATCCGGCTTGATTTTGAAAGAACACTAATGAATTTAACGAGTCATTCTTTGAAAGAGTTGCCCAGCTTAAAACTTTCTAACTTTGTATTAACCGTAACAATTGCAATTTTGATTTCTAGCGGGTTGATTGCCTGTGGTGGATCGTCAGACTCCGCCACCGCAGCAGCCACGCCCACACCCACACCCACCATAGCCGAAACCGTACCGCCCAGCATTGACAACGGCAAGCTCAAAATATTCATTTTGGCCGGGCAGTCCAACATGATTGGTTATGGCAAGGTTGATTTAGGTGGTGACCCTCAAAGCGCCACCCGCGAACCCAACATCATTGCTGGCCTGGGCAGCGTGCGGGCTATGGTTAACAACAACACCGCCACCTATGGCTTTCTGGTCGATGCCAGCAAACCCATAAGCTACCCAAGCTACACCGGCACCAAAACCTACGCAGGATGGGTAACACGCAATGATGTATGGGTGTCGAGCTGGGACGCGGGTGCAATCGGCGCAAGCACTGAGCGACGCAACAGCGCGCTGGGCGTAGGGTTTGGTGACGGCAACAGCCTGCCCGAGGGCTACATCGGGCCTGAGTTTGGGTTTGGCCACATTGTTGGCAATGCGCTGGGTGACAAGGTGCTGCTGATCAAGACGGCATGGGGTGGCAAATCACTGGCGGTGGATTTCAGACCGCCCGGCTCTGGCGGCACCACAGGGCCGTATTACACCGAGATGGTGGCCAAGGTACGCAAAGTGCTGGCTGACGTGAAAAAATACTACCCTGACTACGATGGCAAAGGCTACGAAATTGCAGGCTTCGGTTGGCACCAGGGCTGGAATGACCGCGTCACCACCAGCTACGTAACCGAATACGAAGTCAACCTAACCAATTTGATCAAGGATTTGCGCAAAGACTTTGGCGTGCCGGACATGCGCGTAGTGGTCGCCAATACAGGTATGGCGATGGTGGGTGATACAGACCCAAAGTCGAATAGCGTACGGCTGATCACCGCCCAAGCCAACGTGGCTGACCCGGCAAAGCACCCCGAGTTTGCAGGCACGGTAAGCACCGTAGACACGCGGCCCTTCTACTACGGCAACAACTCACCAACTACTGGCTTTGTCTACCATTGGAACTACAACGGAGAGAGCTATTTTCATGTTGGCGAAAGCATGGGCACTGCCATGCTGAAATTGATGAAGCCGTGAGTAAATTTGAACACTTTAAACACTTGAAAAGTATGACTACCTTCAACCCAATCTATACAGCGTTGCGATCATTTTTAACAGCAAGCGTTTTGTTAGCTACAGTTTATTTAGCCTCATGCGGCGGTTCAGGCGGCAATGGATCAATAGGGCCTGGAGCTACGACTACAAATACGACTGTAGACAATGCATCGCCAGCATTTGATTTAAAAGGCTTTGGTTACTGTGGCAAGCAAGGTGATACGTTAAATTTGAAAACCAAAACACACGTTGCTTTTGGTCTTGAGTCTGACAACAGGTTTGTGTATTTGTTTAACCAAACCGGCCCTCTACTACTTAGCGCAGAGGTGTTTGGTAACGACCCAATACCTTCTAAATACAAAGAAGGTTATTGCAAGGTAGTGACAGCAGACAACAACGACGCGCTGGTATTTGCCGCAGCCATGGCCAAAATCAAGGCCCATTTGGATGGCACTGCAGTCTTGACTGACGCGCAACTCCAAGAGCAAAACGACCGTATCAAGCAGACCATGTATGCGGTGGCTACAAATAAAGAAAACTTGCAACAAGCCTTTGCGTTAATAGCAGCCTACGAAAAAATGCGTGGTGGTGCACTTTTTGCCAACGCGGCAACTAAAGGCGGCTTCCCCAACGATTTCTACGGAGCTGATGGCAAAGAGCTAGACCGCGCAGTGTTGTCAATTCAACAAAGCATTTTTGACACTGCCTATACGCCAGCCAACTTTGCAGCCTTCAAAGACGTGTTGACCGGGAAGAAGTTCAACAGTTCCGACTGGTTTCCGGGCAAAGTAAAAATGCCGGCAGATGCAAGCAAAATCTACTCCGCCAGAATTAATGCCACGATGGACAAAGACGTGGACTTGCGAACTGCTTACTCGCAAAGCTTTGCAAGGCGCCCTACTGGCTACTACCTGGCTGCTGGCGACACGGCAAAAGTGACGGTGCCTGCATCCATGGTGAATGCGAGCCCGAGCTATGTGATTCAAGTGGGTGCCAACGTGCATGACAAATACATCAAAAGCGAAATAAAGCGGCCCTTTCGCGTCGCCAACAGGTTTCCCATCACCAGTGAGGTAACCGAAATTGCCAATCCAAACGGCGGCGGCATTTATATCGATGTGCCTTATCTGGCCAACGCGGGCAAAGACGTCACCATCAAAATTCAAAACGCTGTGCCTGCACCGTTCTTTTCCAGCACAGCACTGAACACTACTACGCTGGCACAGTGGCAACTCACACAGCGCAATAATCCTGCGCCATGGGCTGATTTTATGAGCGACAAATACATGATGACGCTGCCGACGAGCTGGATTTACAACTACGCAGACCCAGCCACGCTGATGAATGACTGGGACAGCCGCATGGATGCTGTGTCGGATCTGCTGGGACGCAACAGAATTAGAAACAACCAGATTTTGTATTTGATTGTGGATACCAGTCTTTATAGCGATGCATTCGGTATTGGCTACCCTACCGGCAACAACGGCTACGATCCAGGCAATAGCACGGATGGTAATAATAAAAGCTGGTTCCTAACTCCAGGTAAGGACTTTTCTGAAATCGAATTCCACGAACTTGGCCATGCACAATTGTTCAGCAACTTCCCAGGCGAGGGTGAGGCTGCCGTCAATTTATTGACTGTGGCGGTGGGCAACAAACTCTATGGGGTCGACATCGACGCGGGCTTGGGCAAATCGATGAACGGCACGTCTTACCTTGGCCGTGAATTGGCCGCTGTTAACTGGATGGTGACGCCTAATTTCAGAGCTGGTAATGCGATGGATATTTCGAACAGCACCAAGAACGAGGTACGTTACCAGCAGCGCGGCTATGCCAAGTATGTCGAAATTGCAGCGCTTTTTGGCTGGGACAAAATCGGGGCTTTTTATGCAGAAGAAAATCGTGTTTTTCAGCAGAACCTGGTGCCTGCAGGCAAAGGTTTAGGTGAAGTAGACAGCCGTATTTTGCGGATGTCGATAGCAGCCAAAGTAGATCTGACGCCGTTGATTCACTTTTGGGGGGTACAACCCGTCAATGCGGCGGCGCTTAGCAGCGCTATTTCCGGCGCTGGCTTGGCACCTTCTGCCTTGATTTATGACCGTCTGGTGAACTACCAATCTATGATCCCGATGGACAATGCTGCATTCCAAGCCCATGCCGTCAAGTTCTTAAACAAACCAGTTGTGCAAATCAATGGTACCAACAAGAGCCCAGATTACGGCGAAGGCTGGTATTTTTTCTGGCTCAAAACGTACGGTGTTGCAGAAGGTCAAGCTGCGCAAACAGCGATGACCAATATTTTGAAAAAATACTTTCCAACTGGCCGTCCAGCAATTTAAAGGCAGCCCAACGGAAAAATGGGATAGGCGCGCGTGGCTTGTGACGAATACCCGCATGCAGCGCCGCGGTATCAGTAAAGAGCCAAAATGCAAAGCGTTATGAAAATGCTGCCTAAATGAATATGCGCTTTGGCATCGGCCCTTTTGTTTGCTTGCTGGCCGCCTGTCTGGTCGGTTCGGCACGCTCTGCTGAGCCGTTTGCGCAAAAGCCGGCATCTGCCTGCCCCACTGTTTTGCAGCACCAGTTTGCGCGACTGCAGGACGACAAGCCGCAGAACCTGTGCCAGCACGCTGGCAAAGCGGTGCTGGTGGTCAATACCGCCAGCTACTGCGGGTTTACTAGCCAGTACGAAGGGCTGGAGGCCCTGCATGCCAAATACGAAAAGCGAGGCTTGGTGGTGCTGGGCTTCCCCTCCAATGATTTCGGCAAACAGGAGCCGGGCTCGTCCAAGGAGATAGCGGACTTTTGCTTTAACACCTATGGGGTAAAGTTCCCGATGTTCTCAAAAGTAGTGGTATCCGGGCCGGGCAAAAACGCCTTGTATGCGAGCCTGGAAAAAGCCACCGGTATGACGCCCCAATGGAATTTTCACAAGTACCTTATTGACCGCAGCGGCAAGGTGGTTGCCAGCTTCCCAAGTGATGTGGATCCTCAAAACGCCAAGCTGTTGGGCGCTGTAGAGCGCGCTTTACAATAATTCTTCTTCTGACTTTATTTTTACCACGAAAGAAACTGACCATGATGAAAACCCGAACCTTCCTATTCCTTGGTGCCCTGGCCGTCGCGTTGGGATTGAGCGCCTGTGGCACTGTGCAGCCCTCTACCTCTACCGCATTGAAAGCCAAACTGTCTGGTGCCAATGAGGTGCCCGCCAATGCGAGCGCTGGCTCCGGCATGCTGGATGCAAGTCTGGACAAGCAGACCAATGTGCTCACCTGGACCGTCACCTATGCGGGCCTGTCGGGCCCCGTAAGAGCGGGTCACTTCCACGGCCCTGCAGCGGCTGGTGCCAATGCCGGTGTGGCGTTGGGCTTTTCAGGCAGCGTAGAAAGCCCGATCAAAGGGTCAGCCACCCTGACGCCCGCTCAGGTTGCTGACCTGATGGCCGGCAAGTGGTATGTCAACCTTCACACGGCCGCCAGCCCCGGCGGCGAGGTGCGTGGTCAGGTAATGCCATCGCAGTAACTGCGTTTGGTGAAGAACAAATTACCCTCACCAAGCGGAGTTAGCCATGCAAGATGAAGAACGCTGCTGCGGCACAGGCACCTGCATTGTTGATGCCCAAGGCTTTTGCTGGTGTGGTCAGCAATGGGATGGTGTCAAGATGTGTCGACCATCCCTTGCAAGCCCAGCAGCTTTAGAAGTGCCCAAGTTGGATCAAACCGCAAGAGAAGCGGATATAGAGTGAGTGCAGTCACCCATTCTGTTCCGTCCGCGTGGGCCAAGCGCATGGGCTATGGAGGGTTAATTCCCTTCGTAGCGCTGGCGCTGGCCGTTTGGATGTCAGACCCCGCTTACCGTGCCACCATCGGGCTTGCGCTGCTCGGTTACGGCGTTACGATCACCAGCTTTCTGGGCGCAATCCACTGGGGGCTTGTGATGCGTGATGTATCAATGCAATCGCTTCCTTTCTTGGGTTGGGGTGTTGCTCCCAGCCTGGTCGCGTGGATCGCTTTGCTGGCGGGCCCTGTTCCGGGCTTGTTTATTATTGCTGGCTTGCTATGGGCATGCTTCGCTGTTGACCGCCAGGTGTACCCCCGCTTTCAGGCGCAGGGGTGGCTACCCATGCGCTTGGCGCTGACTTTGGTTGCCAGTGCCAGTTGCATTGGCGGTGCATGGGGAATGTTGCGATGAAAACCCCACCCGATAGCAATACGTTGCATTGCGAGGCGAGTCTCTCTCGCATCATTGAGATGGCGTGGGAGGACCGAACCGCGTTCGAAGCAATTGAGGCTCAGTTCGGCTTGACTGAATCTGGGGTAATTGCCTTGATGCGCAGGCACTTGAAGCCGTCTTCTTTTCGGATGTGGCGCACGCGTGTGGCGGGCCGTCGGACGAAGCATGCTGCTTTAAGAGGCGCTGTCCACTTGCGCCACCGGGCCAGCCATACCCGCCAGTGAGTGACTACACGCTATGCAACCGACACGGGGTTTGGTGTGGTTCAAACGCGATTTGCGGGTACACGACCACGCACCGCTGGTAGCAGCCCAAACCTGCGCTGACGCGTTGGCACTCTTTGTGATTGAACCCGAGTGGTTGCAAAGCCCCGAATGCGATGCCAGCCATGTAGACTTTGCACTAGGCTGCCTGGCAGAGCTGCGCGCGGCGCTGGCGCGGCGCGGCATGCCGCTGCTGGTGCGCGTGGGCTCTGCGGTGCAGGTGCTGGCGCAGCTGCAATCTGAAACACCGTTCACCCACTTACTCAGCCACGAGGAAACCGGCTCGGGCTGGTCTTACACCCGCGACAAACAGGTGGCAATATGGTGTGAGTCGCAACACATTAGCTGGCAAGAATTTTCCCAAACTGGGGTAGTGCGCAGGCTGCGCAGCCGCTCAGGATGGGCGGCGCGCTGGCAGGCGCGCATGGATGCGCCCTTGCAACAGCTGCAAGGTGGTTTTGTTGCTGCAGCGCCCTTTGACCCATCCGACTTACCCACACTTGCCGGCCTTGGTTTGGCCCCCCACGGCAAGACACTGCAAACCAGTGGAGAAATAGCTGCAAGACAAACACTGGAAAGCTTCTTGCAAGTGCGTGGTTACGACTACCGCAAGGCCCTGTCCAGCCCGCTCTCGGCCCAAGACGGCTGCAGCCGCTTGAGCCCGCACCTGGCATTTGGCACGCTGTCGATGCGCACTGTGCACCAAGCCACCGAGGCGGCCATTGCCAGCACGCCCGACCGCGCACTGGCTTACGCGCTGCGGGGATTTGCTGGACGGCTGCGCTGGCACTGCCATTTCATGCAGAAGCTTGAAGATGAGCCGGACATTGAACTGCGCAACTTTGCACGCGTGTGCGACGGCCTGCGCGAGAACGACTTCAACGACGCGCACTTTGCGGCCTGGTGCGCAGGCCGCACTGGCTACCCCATGGTAGATGCCTGCATGCGTTCGCTGGTATCCACCGGCTGGCTCAACTTTCGCATGCGGGCTATGCTGGTGAGCTTTGCCAGCTACCACCTGTGGCTGCACTGGCGACCCACTGGCCTGTTTCTGGCACGGCAGTTTTTAGACTTTGAGCCCGGCATCCACTGGAGCCAGATGCAAATGCAAAGCGGCACCACCGGCATCAACACGCTGCGTATGTACTCCCCCACCAAACAGGCGCAAGACCAGGACCCGCTGGGCCTCTTTATACGCCGCTGGGTGCCCGAACTTGCCCGCGTGCCGCTACCTTACCTGGCCGAGCCATGGAAAATGGACGTGAGCGTGCAGCGCATGGCCAACTGCATCATGGGTGTGGACTACCCTGCCCCCATAGTGGACGACAAGGTGGCGATGAAAGCTGCCAAAGACCGAATGTATGGATTGCGCCAATCCAGCCAATCGCGTGAAGAAGCGGGTGCTGTACTGGCGCGGCACGGCTCGCGCAAAAGCGGTTTACCGCCCTCTGGGCAGCGGCGTAAAACAGGTTCCCTGCAGGCAGCCAAACGCGCTGCCAAAGAACCCTCCACGCCATCGCCCCAGGGCGACTTATTCGCCTAGGCTAGATTTTGCAGTCTTAAAGGCCCTTGCTTACCTGGCGATAAAACGCCTCCACCCTGCCCTTGAGCTTGATCATCAGTGGTTGGCCTTTTCGGTCCACGGTCTTACCCGCGGGCACTTTGACCCAGCCCTCGCTGATGCAATACTCTTCCACGTCCGAGCGCTCCTTGTCGTTCAATCGAATGCCAATCTCATGCGCAAACACGGCGGCAATGTGGTGGGGGCTGCGCGGGTCGGCGGATAGGTGGTCTGGCAGGGAGGGGCGTGGGGTGGCTTCGGTCATGGTTATCTCTGGTGTGGTCATTGCACTGATTTTACGTACGGCGCTGGGCTATCTGAAATAGGGTATTCTTCAAGTGCGGCTGCGTCATTCAACGCAACCGAAAAATCAGGAGTGCATCATGTATTTTGTACTGCGCTTACCCAAGGCCTTGATTATGATGGCGATGGCTGTAGCCATGGCTGCCAGCGCTGCAACAGACCCACCTACCCGCGCCCAAGCGCTCTCCGCCATAGAGCAGCCGTCGCCCGCCAAGCGATACGTCGGAGTGCAACGCTTGGGAGAGATAGGCACTATGGGCGACGCCAGCCGCCTGGCCAAGCGCCTGCACGATGAGGATGCACGGGTTCGGCAAGCGGCGGCAGAGTCGATGTGGCAAATTTGGAGCCGCTCTGACGACCCGGCCATCGACACCCTGTACCAGCGCGGCGTGCAAGAGATGGCCACTGGTCAACTGCGTGAGGCAGTAGCTACGTTTACCAGCATCATTCAAAAGAAGCCCGCGTTTGCAGAGGCTTGGAACAAGCGCGCCACCCTGCACTTCATGATGGGTGAATGGGCGCTGTCGCTTAAAGACTGCGACGAGGTGATGCAGCGTAACCCCCACCATTTTGGCGCTCTGTCAGGCTACGGGCAAATTTACCTGAATCTGGGTGATTTTGCCAACGCTATTGCGTACTTTGAACGCGCGCTCACGGTAAACCCCAGCTTGCCTGGGGTGCCCGCAACAATCAAACTTTTAGAGCAGAAGTTGCAGCAAAAACAGCGTAATACGGTTTAGTGCAAACCGTTCAACGCAGCGACGCGTTGAGCTTGTCCAACTTGTCCACGCCCGGGCACAGCGTGTCTTTACCCAACGCATTCAAGGCCGTGGCACTGGTATTGAGCGCCTTGTGCAAATCGCCCGCATCGGGGTCGACATACAGCAGACCCGTTAGCACCTCGCCGCGCGCCTGGTGGGCGGCCACCTGGTGCATGGCCGCCAGACGGTCGGTGGGGTCGTAGTCGGCTTTGAGCTTGCGCAGGCGCAAAAACTTGCCATCGTGCTGCTCTACGTCCACCACCGAGCCGGGGGCATACTGGGTGGTGATCTCGTCACGGCTGGTGATGAAATCGATGCGGCTCACTGCCTCGTTATGCTCACGCACATAGTCGTAGCTTTTGGTGCTGCCTGCATGGTTGTTAAAGGCCACGCAGGGGCTGATCACGTCGATAAAGGCGGCGCCACCATGGCCCATGGCCGCTTTGATGAGAGGCACCAGTTGCGCCTTGTCACCCGAGAAGCTGCGCCCTACAAAGGTTGCGCCCAGTTGCAGGGCCATGCCCACCAGGTCTATCGGGCTGTCGCTGTTGACCACGCCTTTTTTGCTTTTCGAGCCCTGGTCTGCCGTGGCCGAGAACTGGCCCTTGGTCAGGCCATACACGCCATTGTTTTCTACGATATACACCATGCGCACGCCGCGCCGCATGGCGTGGGCGAACTGGCCGAGACCTATCGAGGCAGAGTCGCCATCGCCCGAAATACCCAGGTACAGCAAATCGCGGTTGGCCAGGTTAGCCCCGGTCAGCACCGAGGGCATGCGCCCGTGCACGGTGTTAAAGCCGTGCGATGCGCCTAAAAAATAGTCCGGCGTTTTGGAGCTGCAACCGATGCCCGAGAGTTTGGCCACGCGGTGCGGCGCGATGTCCAGCTCCCAACACGCCTGGATGATGGCGGCCGAGATGCTGTCGTGCCCGCAGCCCGCGCACAGGGTGGATACCTTGCCTTCATAGTCGCGGCGGGTATAGCCCACCTTGTTGGCGGCCAGCGAGGGGTGGTGCAAACGGGGTTTGGCCAGATAGGTCATGCTGTCTCCTTAATGGCGGCGGCTTTGGCGTGGCCATGCGGGGGCGCGACCGCAGACGCGTGCACATGCTTGGTGATGGCCGAGGCAATAAAGCGCGCGGTGATCGGTGTGCCGTCGTAGTGCAGCACGCGCACCAGGTTGGCGGGGTCAATGTCCAGCTCGTTGACCAGCAGGGCATGCATCTGTGCGTCGCGGTTTTGCTCTACGACATAGACCAACTCATGCGCGGCAGTGAACTGCGCCACGCTGCCCGGGAAGGGGAAGGCGCGCAGGCGCAGCGCGTCCAGGTGAATGCCCGCCAGTTTGAGCACATCCAGCGCCTCGCCCATGGCCGGGCTGGTGGAGCCAAAGTAGATCACACCCAAACGGGTTTTGTGCGCGGCGCTGCGCAGCACGGGTTGCGGCACAAGAGAAGCTGCAGTATTGAACTTAGCCAG
The DNA here is from genome assembly GCA_043766985.1 of Polaromonas sp. Classification (GTDB taxonomy): domain Bacteria; phylum Pseudomonadota; class Gammaproteobacteria; order Burkholderiales; family Burkholderiaceae_C; genus JAAFIP01. The sequence goes on from JAYUHM010000080.1 coordinate 13,671, forward strand.
CAGGCGCTCGACGTTGTACACATAGTCGGGCCCGCGCTCGGAGTACTGGGCGTAGGCGTTGCGCGTGGTGCCCCGGGTGAAGTAGCTGCCCTTGCTGGCGTGCGTGCCGGGCAAGGTGCGCCAGGGAATGCCGTCGCCGTCCACATCTTTGTAGCGGCCAAAATCTTTGCCTGCCTCTAGCTCGGCCGCGCTCATCACTTTGCCACGGTCGTAGTCGCGCGCCTCGTCCCATGCAAAGGGTTGGCACAGGCGCTGGTTCATGCCAATGTCCAGATCGGTCATGACGAAGACAGGGGTTTGCAAACGGTCGGCCAAATCCAGCGCGGCTGCTGCGTGCTCAAAACACTCATACGGGTCTTCGGGGAACAGCAGCACATGCTTGGTGTCGCCATGCGATGCGTAGGCACAGGCAATGATGTCGGCCTGCTGGGTGCGGGTGGGCATGCCGGTGGACGGGCCACCGCGCTGCACGTTGATGATGGTGACCGGAATTTCGGCAAAGTAGGCCAGGCCGATGAACTCGGTCATGAGCGACACTCCCGGGCCCGAGGTAGCGGTGAAGGCACGCGCACCGTTCCAGCCTGCGCCCACCACCATGCCGATGGAGGCAATCTCGTCCTCGGCCTGCACGATGGCGTAGTGGTGCTGCCCGGTGGATGGATCGACCCGGTACTTGGCACAGTACTTTTGAAAGGCTTCGGCCACCGACGACGATGGCGTGATGGGGTACCAGGCCGCCACGGTCGCACCGCCATATACGCAGCCCAGCGCGGCGGCGCTGTTGCCATCCACAAAGATTTGCTCGCCTACCTGGTCTGCGCGCTTGACGCGAATGCCCAGCGGGCCATGCAAATGCTCAGTGGCAAAGTCGCGCCCCAGGTGCAAAGCACGCACATTGGACGCCAGCAACTTTTCTTTGCCCTGGTACTGCTCGGCAAACAGGGTTTCAATCACCTCGGCCTCTACTTGGAGCAGTACCGACAGCGCGCCCACATAGATGATGTTTTTAAACAGCTGGCGTTGGCGCGGGTCGGGATACACCGCGTTGGAAATTTCGGTGAGCGGCATGCCGATGACATGGATATCGTCCCTGAATTTGGACGGCGGCAGCGGCTTGGTGCTGTCGTAGAACAGGTAGCCACCGGGTTCCAGCTCGGCCACGTCTGCCTCCCAGGTTTGCGGGTTCATCGCCACCATCATGTCGATGCCGCCGCGCCGGCCTTGGTAGCCATGCTCACACACCCGCGCCTCGTACCAGGTAGGCAAGCCCTGGATATTGCTGGGGAAAATATTGCGCGGGCTGACGGGCACGCCCATGCGCAAAATGGCTTTGGCAAATAGCTCATTGGCCGAGGCCGAGCCCGAGCCGTTGACGTTGGCGAACTTGATGACGAAGTCGTTAATACCTTCTATCTTTTTCATACCGTAGCCTTTTCAATCGCCTTCTTCATAGCCTTCGGGTTGGGACTCACATCTCTGGCTCCAGCGCCCGCCTGCGTAGTAGTTAGCAGAAACTTCTGCATATCCCAAGCGCCCGTGGGGCAGCGCTCGGCGCACAGGCCGCAGTGCAGGCACACGTCTTCGTCTTTCACCATCACGTTGCCGGTTTTCATGGCGGTTGAGACGTACAAGTCTTGGCTCAGGTTCAGCGCGGGGGCTTTGAGTTGTGTACGCAACTCGCCCTCATCCGCATTGGGCGTGAAGGTGATGCAGTCCATCGGGCAAATGTCCACGCAGGCATCGCACTCAATGCAGGTCTCGGGCGTGAACACGGTTTGCACATCGCAGTTCAGGCAGCGCCCGGCCTCCTTGAAGGCAGTGGCAGCATCAAAGCCCAGCTCCACTTCCACACGGATATTGGCCAGCGCCACCTCGGCCTTGGCCCAGGGCACCTTGAAGCGCGCATCGTTCGATGTGTCGTTGTCATACGCCCACTCGTGGATGCCCATCTTGGCCGACATCAGGTTGGTCATCGGGTCGGGGCGCTGGTTCAGGTCTTCGCCATTCAAATAGCGGTCTATCGACACGGCCGCCTCATGCCCATGCGCCACAGCGGTGATGATGTTTTTCGGGCCGTAGGCCGAGTCGCCGCCGAAGAACACATGGGGAACGCTGGACTGAAAGCTGGTTTTGTTCAACACCGGCAAGCCCCATTTGTCAAACTGCACGCCGCTGCTCGACTCAATCCAGGGGAAGGCGTTTTCTTGCCCTACGGCAATCAGCACCGCGTCGCAGGGCACCAGCACCTCCTGCTCGCCCGTGGGTACCAGGCTGCGCTCGCCCTGCGCGTTGTAGATGGCTTTGACGACTTCAAACTTCATGCCTGTGAGCTTGCCGTTCACATGTTCAAACGACTTGGGTACATGGAAATTAAGGAAGGGGATGCCCTCGTGCTGCGCGTCTTCTTTCTCCCAGGGCGAGGCCTTCATCTCGTCAAAGCCGCTGCGCACAATCACCTTCACGTCGCTACCGCCCAGGCGACGCGCCGAGCGGCAGCAGTCCATCGCGGTATTGCCACCGCCGAGCACAATCACGCGCTGGCCAATGCTGCTCACATGGCCAAACGACACCGAGGCCAGCCAGTCAATACCGATGTGGATGCTCTCGGTAATTTCCTTGCGCCCAGGCAACTGCAAGTCGCGCCCACGCGGCGCGCCGCAGCCTACAAACACGGCATCAAAACCTTCTTTCAATAGCCCCGTCATCGAGTCAATGCGTTGGCCACTGCGAAACTTCACGCCCAGGTCCAGGATGTAGCCCGTCTCCTCGTCAATCACCGACTCGGGCAAGCGAAATTTCGGAATCTGCGTGCGTATAAATCCCCCCGCCTTGGCCTCCCCGTCAAACACCGTCACCTCATAGCCCAGTGGTGCCAAGTCGCGCGCCACGGTTAGAGAGGCCGGGCCAGCGCCGACACAGGCAATGCGTTTGCCATTGGGCGGCGACAATGCGGGCATGCGCTTGGAGACGTCGTCCTTCATGTCGGCCGCCACCCGCTTGAGCCGGCAAATAGCCACCGGCTCGGGCTGCTCGCCATGGCTCTCTTCCACCCGCGAGCGCCTGCACGCAGGCTCACAAGGCCTATCGCAAGTGCGGCCCAAAATGCCGGGGAACACGTTGGACACCCAGTTGACCATATAGGCATCGCTGTAGCGGCCCTGGCCGATCAGGCGGATGTACTCAGGCACGGGGGTGTGGGCAGGGCAAGCCCATTGGCAGTCCACTACTTTGTGGAAGTACGACGGCTGGGCGATATTGGTAGGCAGCAAACCGATCTCCTTAGCCTCTGCGCCGACGCTTGAAACCAAGCCGCAGCCCATGAGTAAAGGCAGTCTACGTCTGCATGGCCTGGCGGCGTAAGCGGGGAAGTCCCAGAGTGTGTCGCTTATGCGACATTAAGTGTTTTTAAAGGTATTCCTATAAACTGGTGTGGGTGGATCAACCCCATTGCACTATCTGAAGGACCTACACATGCCTGCTTCCCCATCATTGGCACAGTACCCCAGTTTGCGCGGTCAGCGCGTCTTCGTTACGGGGGGTGGAACCGGTATCGGCGCGGCTATCGTTGCGGCCTTTGCTGAACAAGGTGCGCAGGTGGCTTTTGTAGACATGGCCGAGCCAGAAAGCGCCGCTTTGACGCAGCGCTTGGCCGCTGACGGGCACCCAAAGCCGTGGTGGCGTGTTTGCGACGTGAGAGACGTTGCCGCCTTGCAAGCGGCCATCGCGGAGGCTTGCAAAGACCTGGGCGACTTTTCCACATTGGTCAATAACGTGGCGCGGGATGACCGCCACACCTTGGAGTCGGTGACGCCAGAATATTGGGATGAGCGGATGGCGGTTAACCAACGGCCCGCATTTTTTGCAGTCCAGTCTGTTGTACCGGGCATGCGCCGTTTGGGGGGTGGGTCCATCGTCAACATTGGCTCCACCGGTTGGCAAAACAAGGACAGCGAATACCCTTGCTATGCAATTGCCAAGTCATCGGTGAACGGACTAACGCGGGGGCTGGCTGGCAATCTTGGTAAGGATCGCATTCGCGTTAACACCGTGTCGCCCGGTTGGGTCATGACGGAGCGCCAGATCAAGCTGTGGCTCAACGCGGAGGGCGAAGAACGGATCAAACGTCACCAATGCCTGCCCGATAAATTGCAGCCGTCAGACGTTGCACGCATGGTCCTGTTTCTAGCGTCTGATGATGCGGCAATGTGCAGCGCGCAAGAATTCAAGGTGGACGCTGGTTGGAATTAAACATCTCAACACATTAAAAAAATTCATGCACAGATTGGGTGCGGGTTTATCCTGATTCGTAATGAGGCATCCCAAGCGAAGCTGTCGCACTTGGACATTGTTTGACAAATCCATGCTGGCAAATACCTGAGCACTATTTTGCGCAGGTGTTTTAAATTGGTTGCACTCTACTTTGGAGATAGACAGTGAAAGCACGCAGATCAACACTCAAAGCCTTGGCCGCTGGTTTGGCATTAGGGCTCACTTTTGGCGCTCCTGTTGCCCATGCGCAAGACAAAGGCACCGTGGGTGTAGCGATGCCAACCAAAACCTCCACCCGCTGGGTGAGTGACGGCAACAGCATGGTGGCCGCTTTGGCTGCCAAGGGCTACAAGGCCGATCTGCAATACGCTGACGACGACATCCCCAACCAGCTGGCGCAGGTCGAGAACATGATCACCAAGGGCGTGAAGGTATTGGTGATTGCCGCCATTGACGGCACTACCTTGTCTAACGCGCTGCAAAAAGCGGCTGACAAGGGCATTAAGGTCGTCGCTTACGACCGCCTGATAGTCGGCAGCAAAAACGTCGACTACTACGCCACGTTTGACAACTTCCAGGTGGGCGTGCTGCAAGCACAGTCACTGGAAAAAGCGTTGGGTTTGAAAGAAGGCAAAGGCCCGTTCAACATCGAACTGTTCGGCGGCTCGGCAGACGACAACAACGCATTCTTCTTCTACGACGGCGCCATGTCGGTGCTAGACCCATACATTAAAATCGGCAAACTGGTGGTGCAAAGCAAGCAGACGGGCATGAACAAGGTGTCTACCCTGCGCTGGGACGGCGCAGTGGCCCAGGCGCGCATGGACAACTTGCTGAGTGCCTATTACGGTAAGGCCAAGGTGCATGCGGTGCTGTCGCCCTACGACGGCTTGAGCATCGGCATTTTGTCGTCCCTCAAAGGCGTGGGCTACGGCAGCGCTGGCCAGCCCTTCCCGTTTGTGAGCGGGCAAGATGCCGAGGTGCCGTCGGTCAAGTCCATCATCCGCAAAGAGCAGTATTCCACCGTCTTCAAAGACACCCGCGAGCTGGCCAAGGTAACGGCCAATATGGTGGACGCCATGCTGAGCGGTAAAAAAGTAGAGACTAACGACACCAAGACCTATAACAACAAGGTCAAGGTGGTGCCGTCTTATTTGCTCAAGCCTGTGAGCGTAGACCTGTCCAACTACAAGCAGGTGCTGGTTGGAAGCGGCTACATCAAGGAAGAGCAGCTCGCCAAGTAATTGCGCCAAGCTGGCGGTGACAGGCCCTGTGCCGCAATGCGCAGGGCCTTTTTACTTTCTAATACTGGTCAAGATAGTTATAGTGGCGAGAACATGACGAATCCCATTTTGGAAATGCGCGGCATCAGCAAGGCCTTTCATAGCGTGAAGGCTTTGAGCGAGGTGAGCCTGGCTGTGCAAGCGGGCGAGATACACGCCGTTGTGGGAGAGAACGGTGCTGGCAAGTCCACACTGATGAAAGTACTAAGCGGCGTCTATCCCTATGGCGACTACCAAGGCAGCATTCATTTCCTCGGCAAAGAATGCAAGTTCAAGGGCATTTCTGACAGCGAAAAGCTGGGCATCATCATCATCCACCAAGAGCTGGCACTGGTGCCCTTATTGTCAATTGCCGAAAATATTTTTCTGGGCAATGAGCAAGCTATCCGCGGCGTGATTGACTGGTCGGCCTCGTTTGAAAAAACGCAGGCTTTACTGAAAAAAGTGGGCTTGAATGAATCGCCCGCCACCTTGATCACCAACCTGGGTGTGGGCAAACAGCAGCTGATTGAAATTGCCAAGGCGCTGTCCAAAGAGGTCAAACTGCTGATACTGGACGAACCCACCGCCAGCCTGAACGAAACCGACAGCGATGCATTGCTGGAGTTGCTGCTGGAGTTGAAGCACCACGGCATTGCCTGCATTTTGATCTCGCACAAGCTCAACGAAATTGCCAAGGTGGCCGACACCATCACCGTGCTGCGTGACGGCGCTACCGTGGCGTCGCTGGACTGCCACGCAGAGGCCATCAGCGAAGACCGCGTTATCAAACACATGGTAGGCCGCGAGATGGCCGACCGCTACCCCAAGCGCACACCGAACATTGGCGAGACAGTGTTTGAGGTGAAAAACTGGCAGGTGCACCATGAGCTGCATGCGGACCGCCAAGTGATCAAGGGCATTGACCTGCACATTAAACGCGGCGAGATTGTGGGCATTGCAGGCCTGATGGGCGCGGGCCGTACCGAGCTGGCGATGAGCATTTTTGGCTGCAGCTATGGCCAGGGCATCAGCGGCCAGGTGCTGTTGCATGGCAAGGCCATTGACACCAGCACGGTGCAAAAAGCCATTGACCATGCAATAGCCTACGTGACCGAAGACCGCAAGGGCTACGGCCTGGTGCTTCAGGAGACCATCGCCTGGAACACCACCTTGGCCAACCTGGCGGCTGTGTCCCGCCACGGCGTGATAGACGAGGGCCGCGAGTTTGGCGTGGCCGAGGAATACCGCCGCAAGCTCAATATTCGCAGCCCCGACGTGTTTGCCCGTACCGTCAACCTGTCGGGCGGCAACCAGCAAAAAGTGGTACTGGGTAAATGGCTGTTTTCCAACCCCGAGGTGCTGATACTGGACGAGCCCACACGCGGCATTGACGTGGGGGCCAAGTACGAGATTTACACCATCATTGCGCAGCTGGCCGCCGAGGGCAAATGTGTGCTGATGATCTCGTCAGAGATGCCCGAACTGCTAGGCATGTGCGACCGCATTTGTGTGCTGAATGCAGGCCGCTTTGTGGCGGAATTTTCAGCGGCCGAGGCCACCCAGGAAAAAATCATGCGATCTATCGTGACATCGGGAGGCAATTGACATGGCAACAGCATCTGGCGTGGGCTTTTTGAAGAACAACCTGCGTGAATATGGCTTGCTGATCTCGCTCATCGCCATCATGGTGTTTTTTCAGGTAATGACCGACGGCACACTGTTCCAGCCGCTGAACCTGACCAATCTGATTTTGCAAAACAGCTACATCATCGTTATGGCGCTGGGCATGCTGCTGGTGATTGTGGCGGGGCATATTGACCTGTCGGTGGGCTCCGTGAGTGGCTTTATTGGCGGTGTGGCTGCGGTGTTGATGGTCAATTACGACGTGCATTTTGCGCTGGCGAGCATCATCTGCCTGGTCTTGGGCGGTGTCATCGGTGCCGCGCAGGGCTACTGGGTGGCGTTCCACAAAATACCGTCGTTTATCGTCACCTTGGCGGGTATGCTGGTGTTCAAAGGCTTGGCGTTGGCGGTGTTGCAGGGCTCTTCCGTAGGCCCTTTCCCTGCCGAATTTCAGTTGCTCAGCACGGGCTTTATCCCTGACCCATTTGCGGGTGAAGCCCTGCGCATTACCTCGTTGATTGCCGGGCTGTTGATGGCGGTGGGGCTGTTGGTGGTCAAGGTGCGTGGCCGTGCAGACCGCATCAGGCATGGCATGGACAATGAACCCATGGTGTTCTTCGCATTGAAGAACCTGGTCTTCGCCGCCATGATTGCGGCCTTCAGCTATCTGCTGTCATCCTACAAGGGCCTGCCCAATGTGCTGATCGTCATGCTCCTCTTGATGTTGGTGTATGACTTTGTCACTTCTAAAACCACCGTAGGCAGACGCATCTACGCACTGGGTGGCAACGAGAAGGCGGCGCGCCTGTCGGGCATTAAAACCGAGCGGCTGACGTTTTATACCTTCATCAACATGGGCGTGCTGGCTGCGCTGGCGGGGCTGATTTTTGCGGCCCGCCTGAACACCGCCACACCCAAAGCGGGCCTGGGTTTTGAGCTGGACGTGATTGCCGCCTGCTTTATCGGCGGCGCGTCGGCCTCGGGCGGCGTGGGCAAGGTACTGGGCGCGGTGATCGGCGCGTTCATCATGGGGGTGATGAACAACGGCATGTCGATCATGGGTATTGGCATTGACTACCAGCAGGTCATCAAGGGGCTGGTGCTGTTGGCGGCGGTGGTGGTGGATGTGTACAACAAAAACAAATGAGCTGGCAGTAGCTTAACCGTGCGCAAGACCTGCGGCTTCTACACCAGCCATGCAAATGGCCTCGTCTTCATCACCCGTACCGCCACTGGCACCCGCCGCGCCCAGAACATTGCCGGCGGCGTCTTTGATCAGCACGGCACCGGGTTGCGGTAAAAACTTGCCCTGCGCCGTAGCTGCCAGCGCTACAAAAAAGTTCGGGTTATCTTTGGCGCGCTGCGCCAGCGCGCGGCTAGAGCAGCCAAAACCAATGGCGCCCCAAGCCTTGCCCTGCGCAATCTCAAAGCGAAACATGCTGGCGCCGTCCTCGCGCGCAAAGGCCTTGAGGTTGCCGCCCTCGTCCAGCACCACAACACCCATGGGTTTGTAGCCCGCCTCGCGGGATTTGGCCAAGGCGGCGGTGACGATGTGGGTGGCTTGCGCCAGTGTCAATGTAGTCATAGTATTTTTTGGTCGAATTTGAATGGTTTAGCGCGTTGGCGCAGATGCCATACGCGTGCTGTGTGCACGAACTAGTTACTCCGGCAGGATATTGCCTTCACGGATCACCTTGGCCCATTTGGCCACTTCTTCCCGCAAAGCCACCGTGGTTTCCTCCGGCGTGGTGTAGGTAGCAAACACGCCCTGCGCCAGCATCGAGTCTTTCACGTCTTGTTGGCTCAAGATGGATTTGAGCGCCGCATTGAGTTTGGCAACAATCGGTGCCGGTGTGCCCGCAGGCGCCGCAATGCCAAACATGGAGCTGACTTCAAAACCCTTTAAGCCCGCTTCGGTAGCCGTAGGCACCTCGGGCAGTGTCGGCACGCGCTCTTTGGTGGCCGATGCCAGCGGACGCAACTTGCCTGCCTTGATGTGCGCTTGCGCCGAGGGTGCGGTCTCGATCATCGAGTTAACTTGCCCGCCAATCAGGTCGGTCATGGCCGGGCCCGAGCCTTTGTAGGGAACGTGCAGCATTTGCACGCCCGCCACGCGCTGGAACATCTCTGCCGCCAAATGCTGGGGCGAGTCGTTGCCAGACGAGGCCACACTCATGGTGCCGGGCTTGGACTTAACCAGGGCAATAAACTCGGCCAGTGTATTGGCCTTGACAGACGGATGCACCACAAACACCAGGGGTACGGTGCCTACCATCGCGATAGGCGCAAAGCTTTTCTCCATATCAAAACTGACCGACTTTTTGTTCAACACCGAGCTGATCGAATGGCTGGTCATCGCACCCATCAGCAGGGTGTAGCCGTCTGGCGCTGCGCTGGCTACTGCCGCCGCGCCAATGCTGCCCGCCGCACCACCCCGGTTGTCCACAATCACTTGCTGGTTCAGCGCCACAGACAGCTTTTGCGCCATCACCCGGCCAATCACATCGGTGGCACCGGCTGGTGGATAAGGCACGATCAGTTTAATGGGCTTGTTGGGGTAATCCTGCGCCATGACCGGCACAGCTAGAGCCCATACCGCTGTGGCAGCCAGGCCGGTCACGAGTGCGCGTTTAAGTTGCGATACTTTCGCGGGGGTGCAGTGCAATGTCAATCTAGTCTCCTCATGTGTTTAGATGGTTAGCGCAAAGAACACGTTGCTTGTATATGTGTGTTTGCTGCAGTATGAAGCTGTGGGATTTATTGTCAATCACCTGCTTGACAACGGCCACGTTATTGCAAGCTCACCTTGTCTAATTGCGTTAAGCTATTTACATGGAACACTCTGCCTGGCTGATCAACTCCCTTATCTACCTGGCCGCTGCCGTTGTGGTGGTGCCGCTGTCCAAGGCGCTGGGCTTGGGCTCCATCATTGGCTATCTGGCGGCGGGCATGGCCATTGGGCCTTGGGGGCTGGCCTTGGTGACCGATGTGCAGAGCATTTTGGAGTTTGCTGAATTTGGTGTGGTGCTGATGCTGTTTTTGGTGGGGCTGGAGCTGGAGCCCGACCGGCTGTGGAGTATGCGCAGGCCGATATTTGGCTGGGGCAGCGCGCAGGTGCTGGCCTGTACGGCTATATTATTTATAGCTGCCTGTGCTATTTTCTATTGGGCTGGTGGACTAAAAGACTATTGGAAAGTGATGCTGGTGGCGGCGCTGGGCTTGGCGCTGTCGTCTACCGCCATTGCCCTGCAGGTGCTGGGCGAGCGTAACCAGCTGTCCACGCCGTCGGGGCAGTCGGCGTTTGCGGTGCTGTTGTTTCAGGACGTGGCGGCCATTCCTATTTTGGCTTTGCTGCCTTTGCTGGCCGCAAGCACGGCAGGCAACGGCGACAACGTGTGGCTGGAGGCAGCCAAGGCGGTGGGGGCTGTGGCGGGCATTATCTTGGGTGGCCGGTTGCTGCTGCGCCCGCTGTTCCGGTGGATTGCGCGCAGCAAAACACCCGAGATTTTTACGGCAGCCTCGCTCTTGCTAGTGGTGTCCATCGCGGCGCTGATGCAGTTTGTGGGGTTGTCGATGGCGCTGGGGGCTTTTCTGGCTGGCGTGCTGCTGGCCGAGAGTGAATACCGCCGCGAACTGGAGACCGATATTGAGCCGTTTAAAGGCTCGCTGCTGGGTTTGTTCTTCATTGCCGTGGGCATGAGCATTGATTTTGGCGTGTTGCTGACATCGCCATGGCTGATTGCCGGCATTGTGCTGGCATTTATGGCAGTGAAAGCGGTGGTGATTTACAGCCTGGCGCGGTGGATGAAGCTGGCCTACCAAGACCGGCCGGTGTTTACGCTGATGCTGGCGCAGGGCGGCGAGTTTGCTTTTGTGGTGTTTCAGCAGGCAGTGGGGCTGAAGATACTGTCGCCCGAGCTGGGCTCGATGCTGGTGGGTGTGGTGGCGCTGTCGATGCTGTTGTCGCCTTTGCTATTGGTGGGTATTGATAAGCTGCTGTTGCCGCGCTATGCCCACAGTAGTGCTACGCAAATGGATGAGATCAGCGAGCAACAGCACGCCCCCATTATCGTGGCGGGTATTGGGCGCTACGGGCAAATTGTCTTGCGCGTGCTGGCGGCCAATGGCTACAAAGCAACCGTGCTAGACCACGACCCCGAGCAGATAGAAAGTTTGATGCGCTTTGGTTACCGCGCTTTTTATGGCGACGCTACCCGGCTGGATTTGCTGCGCACTGCAGGCGCTGCCACGGCCAAGGTGCTGATTGTGGCGGTAGACGACGTAGGGCAATCGCTGGAAATTGTGGACGCCTGCAAAGAGCATTTTCCACAGCTGCAACTGGTGGTACGGGCGCGCAACGTGCGCCACTATTACGAGTTGCGCGCCAAGGGCGTCACGCTGATTCAGCGCGAAACGTTTGAGTCGTCACTACTGAGCGCGCAAGAGGTACTGCAAGTATTAGGGCACAGCGCGGCCGATGCGCGCACCTCAGCCCAGCGCTTTCGCGACCATAACCTGGCGCAGATTGAGCAGATGTGGCCACACCATAAAGACGAAGAACGCTTGATCAGCCTGGCCAAGGCCGGGCGCCAACAGCTGGAAGAGCTGATGGCGCAGGAGCGGGCGGTGACCTTGATCAACCCCGAGGCGATAGCCTTGCGGCCGGACAAAGACTTGCACGAGAACCCAACACGCTCGGGTTAGGTTCGGATAAAGGCCAGCTTCAACCTGTATGCGTTAAGGCGCCAAGCTTGGCTGTGGCAGGTCTTTCAAAGCTGCGTCTACCGCCGCTTTTGCGCGGTCAACATCGCCCAGTGCGTCGGCCAACAGCAAGGCCAAGCGCGCCAGCAGCAAGCTCTCACGCTCTCGCCCGGCCGCGTTGATGGCCTGGGCACAGTGGGTGTAAAACTCGTCACGTTGGGCTTCGGTCAGCATCTTGCTTCACCTCTATACACTATGTTTTTAATAGCTTCTTGAGCCATATTTAATTGGGCTAGACGGTAAATTTCTGCAATATGCCCGTCGGGGCGCAGCAGGTAGGCGCGGTGCCAGCCCCAGGCGCTGGCCAGCGTCGGTTGCGCGCTGGCGTCGCCTGCAAATAGCAGCACGTCGACAGGGTCCGCGGCATGGTTAGTGTCTTGCGCAACGTCGTTGGCGGTCCACACACCATCACCTAACACCAGCATGGTAAACCGGCTGTGCACCCGGTCTAGCAAATGCCCCGCCGTGCCGTCGGGCCAGGTCACGGGTACATCCACCGGGGCATGGCCACGCTGCACGCCATCGGCAAACGCATCACCCAGGTGCTGCGCCACGGCGTAGGCCACGGCCGATGTTTGGCGCGGATTGAGCAAGCTGGCTACGCGCGCGTGTGCCAGTGACAGCGACAGCGCCGCCTCGCGCATGAGCGCAAAGCCGCGCGAGCCAGGGGCCATGAACTCGGTGCTTTTACCTGCGTTATAGGCGTTGACGTGGTAGGCGGCAATACGTTCGGTGGAATAGGTCTCCAGCAGCTTGGGGGCCGCTTGGCCTTTAACCACCCTGGCCAGTTTCCAGATCAAATTATCCGCATCATCAAAGCCCGAGTTGAGCCCACGCACGCCAAAAATAGGCATGGCATGCGCGGCGTTGCCAGCAAACACCACCCGGCCATGCACGTAGTTGTCCAGCGTCATGGTGCCCGCGCGGTAGGCGCTGGACCACAGGTATGTCCACGGCAAATGCGCCTCGCCTATCGACGCCAAATGGCGCTCTACCACGGGGCGCACGTTGCCCTCCAGGATGGCTGCGTCCAAGTCGGCATCGTCGGGTATTTGGTAGTCAATGCGCCAAATGTTGTCGGGCTGCTTGTGCATCAGCATAGTGGAACCGGGGTTGCAGGCGCAGTCAAACCAGGCGCGCCGCTCAGTGGGAAAGGGCGAGTGCAGCTCGATATCGACAATCACAAACTTGCCGGTAAAGGCCTGGCCTTCGAGTTTGAGGCCGAGCGACTTGCGAACAAAACTTTGCCCGCCATCGGCGGCCACCAACCAGTCGGCAGACACTTGGTAGCTACCCAAGTCATTGCTCACCGTCAATGTGACACCGTCAGCACGCGACTGCAACTGCGTCACGCTACTGGCCCAGCGGATGTCGATCAGCTCGGGAAACTTACGCGCCTCGTCCAATAAATATTGCTCAATATGGTACTGCGCGATATTGATCATCGGCGGCAGTTTGTCACTGGCCGCATGCGGCATGCTAAAGCGCAGCACCTCCTGGTCTTTGTAGTAGCTGCGCCCGGTAGTCCACGGCAAGCCCTTGGCCATAAAGGCATCCAGCACGCCCAGGCGCTGCAATATCTGCAAGCTGCGGCGGGAGACGCAAATGGCCCGGCTGCCTTCGCACACCGAGTTGTCGGCTTCAATGACGATGCTGGGCACACCCTGTTGTGCCAGGCCTAACGCAGTAGCCAAGCCGATGGGGCCACCGCCTGCTATGGCGACTGGGTGGCGGCTATGCTTGTCAGTCGGCAGGCTTGGGGCGAAGCGTTCGTAGGTGAAGGTGCCTATGTGGTTCATGGGGTTGACGAGGGGGAGAGGGGATTTTTTGAGGCAAGAATTCAAAAATTTCTTCTTCAATTTTGTCTTCCTTTTTCTCCTCTTTTTTGCGCCCTTTGCGAACCCTTCGCGCCCTCTGCGTTCAAAAAATCCCCGTCTTCGCCCTCAATGCGCAAAAAGACCTAAGCCTGCAAAGCCGCCCACATGTCCTTATCGCGCTCCGCCGTCCAGATGCGGGGGTTTTTAATGCCCTTGGCCTCGTCGTACGCGCGGCTCACATCAAACGGCAGGCAGTGCTCGTAGATGAACACATGGCCAAAGATCGGGTCCATGCTTTTGCGGGTGAGTGCCATGGAGGCTTTCAGGTCCAGGCCCTGGTTAGCCGCCTCTTTACCGCAGGCAAACAGCATTTCTACAAAGCGTTGGGTATAGTCCAGCGCCTTGACCACATTGGCCGCGCCTTTCATGGCCTCGCCGCGTCCGGGCACGATGGCCTCGGCTTTTAAGGCGCGCAGAGCCTCTAGCGTGGCGGGCCACTCGGCCAACTGGGCGTCGCCGGTGTAGACGCCGGCGTCATATTCCACCAGGTCGCCGCTGAACAGTACCTTCTCTTCTTCCACCCAGGCAATGGTGTCGCCGCGCGTGTGGCCTGCACCGGGGTGCCAGATTTGTACTTTGACGCCGCCCAAGTCCACGGTGAGCTTGCCTTGGTCGCCGGGTTTGCCATTGCCAATGACCATTGTGGGCCACGTTAAACCCGGCACTTCTTCAGCGCCCCGAAACAGGCGCGGAAAGCGCTCCATCTCACTTTGCATGTCTTGTGCGCCGCGCTCCACTATCAGCTCGTACGTGCCTTGGCTGGCAATGACCTCGGTAGCGCCTTCGGCAAGGTAGGCGCTGGCCCCCAGCACGCGCACGGCGTGGTAATGGGTGAGCAGCACGTACTTGATGGGCTTGCTCGATACCGTACGTATTTTGGCAATCAAGTCGCGCGCCATATTGGGCGTAGCGGTGGCGTCGCTGACCATGATGAACTTGTCGCCAATGATGACGCCCGAATTGGGGTCGCCCTCGGCGGTGTAGGCCCAGCAATGGGCTGACAACTGCTCAAAGGTGATTTTTTTATCTTCTAGATCAGCCTGGCTGGCGAAGGCTTTGGTGGGGGCGGTAGACATGGTGCGGCTTTCAAAAACGGCCAAAATACTTGGGCAAATACGGTAACAAATACGCGCGCAATAACGCGGTGAACCAACAGTTTAGCAACTTTACCTAAACGTAATGCGTTTCGGATAGGTAAATTGCCAAACTACAGCGCCAGCAAGCCCTCTTGCACCACGTCCACCATCGACCCCATCGGCCCCATCGCGTCCACACATACAACGCCCGGCTCGTTGGTCGGGTCTTCCAGCGTGTCAAACTGGCTGAGCACCAAGCTGGGCGGGTAAAAGTGCCCGCTGCGCTCAGCCACACGGCGCAGCGCCTCTTTGGGGGTGATATGCAGGTACACAAAGCGCACTTGCGGCGCTGCTTTGCGGAAAGTGTCGCGGTAGCTGCGCTTGAGCGCCGAGCAGGCCAACACACAGCCCTGTGGGTATTTGCGAATCTCGTCGCACAGGGTTTGCAGCCAGCCTTCGCGGTCGGTATCGTCCAGCGGAATGCCTTCACGCATTTTGTGCACATTGGCGGTGGGGTGAAACTCGTCGCCCTCTATCCACGGCAGGCCACGCAGCGCCGCCAGCTTGCGCGCCACCGCTGATTTGCCGCAACCGGCCACACCCATCACCACAATCACTGTCATGCCACTGAGTTTAGATGACAACGCAGGCCGCAGGGTGCGGGAATACCTTATGCAATGGCGGCGGTATGTAACTATTGAGAATTGCGCAATTTATGACACCGCCGGGCATCGACTGGGCTTGCGGTTTGCCTGGGCTTGGCTTGGAAGACTTGGCTTTTGGCTCTGTTGGTTTGTTCGCCCAGGTGCTTGGCTTGGCCGTGGAACACCCGCCACACTCGCAAGATCAGGCGGCTGTCCAGCCGCCGTCCAGCATCAAGGCGCTGCCGGTCATCAGGCTGGAGGCGTCGCTGGCTAAAAATACCACCGCGCCCATCACCTCTTCGGGCTGGCCGATACGGCCCAAGGCGATTTTGGGCACCGCCCACTGCATGAACTCGGGGCTGGCCAGCAAGGGCG
Organism: Polaromonas sp.; assembly: GCA_043766985.1. Lineage (GTDB taxonomy): Bacteria > Pseudomonadota > Gammaproteobacteria > Burkholderiales > Burkholderiaceae_C > JAAFIP01. The sequence goes on from JAYUHM010000080.1 coordinate 29,561, forward strand.
CTGTCATGGGCGTTTCGATGTAGGTGGGGCAAATGGTGTTGACGCGGATGTTGTGCGGCCCCAGCTCCCAGGCCAGTGCCTTGCTCATGCCCTCTACCGCGTGCTTGCTGGCGCAGTAGGCGGTGCGCTTGGCGGCGCCGATGTGGCCCATTTGCGACGACATATTGATAATGCTGCCGCCTTTTTGGCCCTGGGCCACGGCGGCCAGCATGCTGCGAGCCGCAGCGCGCGCCACGTAAAAGGCGGCTTTGATGTTCAGGTCCAAAATCACGTCCAGGTCTTCGTTGCTGGCCTCCGCCAACAGGCGGGGGCGGCTGGTGCCTGCATTGTTGACCACCACGTCAAACGGGCCCTGCTGAGCAAACAAGGCGTCGACCGCCTGGCTGTCTTGCACGTTCAGCACGGCGTAGCTGCTTTTGAGCTGATTATTGCCGCAAGCCCCATCAATGCTGGTACAAGCAGCTATGAGTTCAGTAGCGTTGCGGGCCACCACCAGCACCTGGGCACCAGCTTGGGCCAGCGCGTGGGCGGCGGCCAGGCCAAGGCCTTTGCTGCCGCCGGTGACTAAAGCGCGGCGGCCGTCGAGTCTGAAGCTGGGGGTGGTGAACATGGTACAAAGTCTCCTGTTAAATGGGGGGCAGGCACAAAGCACTATATTTTAAATAGCATCTTATGCCCTACTCTATTGGGCTTATGGCCAATTTACCTCTCAAAACCGTGTTCCAGCGTGGTTATCACCTCGTTGGCAAAGTCGGCATAGCTCATCGGCCCATCGGGGCGTAGCCAGGTGAAGGTCCAGTTGATCATGCCAAACAGCATCATGGTCACGGCGGTTTGGTTGGCATCGTTCAGGCGCTGTGGGTAGGCTCGGCGCAAGAAGCGGGTAAAGGCGCTCACCACGTCGCGCTGGCGCTGCAAGACCAGCGTGCGCTGCGAGACGCCCAGGCTGTCGTCCACCGCATCGCTTAAGAATTTGGTGTCGTTGAGCAGGGCCACGTGGCGGGTGGCCGAGGTTTCATATTCGGCCAAAAACGCGCGCACCAGCTCGTGCAGGGCCTGGCGGTCGTTGAGCTTTTTGCGCTGCGCGCGCGCCTCGGTCTCGCCAATCACGGCCAACAGGCGCTGGGTGTAGCGGTCCAGCAGGTCAAACAGCAGCGCCTCTTTGCTGTCGTAGTAGTGGTAAATGCGTGCCTTGCTGGCCCCCACCTTGGCGGCCACGCTGGCCATGCTGGCGGCGGGGTAGCTCAGGTCTGCAAAGCACTGGGCGGCCGCGTCCAGAATGGAGTCACGCTTGAGGTGATGGTCGGCAGACAGCGGGCGGGCCATAGTGGTGAGCGTGCTTTAGTGTGGCGGTTTGGATGGCGGCTTTGATGGTGGGTAAGGGGCTGGCGCTGGCGTCAATACGGGTTGGGGTAGCCCAGCGCACCCAGCAGCAGTATCTCCAGCGCTTCCATCTCAAACGCGTCTTTCTGGTTGCCCTCATGGTCGTAGCCCTGCGCGTGCAGGGTGCCGTGCACGATGAGGTGGGCGTAGTGCGCTTCCAGGCTTTTGCCTTGGCTTGCCGCCTCGCGCTCTACCACCTCGGCGCACAGCACCAGGTCGGCCATCACCACGGGTTCGCGTGCGTAGTCAAAGGTCAGCACATTGGTGGCGTAGTTTTTGCGGCGGTACAGCATGTTCAGGCGCTGGGCCTCGGTCTCGCCATCAATGCGCACGGTAATCTCACCGGCGTCCTGCAGCGCGTGCTGCACCCACTTTTGCACGCGGGCACGGGTGATCAGCTTGCGCAGGGCGGCGGCGTTGGGTACGCTGCCAAACTGCAGGCTGACGGTGGTTTTAAAAGGTTTTTTAATCATAGAATATGGTTCTAGCCCAATAGAATATAGCACAAGCAGCTATTTAATATGTAGCAAATATATGCGCTTTAGGTAATGCGAGAAATGCAGAAATTACGCAAAACGCGTAAAAAATGAAAAAAGTTCATGGAATTTTTTTGCGCTTTTAGCGTTGCATCCCTCTGCCCAAAAATCCGTGTTTACTTCTTCGCCGCATCATACGCATCCACAATGCGCGCCACCAGCGGATGGCGCACCACGTCGGCGCTGGTAAAGCGGGTGTGGGCAATGCCCTCTACACGTTTGAGCACCATGTCGGCCTCTATCAGACCGCTCATCTGGCCATGCGGCAGGTCGATCTGGCTCACGTCGCCGGTAATCACGGCCTTGCTGGCAAAGCCAATGCGCGTCAAAAACATCTTCATCTGCTCGGGCGTGGTGTTTTGCGCCTCGTCCAAAATCACAAAGCTGTGGTTCAGCGTGCGCCCACGCATAAAGGCCAGCGGCGCTATCTCAATCTGCTGACGCTCGAAGGCCTTGAGCACCTTGTCCACACCCATCAGCTCGTACAGCGCGTCGTACAAAGGGCGCAGGTATGGGTCTACTTTCTGCGCCATGTCGCCCGGCAAAAAGCCCAGGCGCTCGCCCGCCTCTACCGCCGGGCGGGTCAGTACAATGCGCTGCACGCTGCTGCGCTCCAGCGCGTCCACCGCGCTTGCTACGGCCAAATAGGTTTTGCCGGTGCCGGCGGGGCCAATGCCAAAGGTGATGTCGTGTTTGGCGATGTTGTCCAGGTAGGTGGCCTGATTGGGGCTGCGGGCGCGCAGGTCCGCGCGGCGGGTTTGCAGGGCGGCGTCGCCATCGCTACCCAGGCCCATGCGCGGGTCGCCCGTCAGCATCAGTTGCAAGGTGTCCAGCGGAATCGGGCGCGCGGCCATCTCGTACAGTGCCTGCAGCATCTCCATGCCGCGCGTGGCCGCTGCCTTAGGGCCATCGACCTTGAACTGCTCATGGCGGTGCGCAATTTTGACGCCCAGCGCCTGTTCAATGCGGCGCAGGTTCTCGTCGGTGGGGCCGCACAGATGCCCTATGCGGGTATTGTTGCTGGGGGAGAATATGTGGCGAATAATCAAGCGGATAATCCTGTAAGAACCCGCATCTTAGCGAAAACACAGGCAAGCACCCATGATTGGCAAACTAACCGGCACCCTGGCAGAAAAAAACCCGCCCCAAGTCATCGTGGACTGCGGCGGCGTAGGCTACGAGGTAGACGTGCCCATGAGCACCTTCTACAACCTGCCCGGCCTGGGCGATAAAGTCAGTTTGCTCACCCATTTTGTAGTGCGCGAAGACGCGCAAATCCTCTTCGGCTTTGGCACAGCCCAAGAGCGCAGCACCTTCCGCCAGCTCATCAAAATCTCCGGCGTAGGCCCCAAAATGGCGCTGGGCGTATTGAGCGGCATGAGCGTAGCCGAACTCAGCCACGCCGTCACCCTGCAAGACCCCGCACGCCTGACCAAAATCCCCGGCATCGGCAAAAAGACCGCCGAGCGGCTGATGCTGGAACTTAAAGGTAAGCTGGGCGCTGACCTGGGTATCCACGCCACCATCACCAGCGACAACCAAGTCGACATCCTGCAAGCCCTGATCTCCCTAGGCTACAGCGACCGGGATGCGGCGCTGGCTTTGAAGGCGCTGCCAGCGGATGTGGGGGTGAGTGAGGGGATTAAGTTGGCTTTGAAGGCGTTGGGGAAGTGATAGAGACTCTCCCGTTGATCGTTGTGATCATCAGCTTCGCTGTAGGCGTTGTCCATCGGCTTTGGCAAATTAAAAGACAAAAGGGGTTTGATTTGTCACTCAAAATTCTCTTAATAACTTTCATTGGAGGCTGCGGAATCGTCTGTACCTTGTGGGTTTTACTATGGTTTTTTGGCACACTCAATTTCAAAATTGGCGCTCAAGCATCCTCTTTTTTACTTCTACCGATGATCGCTATTGCCTTGACTGCCTTCATCGCATTGGCAGGATATTTGTTAGGTTCAGCTTTAACGACGCTCAGCCACCGCATCGTAAATAATGCAAAAAAACCATGATCACCCAAACCGACAACTTCTCCGTACTCCTGTGCATCAAGTAAGCGCATACCAAACCTGTGTCAATACCAGTTGCAAAAGTATATCCGCTGGGATATACTTCATGCATGACTACTTCATCACTTTCCATCACCCCTTGGGGCAATAGCCATGGCATTCGCTTGAGCCGTGATTTGATGCAGGCCCTGGGCATTACACCCGATACGCCGCTGGAGGCGCATGTGCTGGCAAAAGGTCGGCTGGAGTTGCGCGCCAAGACCACTCAGCGCACCATGGCGCAAAAACTTAAAGCCTATGACCCCGCAGTGCACGGCGGCGAGCTGATGGCCGATGCCCCTGTGGGTGCTGAGTTTGGCGCGCGCCCATGAGTACGGCCAAGCCGTGGGTGCCCGATCGCCGCGACATTATCTGGATTAACTTCAACCCGCAAGTGGGCAAGGAAATGCGCGATTTGCACCCTATGCTGGTCTTGTCCTCCCGTGCGTATAACGAGCGCACGGCATTGGTGATTGGTTTGCCCATGTCAACCGCAGCGTCCAACGCCACCAACCCATTTGCCGTAGACAACAGCAAAGCCACGGGGGAAGCCAGCTACATCATTTGCAACCAACCCAAGTCATTTGACTGGCGGCTGCGTGGGGCAACTGCACACCCCTGGGGCAAGGTACGTGAAAGCATCTTCAAATTGGCTTGTTCGGAATTCAATGACATTGTTCAGCTCATTCACTAAATGACCATCCAAACCGATAACTTCTCCGCCCCCCAGCGCATCATCTCCGCCGCGCCCGACTCGCCCAAGGAAGAGGCGATTGAGCGGGCGCTGAGGCCTAAGCTGTTTGACGAGTATGTGGGGCAGGTGAAGGTGCGTGAGCAGTTGGAGATTTTTATTGGCGCGGCCAAAATGCGCCATGAGGCGCTGGACCACGTGCTGCTGTTTGGGCCGCCGGGCCTGGGCAAAACCACGCTCTCTCACATCATCGCGCACGAGCTGGGCGTGAACCTGCGCCAGACCTCGGGGCCGGTGCTGGAAAAGCCCAAAGACTTGGCGGCGTTGCTGACCAATCTGGAAAAAAACGATGTGCTGTTTATCGACGAAATCCACCGCCTGTCCCCCGTGGTGGAAGAGATTTTGTACCCGGCGCTGGAGGACTACCAGATCGACATCATGATTGGCGAGGGCCCGGCGGCACGCAGCATCAAGCTGGACTTGCAGCCATTCACCCTCGTGGGTGCAACGACCAGAGCAGGCATGCTGACCAACCCCTTGCGCGACCGCTTTGGCATTGTGGCGCGGCTGGAGTTTTATACCGCTGAAGAGCTGGCGCGCATCGTCAAGCGCAGCGCGGCGCTGCTGAACGCGCCGATGGATGTGGAGGGCGGCTTTGAGATTGCCCGCCGCTCACGCGGCACGCCGCGCATTGCCAACCGCCTGCTGCGCCGCGTGCGCGACTATGCGGATGTGAAGGGCAAGGGCACCATCACGCTGGACATCGCCAACTTGGCACTCAAAATGCTGGACGTTGACCCACAAGGCTTCGACATCATGGACCGCAAACTGCTGGAAGCCGTGATCCACCGCTTTGACGGCGGCCCGGTGGGGCTGGACAACATCGCGGCCAGCATTGGCGAGGAGCGTGACACGATTGAAGATGTGATTGAGCCCTACCTGATTCAACAAGGTTTTTTGCAGCGTACCCCGCGTGGGCGGATTGCGACGCTGGCAGCGTATAAGCACTTGGGTGTGGTGCCGCCTAAGAGCAGCGCGGATTTTTTTACGGGTGATGCTTAACGGGGTGATGGGCGTTGGCGCTGTGATGCACGCTGGACTCAATGCTGTTCACATACTGATCTTTCCTCAACTGGGGGGCCGCTATCTCCCGTGTGCCTTGAGCCTGGCTTGGCTTTTTTGTCTTGTACGGGAGCTGGCCGACGGTGCATTCAGCTACGCGGCTGTCCCCCGTGTTGGCCTGTGGCCAACTACTCCTCCTTTATGCCGCTTCGCTGAATGCACCGCCGACCAGCTCTTGGAGACGTGGTGGGTATTCAACCGTCGCGCATCCACCTCGTTCACCGCCCTGGCGCTTGGTGTGTACGGCGTAGCGGCATCAAGGAGGAGGCAGCGGCCCTAGGAGTCTGGGCGGCAGAAGCCAGCACAACCGAGTCCACCAGCGGTGAGGGTAGAGCGTTATAGATAGA
>JAYUHM010000081.1:0-5677 GCA_043766985.1 Polaromonas sp.
CGTTTGAGGTTGGCCTTGACGCGCTGGAGGTTGGCGACGGCTTCGTCGAGGCGGGAGAATTGTTTTTCGATTTCGGCGACGATTTCATGTTGCGCAGCCAACGGCATAACAGGCACCAAAAGGCTGCGCACAACACCTTGGCTGATATTAGGTTGCGCACCGCCTGCGGCCTGGCCGATCAGCCAAGGTCGCTTTGCAAGCAAGTACCAAAACAGGAACTTGGTGTCTATGGCCTCAGATGGAAAAATGGCGCATACGGCTTGATTGGTCGCAGCAGGCCGTGACAAGATTCCCAATTTGCCAACGGTTGCACCATACAGCGCAACCAGCAACGTCCCGGCAGGTAGCAGCTTCGCGCTTGAGTTGCTGATTGCTTCATCGCTGATGTACTCACTGTTCTCAACAACGATGCCGTCCGGCAACTCACCAGACTTGACCCACGGAATGGTGCCTTCGAAGTAATGCGGTTTGCTGCGGCTGGGAGTTCCGCCACTGGTCGTTTTGCACACTTCACCGAGCGGCAGAAGTTCAATACTCACGCCGCCAACTCCCGATTCATAGCCTCAAGCACCTTGGGCAGTTCCGCGCCAAACAGCTGGTACACGCGGCCCATACCGCCTTCCTGGGCGAAGGGGGAATATTCAAAGTCGTCGGGCACTATTGTCAGGTTGCCTGCTATGTGTTCGCGGATCATGTCTAGCCAATGGAGTTGTTCGGGGGTGAATGTGGTGCCGGCCTGTGTTTGCTGCGCCAGCCAGGCTTTGAAGTTGGCGTTGACGCGCTCGGGGAATGGCACCAGCTCGTTGCTTTGGTGCATGGCAAAGCGCACCAGGCTGACAAGGTCGGTCAAGATGCGTTTACGGTTTTCGCCTTTGACCTTGGTTTTGTCTAGCGCAGCGTAGGCTTGCCACAGCTGGCCTTCTGTCCACAAGTGCGGTGGGGCTTGCAGGGCGTCGGCCAGGGCTTTGAGGGCTTCGAATGTCAGTGTTTCGGCTTGTAGCCCTTTCAGGCGCTGCGGCTGCTGGTACAAAATTTGTAACGCGGTGATTTCGTCTTTGTGGTCGGAGATGAACTTTTCAAAGCTTTCGACCGTGCCTTTGGCGCGGTCGCGGGCGGCTTCGCTGAAGTCGGCTTCTATCAGCTTGTCTTGCGTGACGGTGTCGATGACTTGCTCAGCCTTTTTCTTCAAGTCAATCAGCAGGTTGCGCAAAACTGGATCGCACAGGGGTTTGACTGCCGCTAGCGTGCGCCCTTCGACCAGCCCAGGGTGGGCGGATGCAAGGTCTGGGTCTAGTGCCTCCACGATGCCGCGCGCCAGCTCTTTGAGGCTGTAGCCGCCTGATGCGTTGGCAATGCGCTGCCTGTCAGGCTCGGTCAGCTCGCGGTCTAGCCGGGCCAGGCGGGCGGCTACGCTGCTCAGCACCTCGGGCTCTACATTGCCCAGCGCCACGGCTTGCAGCAGTTTGTCAAAGGGCACAGACTTTTTGGCGTCCATGGGGGCAGAGTCGGTTTTGTCTTGCTCGCACACGCCTACGCAATCGACGATGACGAAGTGGTCTTTCACCGTAGCGTCTGGCGTAACCGCTTGCAGATCATTGGGGTCGCAGATGCGCACGCCACGGCCCTTCATCTGCTCAAAAAAGTTGCGGCTTTTGACCGAGCGCATGAACATGACAATTTCAACCGGTTTGATGTCGGTGCCGGTGGCGATCATGTCTACCGTGACGGCAATGCGCGGGAAGTAGCTGTTGCGAAAGGCGTTGATCAGGTTCTCGGGCTTGTCGCCGGTGGTGCGGTAGGTGATCTTTTGGGCAAAGTCATTGCCTTTGCCAAACTCTTCACGCAGGATTTCGACAATCTTTTCGGCGTGGTTGTCGTCTTTGGCGAATATCAGGGTTTTGGGCACCTCGGTGCGGCCGGGGAAGATCTCTAGCGGCAGCTTGTCCCTGAAGGTGCGGACGATGGTGCGAATCTGGTCGGGGGTTTGCACCGCGCGGTCAAGTGCGTCGGCGTCGTAGGCCATGTCTTCGTCCAGCTCTTGCCAGCGGGTTTTGCGCGTCAGGCGGTCGCGGTAGCCGACGGAATAACCTGCTTCGACCTGGCTGCCGCGTTCGCTGACCTGGGTGCGGATGCGGTAGACGTCGTAGTTGACGTTGACGCCATCGGCCACGGCCTGGGGGTGGCCGTATTCCATCACCAGATTCTGGTTGAAGAAGCCAAAGGTTTGCTTGCTGGGCGTGGCGGTCAGGCCGATCAAATACGCGTCAAAGTACTCCAGCACTTGCCGCCACAGGTTGTAGATGCTGCGGTGGGCTTCGTCGGTGACGATGATGTCAAAGGTCTCGATGGGGAAGGCGGGGTTGTAGGCGATGGGCTCGGGCTTGTTGAACAGCCCATTGCCCAGGTTCGCCAGGCCATCCACGCTTTGCTCGTCGTCTTCGGGGGGCCAGCTCCCTGCCCTTGAGGATGCTGAACAGGCGCTGGATGGTGCAGATGGTCACCCGCGCCGTGGTGTCGAGCTGGTTGCTTTGCAGGTGCTGGACGATGTATTCCTCGCCAAACTTGTAGTTGTTGTAGGGCGAGGTATATTGGTCAAACTCTTTTTTGGTCTGGCGGCCCAGGTTGCCCCGGTCCACCAGAAACAGCACGCGTTTGGCACCGCCAAACTTGATCAGGCGGTAGATTAAGCTGATGCTGGTGAAGGTTTTGCCGCTGCCGGTGGCCATCTGGATCAGGGCGCGGGGCTTGTTGGCCTTGAGCGAATTTTCCAGGTTGCGGATGGCGATGACTTGCGCGGGCCAAAGGCCTTCTTCCTTCAACGGTGGCAAGGATTGCAGGCGGCCGAGGAAGGTGGGGTGAGGTTCGTTGGCCGCCAAGGGGCTGCCGGGGCCGGTGTGGAAAACAGAGGCCTCGGGGGCACCCTTCAGAAAGGCAGCCAGCGTCTCGGGCCGGTGGAAAGCGAACACGGCGCGGGCGCGCGGCTCGGGGTCCAGTCCCTGGGTGAAATGGGTCTCGATGCCGGTGGACTCGTAACTGAAGGGCAAGGGCCTGCGCCAGGCTGGCAAGCTGGCCGGCAGCCCCTGCGCGTAGCGGGCAGATTGAATTTCCACTCCCGTGAGCGTGGCGCCCTCTTTCTTGGCCTCGATCACGCCAGCGGCTTTGCCGCCTATGTAAAGCAAGTAATCGGCAAAGCCGTAGCCGGGGTTAAGGGGGAACTCACGGATGGCGACGCCTCGGGCTGCATGGATATTGGCGTTTGCCAAATCACAGACGTGCCAGCCAGCAATGGTGAGCAGCGCGTCTATCGCGACTCTTGCTTTGGCTTCCGGCGTCATGCATTACCCATGCGATTGATTCTAGGCGAGGCGTTTGCAAAAACGAACCGTACGAGAAGTGTGGAATGCGCCGGTATGCTTTTGGTTCGTTGCCTGGATTTTCAGAGATAGTTAACATGTATATTAATTTTTACTTAAAAACACCTTCTCTGTCAAAAATTCAAGAAAAATTAACCCCCTAAGTCACGTATATATTCAATAGTTAGATATATTTTTTATAGCAACCCGAATTGGCAAATCCGCCCACAAAACCGATAATCCAACCCATGACTCTCCATCGCCGTGCCTGCGTCCAGGCCCTGCTTGCCAGCACCCTGCCGGGTGTGCCGCTGTGTGTGCGGGCGCAGAGCGTGGGCGCTGAAGTTGTCAACGAAACCTGGGTGGACTCCGCGCGCAGCCGCGAGATTCCCATCAAGATTCGCTGGCCTGACGCCGCGGCCTGGCCGGGCGAGCGGCCGGTGGTGATTTTTTCGCACGGGCTGGGCGGCACCACTGACGGCGGCACGGTTTGGGGCGAGGCCTGGGCCGCCGCCGGATTCGTCGTGCTGCACCTGCAACACCGGGGCAGCGACTTGGACGCGGTGCGCGCGGTGACGAGCACCTTCACCGACCAGCGCGCGTTGCAATCGGTGGCCAATGCCGATCAGTTTATGGCGCGCATGCGCGATGTGGTGCATGTGCTGGATGAGCTGGCGCGGCGCCAGGCCACACTAGATGGGCGCGGTGGTGGGCGCTGGACCAATACGCGACCGAATCAGGTGGGCATGAGCGGCCATTCGTTTGGTGCGCAGACCACGCTGGCAATGGCGGGGCAGCGCTTTCCCGGTTATCGCGGGCTGGAGGAGCCGCGCTTGGCGTCGTACGTGGCCTTCTCGCCCGCCATACCTCTGCAGATGGAGGCGCGCCACTCCTTCGAGCCGGTGGAGCGGCCCGTGCTGTCGATCACCGGCACGCTTGACAGCGACGTGGTGGGCGTGGGCAACACGGCCGAGCGCCGCTTCCGCGTATTTGGCGCGCTGCCGGCGGGGCGCAAGGCGCACCTGGTGCTGAAAGACGCTGACCACATGACATTCGCTGGGCAAGTCGGCGCGCCTGCAGAGATCATTCCGCGTGCCAGCGTGACACGGGAACTGCAAGCCGCGCACCACGCGCTGCTGGCGCGCGTCACCACCGACTGGTGGCGGGCGACGCTGCAGCATGACGCCTCCGCGCGCGCGCGCCTGAAACGCCCCACCGGTTTGCTGGCGGGCGACCTGTGGGAACAGGGTTGACACTTTAGTTTGAAGCCTTGTGCAGGGCTGTGAAGGCAATGCCACAATCCGGGTCATGCCCAAACTCAAGCCTAAACCTGAGCCCTACTCCAAGCTCAATTCCAAGTCTTTCACTGACAAGATTTGCAACTTCAACGTGGCCGCTGTGCTGCTATTGGGCACTGGTGTAAGTCGCTTGGGTAGCGTGGCATGGGCCCAAGGTGTGCCCGAGCAGGGTTTTCGCATCATCAACACCGGCACCCTGGGCAACTGCGTGGCCTGCCATGCGGTGCCGGGGCAACGTGATTTGCCCAGCACCTTCGGGCCCTCGTTTGACAAAATTGGCAGCCGCCACGACGCTGCCGCCTTGCGCCAGTGGGTCTTCGACGCCCGCAAAATCAAGCCTGATACGATGATGCCGCCGTTTGGCACCACGGCGGGAACCAACACCTCGGTGGTGGCTCAATCCATCCTGAGCGAGGAGCAGATCGAACATGTGGTGGCGGCTTTGTTGACCTTGCGTTGAAACTTTGGGAATTGTTGTCTTGAACCCCACGCTGAATTTCATGACCATGAAAATTGCCGCTTCATTCACCCGCCGCCGCGCGAGCCGTGCGCTGGCCGCGTTGCCCCTGCTAGCCGCCGCACCCACGGTGTTTGCCCAAGCCTTCATCGACCACGTGCGGCAAAACCACCTGGAGGCCATGAAGCTCAACAGCGACGGTGTGGTGATGGATTTCCCCCGCCTGGCAGACACCGGCTCGGCGGTGCCGCTGCAAGTGCAAATCAACGCGCCAGCGGGTTTGAAGATCGAACTCATCGAGGTGTTTTTGCCGGAGAACCCCAACACCCGCGCGCTCAAACTTCGCCTGCCCGAGCCGCAAGCCAGCTACAACTTCAGCACCCGGCTGCGCCTGGCTGGCACGCAAGAAGCTTGGGTGGTGGCCACCCTCTCAGACGGCAGCAAACGCGGCGCCAGCAAACCGACCATCATCACCTCGTCGGCATGTTTCGACGGCAGCTAAATCAAAAAGATGGCCACACAGATTCCTTCCCGCCTCACGTTTGTAGGCAACATCCGCCCCGGCAACA
>JAYUHM010000082.1:0-15000 GCA_043766985.1 Polaromonas sp.
GAGCCGCCCACCAGAATCAGCACCTTGGCGGCAGCGGGCACCAGCGTGCCGAGGTCAGCGATGCGGTCTTTGCCGAAAACGATGTGGGTAGGGTTGTGAAAGTCAAAATTATTCATGGAAATCCTTATAAGGAATTAAAGTGGACCGGTCGACTAGTTAAACTATAAAAATAATAGCTGCTCGTGCAGATCAGGCGTGCAGGGAATCGAGTATTTGCTCAGTAGCCAGCATGGCATGCTCAAACGGCGAGTTGTCGCGCCGCAGCTTGGATAGCAGGCTGGCACCCAGCCACAGTTGGTACAAGCTTAGCGCGGTGGACTGCGCCGGTAGGTGGGTGGGTACAGAGCCGTCAGCACGTCCATCTTCAATACACTGGGCAATGCGTTGCACGATCTGGTCAGTGCCGTCGCGAAGGGTCAGGCGCATGGCCTCAGAAATGTCAGCCACCTCGGCACTGAGTTTGACTACCAAGCATTTGGTGCTGGTGGTCTGGCCCCCCGTGTCGGCAAGTGTGTCGCAACCGGTGGCGCACTGGGTGTTGTTCCAGTGCTGCCAATAGCGCATCAGTCGTACGCGGCCGGGCGCACCATCAGGATTGAACATCACATCCAGTCCTTGCACATAGCGTTCCATGTAACGCACCAGCAACGCTTCACCAAATCGTTCTTTGGAGCTGAAGTAATGGTAAAACGAGCCCTTGGGTACACCCGCTACAGCCAGAATCTCGGCTAGGCCTACGCCGACAAAACCCTTGTTGGCGATCAAGCGCTCCCCACAGTTGAGTATGTGGTGTTTGGCGTTGGGTGCTTCTGTAACCATGGTTGCATTATAACAAGTAGTAGACCAGTCGTCTAGAGAAGTAAGGCCGAGCCCTTAGGAGGCTATAGGTTTTTGTTTCAGTAGTGCGGCGGCAAGTCGTCGGTGGGGCTGCGCGGACTATCCAGGCCGTCGGTGTGGCGCTGCTGAAGTCGGGAGACCTCGCGCACAAGTAGGTCGATTTGCTGTTGCTGGCGAATGATCACCTGGTCGAGTTGTTCCAGCAGGTCTTCGGTAAAGCTGGCTTTGATTTCCAGGTCGGTCAGTCGTTGGTCAGTAGTATCAATAGGTTGCATAGCGCATATTGGACACTACAGAACCGCATACCGGCCCGGCTTGTGGTTGATCCAGATAAACAGGTTCATCACCACTGCCCCCAACACCGAATAGCCTACGCGGGCAGGCTCGACTACCGTCAGTGCCAACAGCACGATGGTGCAGTCAATGGCCATCTGCACCTTGCCTGCGCGCCAGCCGTAGGTTTTTTGCAGGTACAGCGTGACGATGGTGGCCCCGCCCAAACTCGCGCGGTGCCGGGCCAGAAACAGGCAGCCCGAACCCAGCAGCAGCCCGCCTAGCACGGCCGCGTAGGCCGGGTGCAGGCGTTCGATGGCAAACAGCTTGGGCGACCACTCCATCATGGCCGACAGCATGCTGATGGCGATGAAGGTCTTGAAGGTGAACTCGCGCCCCATACGGGTCCACGCAAACCAGTAGAACGGCAGGTTGATCAGAAAGAACAGCTTGCCCAGCGTGATGCCGGTGGCGTAGTGCAGCAAAAAAGCCACACCCGCCGTCCCGCCGGTCATCAAACCGGCCTGGGCAAACAAGATCAGCGCCAGGGATACAAACAGCGTGCCGGTGAAGATAGCCTGCGCGTCTTCAAACAGCGTGTGTACATGGACGGGCGTGGCAGAAGTGGACATGGCGTAAACCGTTGCAGGAACTGTGCCGCGTCAGCAGCCAGGCCGCATTACAACCACTTTTGCAGCAGCACTGCGTGCCCCGCCGCCGGGTCCAGCTGGTAGCCCGCGAAGCCAAAGCGTGTGTAGCTGGCCATGGCCGCAGCGTTGCCGGTCAGCACCTCCAGCGTCAATTTGCAGCAGCCTTGTGCCTGGGCATGCTGCGCCACCGCTGCCAGCAGCGCCTGTCCCACGCCGCGGCCCCGGTGTGCGGGGTGCACCGCCAGGTCGTGGATGTTCAGTAGCGGCTGTGCCTTGAACGTGGAATAGGCTTCGAAGCAGTTGGCCAGGCCGATGGGTTCGCCACCCAGCCAGGCAATGTAGCTGGAAGCGTGCGGGCGCTGGGCCAGGTCAGCGCACAGGCGGACCTTCACCTCTTCGGCTAACGGTACGCCACCGCCCATCGGGTCTTGGGCGTACCAGTCCAACAGTTGGAGCAGGGCTGCTGCCTCCAAGGGGTCGCGGTAGTCAACACGGCGGACTTGCAACGCCATCATGCGTAATCCGCCACCGGCACGCAGCTGCAAAACAGGTTCCGGTCGCCAAACACGTTGTCCACCCTGCCCACCGGCGGCCAGTACTTTGCAGTTTTGAGCGATGCCAGCGGGAACGCGCCTACTTCACGCGCATACGGGCGGTCCCACTCTGCGGTCATCAGGCTGGCAGCAGTGTGGGGTGCGTGTTTCAGCGGGTTGTTGTCTTGCGGCCAAACACTGTTTTCGATCTGGCGGATCTCGTTGCGGATGGCCACCATGGCGAAGATGAAGCGGTCCAGCTCGGCCAGGGTTTCGCTTTCGGTGGGCTCGACCATCAAGGTGCCGGGCACCGGGAAGCTCAGCGTGGGCGCGTGGAAGCCGTAGTCGGCCAGGCGCTTGGCCACGTCTTCGGCGGTCACGCCACAGCTGTCTTTGATGGGGCGCAGGTCCAGGATGCACTCATGCGCAACATGGCCGTTGGCGCTGGCGTACAGCGTGGGGTAGTGGTCGGCCAGGCGGGTACTGACGTAGTTGGCGGCCAGGATGGCGGCTTCGGTGGCGTGCTGCAGTCCCTCTGCACCCATCATGCGGCAATACATCCAGCTGATCGGCAACACCGATGCATTGCCCAGCGGCGCTGCGCTGATGGCGCCAATACCGTGCTGTGTATCGCCCGCCGTAGCGTGGCCGGGCAGGTAGGGGATCAAATCGGCCACCACGCAAACCGGGCCCACGCCTGGGCCGCCGCCGCCATGTGGGATACAGAAGGTTTTGTGCAGGTTCAGGTGGCTTACGTCGCCGCCAAACTCGCCGGGAGCGGCCACGCCGACCAGGGCGTTCATGTTGGCTCCGTCTACGTATACGCGGCCGCCATGGCTGTGTACCAAGGCGCAGAGTTCTTTGACCTGGGTTTCGAACACGCCGTGGGTGCTGGGGTAGGTGATCATCACCACCGCCAGGTCTTGGCTATGCTGTTCGCACTTGGCTTGCAGGTCGGCCATGTCCACGTTGCCATTGGCATCGCATGCAGTCACCACAACTTTCAGCCCGGCCATCTGGGCGCTGGCGGGATTGGTGCCGTGGGCGCTGCTGGGAATCAGGCATATGTTGCGCTGGCTCTGGCCGTGGTCGTCAAAGTAAGCCTTGATGGCCAGCAAACCGGCGTATTCGCCCTGGCTGCCTGCGTTGGGCTGCAGGCTGATGCCCGCGTAGCCCGTTGCCTGGCACAACCAGTCGCGCAGTTGTGCGTCCAGCTCGGTGTAGCCCAAGCGCTGGTCGGCGGGGGCGAAGGGGTGAATGTTGGCAAATTCGGGCCAGGTCACCGGGGCCATTTCGCTGGTGGCGTTGAGCTTCATGGTGCAACTGCCCAGCGGAATCATGGTGCGGTCTAGCGCCAGGTCTTTGTCGCTCAGGCTGCGGATGTAGCGCAGCATGGCGGTTTCACTGTGGTGGGTGTTGAAGACGGGGTGGGTGAGGTAGCTGGAGGTGCGGCGCAGAGCGTGGGGGATCATAGGCTCGATGCCTTTTTCAAAATCTTCAACGTGTGGCATTGTCTGGCCAGGCTGAGCAAAAACTGACCAGATCAACGCAATATCGTCACGTGTGGTGGTTTCGTCAAGCGAGATGCAGAGATACTCTTTAAAGTAGATTCTAAAGTTGATGCCTTTGGTTTGGGCACGAGTAGCTATTGATTGTGTAGCAGCATCGGTTCTCAGACTTAGTGTGTCAAAGGCAGAATCACCGCGCGGCGTAAACCCAAGTTGCTGCAGTCCCTTGGCCAAAATAGCGGTGTACGCCGCTACGCGCTGCGCTATACGCTTTAGCCCTTGTGGACCATGGTACACAGCGTACATGCTGGCCACCACCGCAGGCAGTACCTGCGCAGTACAAATGTTGGATGTGGCTTTTTCGCGTCGAATGTGCTGCTCGCGCGTTTGCAAGGCCAGGCGGTAGGCAGGGTTGCCATGCGCGTCCACACTCACGCCTACCAAGCGGCCCGGCATGGAACGTTTGAATTCGTCTTTGCACGCCAGGTAAGCCGCATGCGGGCCGCCGTTGCACAGTGGCATGCCAAAGCGCTGTGTGGTGCCCACCACAATGTCAGCACCCCAATCGCCCGGCGGTGCAATCAAGGTAAGGGCTAATAAATCAGCCGCAACAATAAACGCCGCATGCTGGCCATGCACCGTGGCCACGTCTGCGCTCAGGTCGTCAATACGCCCGCTGGTGGCGGGGTACTGTGCCAGCACGGCAAAGTAGTCGCCCTTGAGTGCAGCTTGCCACTCGGGCGCAGAGTTTGCCAGTACCACGTCAATACCCAGCGGCTTGGCGCGGGTTTGAATCACCTCGATGGTTTGCGGATGGCAATCACCCGCCACAATGAAAGCATTGCTTTTGCTTTTGACGCTGCGCTTGGCCAGCGTCATGGCCTCTGCCGCAGCGGTGGCTTCGTCCAGCATGGATGCATTGGCAATGGGCATGCCCGTCAGGTCGCACACCATGGTTTGAAAATTGATCAGCGCCTCCATACGGCCCTGACTGATCTCGGCTTGGTAGGGCGTGTAGGCCGTGTACCAGGCAGGGTTTTCCAGGATGTTGCGCAAGATGACGCCGGGGGTGTGGCAGTTGTAATAGCCTTGGCCGATGTAGCTTTTGAAGACTTTGTTTTGCGATGCAATGGCTTTCATTTCCGCCAAGGCCGCCGCCTCCGTCACGGGCGCTGGTAGCACCATGCCTGCGCTGCGTGCAATGCTGCGCGGCACGATGGCCTCAATCAATGCGCGGCGTGATGCAGCGCCCACCACACTCAGCATATGGGCCTCGGCTTCGTCGTCGATGCCGATATGGCGTGCGATAAATTCGCTGGGGTTTTCCAAGTCGTTCAGAGGAGGGGCGGCTTGCATCAGCATGGTGCGCGTCTTTCAGGGAATTTAAGCGGGGAAATTTGACGGAATACGTGTGCAGATCAGTTAAGCGTTTTTCTCAAACGCGGAATAACTGGTTTCGTCCATAAGCGCAGCGGTTTGCGACGCGTCAGACAGCTTGACTTTGAAGAACCAGCCAGTGCCCAGCGGGTCGCTGTTGGCCAGCGACGGGTCGGCGCGCAAGGCCTCGTTGACCTCGGTCACGGTGCCGCTGAGGGGCATGTACACGTCAGCCGCGGCCTTCACGCTCTCCACCACGCCGGCGGTATCTTTTTGCGCATAGGTCTTGCCTACTTCCGGCAAATCTACAAACACCACATCGCCCAGCGCGTCCTGCGCATGCTCAGTGATGCCAACCGTGGCGATGTCGCCAGCGATGTCCAGCCATTCGTGGTCTTCGGTGTATTTTTTTGTCATGGTGAGGTTCCTTTTCTAATTGAGTTTTTAAATGGGGTCAGATGAAGTTTATTTTTGAGAAATTGGTTAAGCCGCCGGGCCTCGGTAGTAGCGGTTAGGCACAAAAGGCATGCTGCTGACGACCATAGGTATTGGCTTGCCACGCACCATTGCATGTAGCAGCGTGCCGATGCTGGACAGCTCGGTGGGCACATAGCCCATAGCAATCGGTACGTTGATGCTAGGCCCCAGCAGGCCGCTGGTGACTTTGCCAACCACCTTGCCGTCTGGCGTGCAAAGTTCAACACCCTCGCGTACAGGCACGCGCTCCTGTGCAATCAGGCCCACGCGTTTTCTTGAAGGTTTCTGGGCCACAGCCCCAGTAGAGTCAGCACAAGCTGCTAGTATTTTTGTAGTGCCAGGGAATCCGCCAGCGCGCGCACCACCAGTGCGCCGCACTTTTTGGATAGCCCAAGCCAGCGATGCCTCCAGTGGATCAGTCGTAATGTCAATGTCTTGTCCGTACAGGCAAAGCCCAGCCTCAAGGCGCAGCGAATTGCGTGCACCCAAGCCAGCAGGTTTGACCTCGGGTTGGGCTAGCAGAGCGCGGGCCAAAGCCTCGGTGCTTTCAGCTGGTACGGAGATTTCAAATCCGTCTTCGCCGGTGTAGCCGCTGCGGGTAATAAACAAGGCGGCGCCCTTCCAGGTGAACGGTGCACCCGTCATAAACACCAGTTGGTCTACACCTGGCACAACGCGCTGCAGCGCGTTGACTGCCAGCGGCCCTTGTAGCGCCAGCAAACCTTGGGTGGGCATGGTGATGATCTGGCAGCGTTTACCAATTGTGGCCTGCATGTGCGCAATGTCGCCCGCTTTGCAAGCGCCATTGACGATGACAAAAATCTCGTTGCCACCTTTGTTAACAAACATCAAATCGTCAATGAGGGTGCCCTCATCCGTCGTTAACAGGCCATAGCGCTGCTTACCCACCGGCAGATCGATCACGTCCACAGGCATCAGGCTTTCAAACGCCACTGCAGCATCAGCGCCGCGCAGCAGCAGTTGGCCCATGTGGGATACGTCAAACAGCCCCGCAGCAGTGCGCGTGTGTGCATGCTCAGCCATAAGGCCAGCGGGGTATTGCACGGGCATGCTATAGCCTGCAAAGGGCACCATCTTGGCACCCAGCGCGGTGTGCAGGGCGTTAAGCGGCGTGGTAAGTAAAGATGGGTCAGCAGACATGTGTGGCGAGGTTTCCATGGTATCGCAGGCCACTATTGGCACTGTAAAGGAACCCCGTTGTCCGCTTTACCTGAGAGATTCACGCTGGCGATGCAGCGCTTGCCCCTTCGGTGGGCTTCACAAATAGGAAGCCTCTCTCCAACAGAATTATGTCTTGCCTGTCCTTTTGCCTGAGCGTTTGCAAAGGCCGCATAAACGGTCTCCACTGCGCCTTCGGCGGCCTCTGTGCAGAGGCTCTCTCCAAGCATAGGTTGATTCTACCAACTAGATGGGGTAGAGGGCTGAAATGCTGCGGCATACTCTGCTTATGGTGGATTTAAAACGTTACTTTCCCTTTCTGAATTGGCCCCGCCCAGACGCGGCGCTGCTACGCGGCGAGATGGGGGCTGGCCTGACGGTGGCCCTGGTGATGGTGCCGCAGTCGGTAGCCTATGCTGGCTTGGCCGGTATGCCTTTGGTGACGGGGCTGTATGCGGCGTTGTTGCCTGCCCTGGCGGCGGTGATGTTTGGCAGCTCCACCCGGCTGTCGGTGGGGCCCGCGGCGCTCACCTGTGTGCTGGTGGCAGCCTCACTTAATGGGCTAGCGGCGCCCGCAAGCGCGCAGTGGGTAAACCTGGCGGTTTGGCTGGCGATTCTGTCGGGGCTGATGCAGCTGGCCTTGGGTGCTGGCGGCCTGGGTTGGGTGCTGAATCTGGTGAGTTCACCGGTGCTTACGGGCTTTACCCAGGCTGCTGCGCTTTTGATCATGGCGTCCCAGTTGCCTGTATTTTTGGGTATGCAGGGGCCTTTGGGTAGCCTGCTGGAGACCCCCCACTTTGATGGGGCGGCTTTAGGCTTTGGCACCGTGTCTTTAGCGGCGCTGATGGTGGGTAAACGTTATTTGCCGCGTTTACCTATGGTGCTGCTGGCAGTGGGGTTGGCGGGTTTGGTAAGTTGGTGGAGCGGCTACTCTGCCGGCGGCGGTGCCATCATCGGTGCGCTGCCTGCGGGTATGCCCAGCCTATACTGGCCAGCGCCTCCGGGCTGGGACACGCTGGGGGTGTTGCTGGTGCCAGCGGCGGTTATTGCCCTGGTGAGTTTTCTGGAAACCGCGTCAAGCGCCAAAATAGAAGCGCAACATGACGGCAAACTCTGGAACAACAACCAGGACTTGATTGGCCAAGGCGTGGCCAAACTGGCCAGCGCGTTGAGCGGCAGCTTTCCTACCAGCACCTCGTTTTCGCGCTCTGCCATTGCTTTGCATGCGGGTGCCAAAACCGGTTGGTCGGCCGTGGCCACGGTAGTTTGTGTGCTGCTGGCCTTGGTGCTGCTGATGCCGCTGCTGCAGCATGTGCCGCGGGCCGTACTGGCTGCGGTGGTGATTGCGGCGGTGATGGGCTTGCTTAAGCCGCAGCGGCTGCTAGCCTTATGGCGAATTGACCGGGTAGAGGCCATGACGGCGGTGGTGACATTTGCGGTGACGTTGCTGACAGCGCCGCGCATTTATTGGGGTGTGCTGGCGGGGGTGCTGATGGGACTGGTGCATTTTTTGTACCTGCGCTTGCACCCCCGCATCATCGAAGTGGGCTTGCACCCCGATGGCAGCCTGCGCGATCGCCACCTGTGGCAGCTACCGCCGCTGGCACCGCAGTTGTACGCACTGCGCATGGACGCCGAGCTTGATTTTGCATCGGCCAGCGCTTGGGAGCGCGCTATTACCGAGCACTTGGCTATGCACCCGCAGGTACGCCACGTGTGCCTGTTTGCCCAGCCGATTAACCGCATTGACGCTACCGGCGTGGAGGTGTTTGGTCAGTTGCGCGCCGCCTTGCTGGTACGCGGTGTGGCGCTGCACATCAGCGGCATCAAGCTGCCGGTAGAGAGAGTGTTGCGCAAAGCCGAGGTGTTGGTAGAGGGGCCGATGCTGCGCCTGTACCGCACCGACGCCGAAGCGGTGGCGGCGCTGCAAGGCTTGGCACCGGCCTAAGCGCAGCCACAACGCTATGATTAGCATGCACCCAAGGAGCTGGGACTGAACGGAGCAAAGCGATGACAGAAAAAATTGGCCTGATTGGATTGGGCGCTATGGGTAACGGCATGGCGCAGTCGCTGCGCCGTGCAGGCCATGCGCCTATGGTGTTTGATGTGCGCACTGAGGTAGCGCAAGCCTTTGCACAGGGCGGCGGCACGGCTTGTGCCTCGCTGGCCGAGCTGGGCGCTGCGTGTGACGTGGTGGTCTCGGTCGTGGTGAATGCCGCGCAAACCGAAGCCGTGCTGTTTGGCGAAGGCGGCTGCGCTGCCAGCATGCGGCGCGGCAGCGTGTTTGTGATGTGCTCTACGGTCGACCCTAACTGGTCGGTCACGCTGGAAGCTCGGCTGGAAAAGCTGGGCATTCTGTACATCGACGCGCCCATCTCTGGCGGCGCGGCCAAGGCTGCCAGCGGACAAATGACGATGATGACGGCAGGTAAGCCTGAAGCCTATGCCAGGGCGGAGGCATTTTTAAACACCATGGCCGCCAAGGTATACAAGCTGGGCAGTAGTGCAGGCGCGGGCAGCAAGGTCAAAATCATCAACCAACTGCTGGCGGGCGTGCACATTGCCGCTGCGGCCGAGGCTATGGCATTGGGCTTAAGAGAAGGTGTAGACCCTGCCGCGCTGTACGAGGTGATTACCCACAGCGCCGGCAATAGCTGGATGTTTGAAAACCGCATGGCCCATGTGCTGGCCGCGGACTACACGCCGCTGTCTGCGGTAGATATTTTTGTCAAAGACCTGGGGCTGGTGCTGGACATGGCGCGCGCCAGCAAGTTCCCGTTGCCGCTGTCATCCACCGCGCACCAAATGTTCATGCAGGCATCGACCGCTGGGTTTGCCAAAGAGGACGACAGCGCGGTGATTAAAATTTTCCCCGGTATCGAATTGCCCAAGAAGGTCGCGCCATGACGATCATGCTTGGCTGCATTGCCGACGACTTTACCGGCGCAACCGATTTAGCTAACAACCTGGTACGCGCAGGCATGCGGGTGGTGCAAACCAATGGCGTGCCCAGCGCACCATTGGCCGCCGATGCGGATGCGGTGGTCGTAGCACTTAAATCGCGCACCATTGCGCCTGCCGAAGCCATTGCGCAGTCGTTGCAAGCCTTGCAGTGGCTAAACGACGCTGGAGCCAAGCAGATTTACTTTAAGTATTGCTCTACATTTGATAGCTGGTATGATGGCGACGGCACCGACAAGCGCGGCAATATTGGCCCCGTAACCGAAGCGTTGATGGATGCGCTGGGAACTGACTTTACGGTGGCGACGCCCGCTTTCCCAGACAACGGACGTACGGTTTTCAAAGGGCATTTGTTTGTCGGCGAGGTGCTGCTGTCCGAGTCCAGCATGAAAAACCACCCTCTCACGCCCATGCAAGATGCCAACCTGGTGCGGGTGCTGCAGGCGCAGTGCCGCCGCAAGGTGGGCTTGATTGACTACCGTGCCGTGGCGGCGGGCGCTGAGGCCGTGCGCGCACGGATGGCCCAGTTGCGTGCGCAAGGCGTGGGTATCGCGGTTGTCGATGCTGTGTCGAATGACGATTTGATGCGCTTGGGCCCTGCATTGGGTGGGTTGCCACTACTGACCGCAGGCTCGGGCGTGGCTATCGGGTTACCGCAAAACTTTGGCATCCAATCGACGCCGCAGTCTGCGCTTTTGCCCACAGCGCTGGGGCTACAAGCGGTCATCTCGGGTAGCTGCTCGCAGGCTACCAATGCCCAAGTAGCTGCATGGAAAGCAACAGGCAAACCCCATTTGGCGCTGGATATGCCAGCGGTGTTGGGTGACGAAGCGCAGCGCCACAGCGCAGTGCAAGCGGTATTGGCATGGGCAAAACCGTTACTAGCCCAAGGCCCCGTCTTGGTGTATTCCACAGCCGACGCGCAGGACGTAGCAAGTGCACAAGCCGAGCTAGGCGCGCAGGCGACGGGCGAGCGCGTGGAGCAGGCCTTAAGTGCCATCGCCAAAGGCTTGGTAGCGCTAGGCGTACAGCAATTGGTGGTAGCCGGCGGCGAAACCTCGGGCGCGTGTGCACAGGCGCTGGGCGTGCAGCAAATGCAGATCGGTGGCCAGATTGACCCTGGCGTGCCCTGGTGCTATGGGCAAGCCACTGCTGTCGGCACCCCATTGCATCTGGCCCTGAAGTCCGGTAACTTTGGCGCCGAGGATTTTTTTACCAAAGCCTTCAAGCTTTTGGAGCGCTAGCCGCATGACCTCCATGACTGAATCCCAAGCCCGCGAAGAAATTTGCAGAGTAGGCAAAAGCCTGTTTGACCGTGGCTATGTGCACGCCACCGCTGGCAACATCAGCGTGCGTTTGGACGACGGCTATTTGATCACGCCCACCGATGCCTGCCTGGGCTTTCTCGACCCTGCGCAACTAGCCAAACTCAGTTTTTCCCTGGACCACATCAGTGGCGCGGTTGCTAGTAAAACAATAGCTCTTCATGCCAGTATCTATTCGGCTAGCAGGCAGTTTGACACCCAAACTGCGTGCGTCATGCATACCCACAGCACGTATTGCGTGGCGCAAAGTTTGGCAATGAATGCACTGGAGGCTGAACTGCTGCCCGCCATCACGCCGTATTTTGTGATGAAGGTGGGCCATGTGCCGCATATTGCCTACCACCGTCCCGGCAACCCCGCTGCTGCGCAACTGGTGGCTGACGCTATCCACCGTTATGGGCAGGCTGGCACCCCCATTCGCGCCGTCATGCTGGCGCGCTTGGGCCCTAACGTGTGGCACATCAGCCCGGCGGCCGCCATGGCGGTGCTGGAAGAACTGGAAGAAACCGCCAAGCTGATGCATACCAGCACCCCCAAACCCACGCCGCTCACCGAGTCGCAGATCCAAGAACTGCGCACCACATTTGGCGCGCGTTGGTAACGCCATAGACCAAGCTTTCACACTCTCAAAACTACTATGCCAAAATTTGCCGCTAACCTGTCGATGATGTACGTCGAGCTGCCTTTCCTAGACCGCTTTGAAGCGGCCGCCAAAGATGGTTTCAAAGCCGTGGAGTATCTGTTCCCCTACGCCTACGATGGCAAAGAGCTGGCTGCCCGGCTGAAGGCCAACGGACTGCAACAAGTGCTGTTTAACTTGCCGCCCGGGGGCATAGACGCGGCGTCGATAGATGCCGCCTGGAACGCGGGCACGCGCGGCATCGCCTGCATTCCCGGACGCGAGGCCGAGTTGTTGGCGGGCGCCGAGCTGGCACTGCGCTATGCCGATGCGCTGCAGTGCCCGCGTGTGCACATGATGGCGGGGCTGCTGCCAGCCGGAAAAGATCGAACCAATGTGCGCCAATCCTATGTAACTAATGCACAAGCAGCTAGTAAATTAATAGCAAATCAAAACTTGAATTTGCTGCTTGAGCCGATTAACACCCGCGACATCCCCGGTTTCTTTTTAAACCGCCAAGACCACGCGCACGATTTGATTGCCGAGATTGCCCAACCCAATGTGAAGGTGCAAATGGATTTGTACCACTGCCAAATTGTCGAGGGCGACGTGGCCATGAAAATCCGCCAATACCTGCCCACCGGCAACGTAGGCCACTTTCAAATTGCCGGTGTGCCCGAGCGGCAAGAGCCCGACGTGGGCGAGATGAACTACCCGTATTTGTTTGAGGTGATCGACAGCTTGGGCTACACAGGCTGGATAGGCTGCGAATACAAACCGCGTTTAGGCGGTCAGCCGGGCGGCACGTCGGCAGGTTTGGGCTGGCTCAAACCCTATTTGGCTAGCGCTTAGCTCAGGCTGTTATGGTAGTGGTGCGTGTCCGTGCGGTAGTAGCCACGGCGCAGCTCCATGGGGGAGTCTTTGTAGGTAAAGGCAATTCGCTCTACACTCAGCAGGGGTGTGCCAAGCTCTACTTTTAATAGCTGCTCAAGCCCGTCAGTAGCGGGCACAGCGCGTATTTTCTCGTCAGCGCGCACCATGCGCACATTGAACTCGGTTTCAAACAGCGCATACATGGGGCCGTGGTAATCGCTCAGGCGTTCAGCGGTGAGGCCTTTGAAGGGCGTGGCGGGCAGCCACAGGTCTTCCACAATGGTCGGCACACCGCCGTAGCTCAGCACACGGCGCGCTTGCAGCACGGCATCACCAGTTTTCAGGGCTAGTGCACGGGCTACGTCGGCAGCTGCGCGGGTGCGGCGGCAGTCGACGATATCGCGCTGGGCCGGGCCTTCGCTGCCAGGGGCACCGGTATCGGGCACCAGCTTTAAAAAACGAAACTGCACATGGTTTTCAGAATGCGTGGCGACAAAGGTGCCCTTGCCTTGTCGGCGCACCACCAGGTTGTCGGTCGCCAGCTCGTCAATGGCTTTGCGCACTGTGCCTTGGCTGACGCGGTAGCGGGCGGCCAGGTCTATCTCGGACGGAATGGTTTCGCCCGGCTTCCACTCACCCGACTGCAGGCTTTGCAGGATCAGGCCTTTGATTTGGCTGTACAAGGGGCTAAAAGCTGGCGTAGCACTTGCAAAATCGTCAGTAACGGTAGAGGGAACAGCAGCCATGGTTGGATGATAAAAATGGTACGTAAATTGTCTTGAAACAGACTATTGCAATCATATCTTATATAAGACATAAGACAAATTGACCAAATGCCAGTTTCGAGGGTAAACTCTAAGGCTTTGCGGTCTGGCTAGCGCACTTTGCGCGCAGGCAAGCCGCCCTGATTTTCGTTACCTCACCCATCACTTTCATTTTGGAGTTTCCCTATGAGCAAAAAGCCTGTTCGCGTGGCCGTCACCGGTGCCGCTGGTCAAATTGGTTACGCATTGTTGTTCCGTATCGCCAGCGGCGAAATGCTGGGCAAAGACCAGCCAGTGATTTTGCAACTGCTGGAAGTGCCGGTTGAAGGCCCACAAAAAGCCCTCAAGGGCGTGATGATGGAGCTGGACGACTGCGCCTTCCCATTGCTGGTGGGCATGGAAGCCCATAGCGACCCGATGACCGCTTTCAAAGACACCGACTACGCCCTGCTGGTAGGTTCGCGTCACGCGGCCCCGGCATGGAGCGCGCCGAGCTGCTGGCAGTGAACGGTGCCATTTTTACCGCCCAAGGCAAGGCGCTGAACGCCGTGGCGTCACGCAATGTGAAAGTCTTGGTGGTGGGCAACCCTGCCAACACCAACGCCTACATCGCCATGATGAGCGCGCCTAGCCTGCCACGCAAAAACTTCACCGCCATGCTGCGCCTGGACCACAACCGCGCCCTGAGCCAAATTGCTGCCAAAACCGGCAAGGCCGTGGCCTCGATTGAAAAGCTGGCCGTGTGGGGCAACCATTCGCCCACCATGTACGCCGACTACCGCTTTGCCACCATCAATGGTGAGAGCGTGGCCAAGATGATCAACGACCAAGAGTGGAATGCCAACACCTTCCTGCCTACCGTGGGCAAGCGCGGCGCCGCCATCATCGAGGCGCGCGGCCTGTCGTCTGCCGCCTCCGCGGCCAACGCCGCCATCGACCACATGCGAGACTGGGCGCTGGGCAGCAACGGCAAGTGGGTCACGATGGGCGTTCCCTCCAACGGCGACTACGGCATTCCGAAGGACGTGATGTTCGGCTTCCCGGTAACCACCGAAGGCGGCAAGTACAAGATCGTCGAAGGCCTGCCCATCGACGCCTTCAGCCAGGCCTGCATCGACAAGACGCTGGCCGAATTGACGGGCGAGCAAGAAGGCGTCAAGCACCTGCTTTGACCGCCTTGACCAGCCCCCGGGCGGCGCTGTTCGGCGCGCACGAAGCTGCGCCTGCGCTGCCCGTCTGCGATCACTATGCCGGCGTCGAGCCGCGCATGACGAAAAGCCTGCAGCTGCAAGCTGAGCTGGGTCCGGTCTTCGACGTGACGTTGGACAACGAGGACGGTGCACCGGTGGGCGCCGAAGTCGACCAGGCTCAGCGCATTGCCGCCCTGTTGGGCAGCCCGGACAACCGCCACGGCCGGGTGGGCGTGCGCCTGCTGAACGCGGCACACGCGCGCTTTGGCGACGTGGTGGCAACGGTCCTCGGCGCTGCCCGCAGGCCGGCCTACCTGATGCTGCCCAAGCCCGAAGGCCTGGCGGAGGTGCAGCGCGCCGTCGCGCTGGTCGACAGCCTGGGTGGCGACGACATCCCCTTGCACGTGTTGGTCGAGACCCACGGCGCGCTGTGC